>NZ_CP064187.1:1550000-1860000 GCF_015353075.1 Rhizobium sp. 007 | reverse complement strand
TGATCTTCACCGATAAGCCGGCGATCAACGACGGCCCGTCCTGCCAGGTGCCTTATCCGGTCTCGCTGCAGGGGCTTTCCGGCAATATCGGCGTGAGGCCTGCGGTGACGCTGAACTGCCAGGTGACGCTTGCCTTCGCCAAATGGGTGAAGAACGAACTCGCGCCATCGGCCCGCTTTCGCTACTGGTCTGGCGTCAAGACGATCCAGCCGCTCGGCGGCTATTCCTGCCGGCGCATGAACAACAGCCGCCAGAGATACAATCCGATGTCCGAACACGCACGCGGCAACGCGATCGACGTCGGCAAGTTCGTGCTGAAGAACGGCCACCAGATCGACGTGCGCAGGAAGGGCCTCTTCTCGTTCCGCGAGGGCAGGCTACTCAAGGCCGTGCGCTCCGACAGCTGCCGGTATTTCAACACCGTGCTCGGTCCCGGCAGCAACCCGGAGCACTGGAACCATTTTCACTTCGATCTCAGATCCCGCAAAGGCGGCAGGGTTTATTGCAATTAAACCTGGTGGGCGACCGATGCGGGGCAGGTGGGTAGCGGATGGCAGCTTGGCGCCAAGAGCCAGGCGGAGCGCTCGCATTGGCAATGCCGACTTAAAGCGTATTCTCAGACCGGATCGCGAAGATCGTCAACGCGATCCGATCCCGACAACCTTTGCTCGATCCTGAGTGCTACTCATTGATCTCCGGCTCGACGAGCCGTGCCAGGTTTCGCAGCGACTCCTGCCAACCGAGGTAACACGCCTCTGGTGGAATAACGTCGGGCACGCCTGCCTGCGTTATCTCCAGCTCGGTCCCGACCGAAACTTTCTTCAAGGTCACAGCGACTTCCATTTCGCCAGGCAGGTTGGGGTCGTCGAATTTGTCCGTGTAGCGCAGGCGTTCGCCTGGGGCGAGCTCGACATATTCGCCACCAAATGCGTGGCTTTTGCCCGTTGTAAAGTTCCGGAAGGACATTTTGAACTTTCCGCCGACTGTCGGTTCAAAGTGATGCACAGTGCAGGTAAAGCCGTTAGGGGGGAGCCACTTGGCGAGCGCATCCGCTTCGAGAAACGCGCGATAGACCTTCTCCGGGCTGGTTGCCAGGACGCGATGCAAGCGTATGGTGTTCGGCATGGTCGTGATCCTTTTGAATTGATGGAATTAACGATCCTAAGGACGTACGAGGCTTTGCCAATCCGACACCGGATCGATCTGTTGTTGAGGTAAAATTACTGAGGCCCCACGCTGTACGATTTTAACCGAGATCAGCCATCGTCGGAAAAACAAACCCTTCCGCTTTGCGCCAAAACGCAGACGTTGCCCACTAGAGGCAGCTTAGCTGACCGGCTGCCGCATAGGCGACCAAATTACATCCCACCATTGCGACCGTAAGTATTGTCCCATGGCACGCTACCAGGGAGGACGACATGACCGTCAAACGCATTGTCGCGAACATTGCGGTTTCCGATATAGAAGCCGCCAAGGCTTTCTATCAAGGCATCCTCGGCATGGATGTCGTCATGGATCATGGATGGATCGTAACTTATGCGGCGGATGCGAGCGCGGGGCCGCAGGTCAGCTTTGCGACCGAAGGTGGCTCCGGAACGGCTGTGCCCGACCTCTCTATCGAAGTCGACAATCTCGATGAGGTCTATCAGCGGGTCATCCGCGAAGGTATCGTGGTGGAATATGGTCCGGCGAGCGAGCCTTGGGGGGTGCGGCGGTTTTACGTGCGCGACCCTTTCGGCCGCCTGGTGAATATCCTGAGGCATGCGTAATTTCACTGCGGTATGGCAGGAATCGGATGCTTTTAGACGAAAAAAGAAAGCCGGCCCAGGAGCCGGCTCAAGCTGGGCCGGCCGGGCAGGGGAACGCGAGGCCGGATTCTTAGGATTTCGTGACTGGCAATGACTGCTTACTATACGCGAGGCAGCGAAAATCGGACGTAACGAGCGCCCTGGAAACGGTTCCGCAAAGGAATGGGCGGCGGCGCGGAAGCCGTTGCTTGCCTCGACACTTCTTATCTGCGAAGAAGATCACCGCTTGATGACAAATAAAACCTGCGGCTGATTTTCTTTTCCGTGATCCGGCCTGCTTGGAAGGTGGGGAGATCGCGATGCCGGCTGTTTCGGAGCTTGCCCTTTTTGCACTGATGCTGGCGGCTGCGGGCGCGGTTGCGGGCCTGCTTGCCGGTCTCTTCGGCATCGGCGGCGGCGCGATCCTCGTTCCAGTCTTTTATCAGGTGTTCGGCTGGCTCGATGTGCCGGAGGCGGTGCGCATGCACCTGTCGGTCGGCACCTCGCTTGCGATCATCGTTCCGACGTCGCTCAGGTCCTATATGGCGCATCGCAGTCACGGGGCGGTCGACCAGAAGCTCCTGAGCGGTTGGATCATCGCCGTGCCGCTCGGCGCGATTATCGCGGCGGTGATTGCCTCTGAAGCGTCGAGCGTGACCTTGCGATTGATCTTTGCAGCCGTCGCGCTGCTCGTCGCCTTCCGCATGATTTTCAACCGCGCGAGCTGGCGGCTCGGCAGCGACTTGCCGGGTAATCCATTCAAGTTCCTGGTCGGGACGGGCATCGGTATTCTTTCCGGCCTGATGGGGATCGGCGGCGGCGTTCTCAACAATACCTTCATGACGCTCTATTCGCGGCCGATGCACCAGGCGGTGGCGACGTCTGCAGGCGTTGGCGTGCTGATCTCGCTGCCCGGATTGTTCGGCTATGTCTGGGCCGGTTGGGGTGTATCGGGCCTGCCACCGTTTTCGACCGGCTTCATCAACTGGATCGCCGTGGTGTTCATTATTCCGCTGACGATGTATATCGCGCCGATCGGCGCGCGGCTCGCCCACCGGATGAGCAAGCGTCAATTGGAGATCGGCTTCGGCATCTTCCTGATCGTCACTGCGGCGCGGTTCCTCATCAGCATCTACGCATAAAGATGCTTTCGCTGAATAGTCTGTTCAGCGCCGGCAGGATGTCAAAGTGTAACAAAGGGGCTATATAGCGGACGAAAAACGAGGAAATACTCAAGAAATCCGCAATGGCACCCATCATTTCCATCCGAAACCTCACAAAAAGCTACGCCAACGGGTTCGAGGCGCTGAAAGGCATCGATCTCGATGTCGAGAAGGGCGAGATCCTGGCCCTGCTCGGGCCGAACGGCGCGGGTAAGACGACGATGATTTCGATCGTCTGCGGCATCGTCAATCCGAGCAGCGGCCAAGTGCTGGTCGCCGGGCACGATGTCGTCAAGGATTTCCGGGCGACGCGGACGATGATCGGGCTGGTGCCGCAGGAACTGACGACGGATCAGTTCGAGACCGTCTGGAATACGGTGAGCTTTTCCCGCGGGCTGCACGGCAAGAAGCCGAACCCGGCGCATATCGAGAAGGTGCTGCGCGACCTTTCGCTGTGGAACAAGAAGGACAATATGCTGCGGGAGCTTTCCGGCGGCATGAAGCGGCGCGTGCTGATCGCCAAGGCACTCAGCCACGAGCCGGAGATCCTCTTCCTCGACGAGCCGACGGCGGGCGTCGACGTGACGCTGCGCAAGGATATGTGGCGGGTCGTGGAAAGGCTGCGCGAGTCCGGCGTCACCATCATCCTGACGACGCATTACATCGAAGAGGCCGAAGAGATCGCCGACCGCGTCGGCGTGATCAACGGCGGCAAGCTGCTGCTGGTCGAAGACAAGACCGCGCTGATGACCAAGCTCGGCCGCAAGCAGCTGATCCTCGAGCTTGCCGAACCGCTGGACGAGCTGCCCGAATGTTTCTCCGGAAACGGCCTGTCGCTGGAACCCGACGGAAACCGGTTGATCTACGATTTCGATGCGCATAGCGAGCAGGAGAGCATCGCCGCGCTGCTCACCCGGCTTGCGGCGCAGAACATCCACTTCAAGGATCTTTCGACGCGGCAGAGTTCGCTCGAGGATATCTTCGTGGCGCTCGTGGGAGGCACGAAATGAACTTCGAAGCCATCAAGTCGATCTATTTCTTCGAAATGGCGCGCACGCGCCGCACGCTGCTGCAGAGCGTCTTCTCGCCGGTGATTTCCACCTCGCTCTATTTCATCGTCTTCGGCGCGGCGATCGGCTCGCGCATCCAAGAGGTGGAAGGCGTTTCCTACGGCGCCTTCATCACGCCGGGGCTCATCATGCTGACGCTGCTCGGGCAATGCATCGGCAACGGTTCCTTCGGCATCTATTTTCCGAAATTCACCGGCACGATCTACGAGGTGCTGTCAGCGCCGGTTGCGATGACGGAGATCCTGCTCGGCTATGTGGGAGCTGCGGCCACCAAGGGGCTGCTGATCGGGCTCATTATCCTTCTGACGGCCAATGCCTTCGTGGAGGTCAGGATCGAGCATCCCTTCATGATGATCCTGTTCTTCCTGCTGACGGCGGTCACTTTCAGCCTGTTCGGCTTCATGATCGGCATATGGGCAGGCAACTTCGAGCAGTTGAACCTGATCCCGATGCTCGTGGTGCCGCCGCTGACCTTCCTTGGCGGCAGCTTCTATTCGATCAACATGCTGCCGCCCTTCTGGCAGGCCGTCAGCCACTTCAATCCGGTGCTCTATCTGGTGAGCGGTTTCCGTTGGAGCTTCTACGGCATCGCCGACGTCAATCCGTTGCTCAGCCTTGGGATGATCACCATGTTCCTGGCGATCTGCCTTGCGACACTTGGCTGGATTTTCAAGACGGGATATCGGCTGCGGAACTGAGTCAGGCCTGCGCCGGGCGGATGTTGTCGACGGCGATGTCGCCTTCGATAACGCCGCGCTCTAAGCGCCTGCCGTGCTCGATCTCGACGACGGTATAGAGCTTGTCGTTGCGGAAGGCGCTGGCGTTCATCGTGGTAACGTCTTCGGCGGCGCTGAATCGACCTCCATGAGAATCGAGTTCGCAGCTTGCGGCGACGATGCTGGCATCGCCTGCCGTGCGGGCTTCGACCACGATCTCGCCCTGTGCGGGTGAATTTTGCCAGTTTAGATCGTTGGCGGCGGCGACCGGGACCAGGCGATAGACATTGAGCGCTCCGCCATCGCCCGCTGCTGCGGAAGCTTCCTTCGCAGCATCATCGATCTGCGCTTGGCTTTCGACCGATTTACCGAAGCGTGTGCGGCTGATGCCAGTTAAACGCGTCCGTGCTGCCGGTCTTGGCGCTGTTCGACATGATCGGCCGCCTTTGCAAGACTGTGCCGGCCGGCGATCAGATCCTGTTGATTGTCGGCAGGAAGGATACGACCTGCCTGCGGTTGGCGGCATCCAGGGTGTCTATACGGTCTTTCCAGAATTGTGCGGCCTCGGGCGTATCTTTTTCCCAGCAGCGTGTGGATACGATGTTATCGTCGATCACCGCCCGGCGATGGCCGCCCAGGCGTATATATTCGTCCGCGAGTTGCTTCGAGGGATTATCCATGGCCAGCGCCTCCTTTCAATCCTTTCAACCCAGATGCGGGACGCAAGGTTCCATGGGTTGAAGAATATAGAGCCGGGCGCGACGCTATGCGCCGCTCCTCAAGCGCTCTTGGGTGCCTTCTGCGAGGTGTTCAGTGCCACAGCGGCGCGAATGAGCGCCTCCAACGCTTTTTCATCGATCTCGTCGCCCTCATGGAAATCGATGGCGCGCCTCGTGTTGCCTTCGAGGCTGGAGTTGAAGAGGCCTGAGGGATCCTCCAAGGAGGCTCCCTTGGCGAAGGTCAACTTCACGGCATTCTTATAGGTCTCGCCGGTGCAGATGATGCCGGCGTGCTCCCACACGGGAACCCCTAACATGTTCGAGGGCTTTCTCCACTTTACCTCCTCGACCACTTCGGGGTCGGCCTTCTTGATGAGGCTTCGCAGCCGGGCGAGCGTCTCGCCCCGCCAATCGCCCAGCGCCGCTACTTTCGCATCGATCAGTTGAGACGGAGAGGCTTCTGCTTCCTTCACGGCGTTCGTCTTCATGGTGGTTGTCGCTTTCATCATGGTGGTCGCTCACAGTCGTTCGCCGGGCAACTGGCTGGCTTGCTTCACCCAGTCGGCGAACTGAGCTTCGTCCAGTTCGTCCTCATGGATGTCGAGATAGCGCACGTCCTTGTGCTTGGATCGGCCGGGCGGAAGAGGGCGAAGCGATGTGCCGCGGAAGAACGTCACTTTCACGTATTTCGTGAAGCAATGAAAGCTGAGGAACCAGACATGGTCCTCGACACCATAGAAGGGCGAGTTCCATTTGACCGCCTTGTCCACGCCGGGGACGGTGCGCTCGATGAGCGCGTCGAGGCGGCGCCCGACGCCGCTCTTCCAGCCCGGCATGGCCGCGACGTAGGTCTGCACGGGGGCGTCGCCGTAACCCTTGGCGATCTGAGGGTTGCCGCCTGAGAGGAGGACTGGTTCTGTGGAGGCCGGTTTGGCTGTGGCCTCGTTTGCGGCCTTCGCTGACTTCCTGGGCGTCTTGCGGTCCATTGTGTTCATGCCTCCCCGCTGACGCTTCGCGCGCTGCGCCACTTCGTGGCGTAAGGCAGCACGAACATGTAGAGACCGCTAAACAGGAGCAAGAATAGCGGCAGCAGTGGCGAGTAGACGACCCAGCCGGGAGGTTCTCCCAATCCCATCGCGACGAAGTTGGCGATCACGGTCGCCGTAAAGGCGATAGACAGCCAGCGGTGGAACTGCCGAATCCAATAATTCCAGTTCAATGGGACCTCCTCTGAGTATCAGCCGAAGCGCAACACGGAAAACATCAGTCTGCCCGCGTCAAGACCTGCTCCAGGTTTGCAAAGAACTGCTGCCACCCTGCCTTTGCGCCTCCGTAAGCCTGCTTCTGATCCGGCTGGAAGCCCGACTGCTCCATGCGCAGGTGGGTCCCCGTGCTCGTTGGGGTGAGCGTAAAGGTCACGACGCTCTGCAGATTAAAGGCTGCATCATTGTGCGCAAAATTCCAAGTGTAGGATAGTGTTCTGTTCGGCTCGACGGCGAGGACTTCGCAGTCCAGCACGCCGCCCCAGTCTCCGCGAAGATTGAAACGGTGGCCTACGTCAGGCTTGAAGTCGTTCTTCATGAGCCACTCCTCGATCAGGTGTGGTTGCGTGAGCGCGCGCCAGATCTTTTCCGGCGGAAAAGGAATCTCCCGTTCGACAATGACGGAAAGCGATTCGGTCGCGGCTTTGTTCATTGGTCCATCCTTTTGAGCAGATCTTCGAGGTCGTTGAACCGGCTCTGCCAGAAGCCCGCCATCTGGCTTGTCCAGTCGATCAGCGGGGCCAGGGCGCCGAGTTGCGCGCTATAGTGCGTATGGCGGCCTTCGTGTCGGTCGCGCACCAACCCGGCCTGCTTCAGGACCCCCAGATGCTTTGAGACGACCGGCTGTGAGACCCCGGCCCGGGCCGTCAAGGCCCCGACCGTCTTTTCTCCCTCGCGGCACAGCCGCTCGAAGAGAGCTCGCCGGGTCGGATCGGCGAGCGTTCTGAAGAGCATATCGGGATCGTTCGACATTTGGGATCCATACCCCGTTGACTATTGATTTACGTATAGCCGTAGAGGTATGAGTGAGTCAAGCTGAAACGCGGACCGGATGTGCCGATCGCCGAATAGGCATCCACGATTTTACCATACCCCGTTGGCTATGCGTGGTGCATTGTCGTCACCGAAGATACGTGGCCGTGGCAATGAGGCGAAGCGCGCCCTGTTGCTGCTATTGCAGCCTAGTCGCGCATCCTGAGCTCGTCCGTCTGCATCTGCAGGGAACCCAGCGTTTGGAGGAAGCTCATGCCGAGCAGGCTCTGGTCGAGCGCGCCGTCTTCGGCGACGCTGGCGGCGACGTCGGTGCGCACGATGGGGCCGATGGCGATGCGGTCGAGCGTCACGGGCGCGGCGCGGGCGCGGCCGTTCGCCGTCATGACGGTCATCGAATAAGTGAGGTTTTCAGGGATGATACCGATCCGCTCGGCATCCGCATGCGACAGGGCCACCATGCTGGCGCCGGTATCGACGAGCATCTGGATCGTCTGGCCGTTGACGGAGACGTCGGCCTCGAAATGGCCGTTCAGCAGTTTGTGCAGGATGATCTCGCTGCTGCCCTCGCTGGTGGTGACGACGACGGCACGGCCAGGCACGAGGCCGGCAAGCAGGCGGTTGCCGACGCCGAACAGGTCCTGGCGGTAGAGATAGACGGTTGCGAGGGCCAGGATGATGACCAGCCAGATCATCAGGTTGCGCATGGTTTCGCCGGCGCTGCGGCGGCTTGCCCAAATGCCGGCAGACAGCATCAGCACGATCGGCAGGAGATAGACCATGCGCCCGAAATCGTCGATGTTCATGCCGAGCACGCGGTCGCTGTCGTGGTTGTAGACGAGCACCGCAAGGCCGATCGCGAGGATCAGAAGGAAGAGCCCGAGCCGGTTCATGAACGGTGCTCCGGCATTGCGGCCGCCTCGCGGACCAGGGCCGCCGGTTCGGCAAAGAGGCGCGCGGCAAGGACAGTCATGATGCGTTGCCTTTCCTCATCCGAATAGGACATCCAGTTGCCGATCTCCTGAAGCGTGCGGCCGCAACCCGTGCAAAAGCCGGTTGCGGGATCGATCGAGCATACGTGGATGCAGGGCGTTTGCATGAGCGGAATATCGTGATTTCACAAGGCCGTGGCAAGGGCGCAGAAAGCTGCGATTTCGGAAATCTGCTGGGCGGCGCCGAGCGTATCCCCCGTATGGCCCGCAAGCTTGCGGCGGATATAGAGCGTGAAGGCGATGACCGCGATGCCGGTTGCAAGCAGGCTGCAGACAAGCGCCAGCAGGCCGAGCGCCGGCCAGACGAGAAGGGCCGAAAAGAGGCAGGCCGACACGACCGCGACATGCATTGCGCTTTCGCCGGGCTGGCCCGAGGAGGCGGCGATGCCGTCCGTTTTTGCGGGCGGCAGACGGTGCCAGTGCCAGACGAGGGCGGCACGGCTGAGGCAGGCGGCCGCGGGAATAGCGAAGGCGGCGGCAAGGGGGGCGACCTCGCGGGCGATGGCGGCAAGGGCTGCGGCGCGAAGTGCTAGCGAGAAGACGAGGGCAATCGCGCCGTAGCTGCCGATGCGGCTGTCCTTCATGATCGCCAGCGCGTGGTCGCGGTCGCGTCCGCCGCCGATGCCGTCGGCAGTGTCGGAGAGCCCGTCCTCGTGCAGCGCGCCGACGATGAGCGTCTGGGCGGCGAGTGCGACGAACGCCGCCATCAGACGGTCGGCGCGCAGGCCAAGGAGAATGAGAAAGACGAGGGCTGGAAGAAGGCCGATCAGAATACCGGCGAGCGGGAAGGCGCGTACCGTGCGACTGAGCTTGCCGTCGTCTGCGCAAAAGACCCATTGCGGCACGGGAAGCCGGCTCAGGAAAGCGACGGCGCGGGCGGTGTCGAGCGCATAGGCCTTGATGTTCATGTCCCCAACTTCATGCATGAAAGGTGCGACGCTTTTCGAGTTGTGACGCCTGGCCGCTGCCTTTAATAGAGTCGCGACGAAAGAAGCCGATTTGTCTGCAAAAGACAAGTTGGCCCCGGATCTCCGGACAGAAGCAAATACAAGGAAGCCGCATTCATGAGCGTTTCAGGCCTGCCGTTCGACGATTTCCGTGCGCTGCTGCGCGATCTGCCGGGACCGGATACCCCGGCGCTGGTGGCAGCGCGCGAGCGCGACGCGCAGCTGACGAAGCCGCCGGGCGCGCTCGGGCGGCTCGAGGAGATCGCGTTCTGGCTGGCGGCCTGGACGGGCAGGGCGCCGGCCGTCAACCGGCCGCTGGTTGCGATCTTCGCCGGCAATCACGGCGTGGCGAAACAGGGCATCACGCCCTTTCCGCCGGCGGTGACGCAGCAGATGGTGGAGAATTTCGCTGCCGGTGGTGCGGCGATCAACCAGATCTGCGTCGCCTACGATCTCGGGCTGAAGGTCTTCGATCTGGCGCTCGACTATCCGACCGGCGACATCACCGAAGAGGCAGCACTTTCCGAGCGCGACTGCGCGGCGACCATGGCCTTCGGCATGGAGGCGATTGCGGGTGGCACGGACCTGCTCTGCATCGGCGAGATGGGGATCGGCAACACGACGATCGCTGCGGCGATCAATTACGCGCTTTACGGCGGCTCGGCGCGCGACTGGGTCGGCCCGGGAACCGGTTCCGAGGGCGAGATGCTGGAGCGCAAGGTGGCAGCCGTCGAGCGCGCTGTCGAGCTGCATCGCGACCATCTGAACGATCCGCTGGAAATCATGCGCCGCCTCGGCGGCCGCGAGATTGCGGCAATGGCCGGCGCCATTCTTGCTGCGCGCGTCGAAAAGATACCGGTGCTGATCGACGGCTATGTGGCGACGGCGGCAGGCGCCATCCTGCAGGCGGCCAATCCGTCGGCGCTCGATCACTGCCTGATCGGCCATGTCTCAGGCGAACCGGGGCATCTCAGGGCGATCGAGATGCTCGGCAAAACGCCGCTTCTTTCGCTCGGCATGCGGCTTGGCGAGGGGACGGGTGCGGCCCTTGCCGCCGGCATCGTGAAGGCCGCCGCGGCCTGCCATTCCGGAATGGCGACATTCTCGCAGGCGGGCGTTACCAACAGACACTGAGCGCTGCGGCTTTGTGTCAGATGGATGACGGGTGCTTGCGGCGGAAGCCTGGAACCGGTATTCGCATTTTGACCGATAGACGGCGGCTGCGGCCGCCGCCGACTGCAAGACGAGGGCGCGCTTTGACCAAACCTGCCATAGGCAAACTGACGGGTGTGAGCCATTTCTTCGCTGCCGCCGTCTATTCCTGGGCGGGCTTCCAGCGCCTGATCAAGGAATCGGCTTTCCGGCAGGAGCTGCTTTTTGCCGCGGTTTCGCTGATCCTGCTTGCCGCCGTCGGTGCATCGCGGTGGGAAATGATGATTGCCGTCGTGCTGTTTCTGGTGCTCTTCGCCGTCGAGGCGCTGAATACGGCAATCGAGGAGGTGATCGACCGCATCTCGCCGGAAATCTCGATGGTCGGCAAACATGCGAAGGATCTTGGCTCCTTTGCCGTCCTCTGCGCGATTGCCGCGTGCGGGCTCTATCTTCTCGTCACGATCGGCACGCGCCTCATCGCGATCGTCTTCGCCTGAGGCGGATGGCGTCAGGCATCAGGATTTTCTCCGATCGCTTTTTCGAAAAACAGGCTGATCGGTGACGGCCTGTAGGCGCCGAAGGGGCCGCGCTCCTTGTATCCGGCGCAACGATACAGGCTTTGTCCATCCGTATTCCTGATACCGACTTCCATCTTGATAAGACGAATTCCTTTGGACAAGGCCGCTGCTTCCACGGCTTGCAACAGTGCTCTTCCAACGCCCCTTTGTCTGACCCTCTGATCCACGATCATCCGCTTGAGCTCCGCCGTGCCATCATGATCGTCGACGAGCGCGCAGCACCCTGCTGCGGAAAGATCGCCAGTGCGTGCGACAAAGACTGAAATATGTGGTGCGGATAATGCCTCCGGATTGAGCGGCCTTCGATACTCGCCGGGATAGAGCGAAGCCGCAACTGCATCGGACAGTAAGAGAAGCGACGCCACGTCATCTTGCCGCGGGCTTTCCTCTCTGACGGTCAATATCATTTGCACTGATCTGTCACCCTGGTTTCGCGCAGATTGCCGAGATTAAGCGAAGCTCTTCCGCTTGCGGGAAACGGGCTGCGCTTCCTCGACGGCGGGCAGGCTCTGCAGCACGCGCCGGGCAGGCAGGATGGCGATCACTTCGGTGCCTTCGCGCAGCTTTGATTTCAGGACAAATTGGCCGTCATGCTTGGCAAGGATCGCCTGGACGATCGGCAGGCCGAGGCCGGTGCCCTGTTCGGCGCTTTTGATGGCGATCGAGCCCTGGCCGAAGGCGGAGAGCACGACGGGGATTTCGTCCTCGGGAATGCCAGGGCCGTTGTCCTTGATGGAGATGTACTGGCCGCCACCTGCCGTCCAGCCGACCTTGACATGGATTTCACCGCCTTGCGGCGTGAACTTCACTGCGTTTGAGAGCAGGTTCAGCACCACCTGGCGCAACGACTTCTCGTCGGCCCAGACTGACGGCAGCTCCGGTTCGAACTGTTGGGTGATGGAAATGTTCTTGCCCCTGGCACGCAGTTGCACCATGCCGATGCAATCTTCCGCGATATCAAGGAGCGAGATCGCTTCTTCGATGAGCTCGTATTTCCCGGCCTCGATGCGCGATAGGTCGAGGATCTCGTTGATGAGGTTCAGCAGATGCTGGCCGGAGCGGTGGATGTCGTTCGTATATTCCTTGTAGGTCGGATTGTTCAGCGGGCCCATGACCTCGGCCGACATCACCTCGGAGAAGCCGAGGATGGCGTTCAGCGGCGTGCGCAGCTCATGTGACATGGAGGCGAGGAAGCGCGACTTGGCAAGGTTGGCCTCTTCCGCGCGCCGGCGCGCTTCGTCGGACATGGATTTGGCGACTTCGAGCTCGGCGATCAAGTCGTCCTTTTCCGACTGGAAGGAGAGGATCTTGAGGTTCGACTGGAAGAGGCGGTCGCTGATGTAGTTGAAGAAAATGATGGTCGTCGTGAAAACGGCAGTGAGGCTGAGCTCAAGCAGGTCGCGCGAGATGCCGGCCTTTGCAGCGAGTGCCACGACGGAGGGTGCGAAGGCAACGAGCACGGCGGGCGTCAGCATGAAATTCGACATTGCCGTAACGGAAAGTGCGATGAGAAGCGTCGCGCCCTTAAAAAGGATGAAGCCGGAGGGATCGCAGGCGCTGCAGTCCTGAAGCGCAAAGACGGCCCAGCAGCTGCCGATCATCAGCTGGCCGAAAAGCAAGACGCGGCGCCATTTGCGCGCCGATTCCGGAGTTATCTCCTTTTTGCGGGCGCGGCGCACGAGATAGACGTTTGCCGCATAGGCAGTCAGCGTCAGTACGGCCCAGAGGAAGATTTGTGTGTTGCCGGTGAAATAGATGCCGAGGACCGCAATGATGATGACGAAGAGCGGCATGATCGACGCGCCCTGAATGAAGGCGCTCATATACATCCTGAGCGCGTCCCGATCGAAGGCGGCGGCGGAGGAATGGCCGGATTGCAGCCGCTCGCGCGTCTGCCGCACAGCCCTGGAGACAGGCTTGTTGCGGTGACTGCGGGATTTGTCGACGATAATCTTATCGGTCGATGTGCTAACGCCGGTACTCATGTGCACAATGATACTTGATCCGCGGATGGTTCCACCGTAACCCGCAATTCTTAAGAAGTTGTTTGCCATTTTTGCCAACGGTTTGTTTTTCAAGGAGGCGAAAGCGTGGCGCGTGGTTTCGAAACGATACGCGACGGTGTCACAGCTTTCGCAATGCTCGCGCTGATCTGGCTGATCGCCGCAAAGCTCAACGACAAGCCCGATACCGTTCACGCCGGCCAATTTCATGCGGCAGACGGCGACAGCCTGACGATCGGTGCCGAACGCATGCGGCTGAAGGGCATCGATGCGCCGGAGCTCAACCAGATCTGCGAGCGCGGCGGAAGGCGCTGGGCCTGCGGCCGGGAGGCAAAAGAGACATTGCAGGGTCTGGTGGCTGGCCGGGATACCCGATGCGGCGGCGCCGAACGGGACCAGTATGACCGGCTGCTCGTCGTCTGCCGGAGCGGCGGCATCGATCTCAACGGAGAGATGGTGGCGAGAGGCATGGCCGTCTCTTATGGGAACTACGAGCGGGAAGAGGAGTGGGCGCGGGCGGAAAGGGCAGGTCTCTGGGCGGGGACATTCGAGCGGCCGCGCGACGTGCGCGACCATGAGCACAGGCAATCGGGATTCGAGGATGCGAGGCGGCTTGTCCGGCAGGTGAGGGGATGGCAGTGACGGGCGAAGCGGCGCTTGCCGCGCTGCACAGCGAAATTGCGCACTGTCGCATCTGCCGCGATCGGCCACTGCGGGCCGACGATCGGCTTCCGCACGAGCCGCGGCCGGTCGTCGTGATGTCGTCCACCGCGCGCATCCTGATTGCCGGCCAGGCGCCAGGCCTTAGGGTGCATGAAAGCGGCATTCCCTTCAACGATGCCTCCGGCGACCGTCTGCGCGACTGGCTGCGGGTGGAGCGCGAGACATTCTACGATGCAAAGCGGTTCGCGATCGTGCCGATGGGCTTCTGTTTTCCGGGCTACGACGCCAAGGGCAGCGACCTGCCGCCGAGACGGGAATGCGCGCCGCTCTGGCGCCAGAGGGTGATCGATCGGATGCCGCAGATCGAGCTTGTGCTCACTGTGGGGCAATATGCCCAGGCATGGCATATGAGCGGATTGCGCAAGCCGAACATGACCGAAACGGTGAAGGCGTGGCGCGAGACGCTGTTTTCAAACCGCAGTCCGGCGGTCTTGCCGCTGCCGCATCCGAGTTGGCGCAACAGCGGCTGGCTGAAGCGCAATCCCTGGTTCGACGAGGAACTGCTTCCGGTGCTGCGGAACAGAGTAAAATTGCTCATATCCTGAAACAAAATTCTTTTCTGGCGCCGGAATCGCGTTATATAGAGAAAATAATTCGAAAAGGGCTTTCGCATATGGACCGTCTCGACCGCAAGATACTGCGTCTTTTGCAAGAAGATTCGACTTTGGCAGTTGCCGATCTCGCCAAGAAGGTGGGGCTTTCGACAACGCCGTGCTGGCGCCGTATCCAGAAGATGGAAGAGGACGGCGTGATCAAGCGCCGCGTCGCCATCCTCGACCCCGAGAAGGTCAACACGAAGGTCACGGTTTTCGTCTCGATCCGCACGGCGACGCATTCGATCGAGTGGCTGAGGCGTTTTTCCGAAGTCGTCTCGGACTTTCCCGAAGTGGTCGAATTCTACCGCATGAGCGGCGACGTCGATTACCTGCTGCGCGTGGTCGTGCCGGATATCGCCGCCTACGACGCCTTCTACAAGCGGCTGATCGCCAAGATCGAGATCCGCGACGTTTCCTCGGCTTTCGCCATGGAGCAGATCAAGTATTCGACGCAGCTGCCGCTTGATTACATGGTCCTGGACAATGCGAAGTCCAGCGAGGATTGAGGTCTAGCCATTGTGCGGGAGGAGCAAGGTTGGCACGTGCCGCCTATTATCGCGGCTATCGCGGTCAAGTAACCGCACCGGCAACGTTGCTGTTTTGTGCTGTCATTGCCCCGCCTCATGCCTGTGCTCGTCACAGACCAGTGCGCCCAAGTCCTTGGGCGCGGAAGGCCCTTAAACGTCGCATCAGTCATTCACGGCGCAGACACGATGCTGCAAATAGCGAACGTCGCATCTGCCGTTGCATTCCCTCATGCTCGCACTCGCCGGGCTCCTAGGTCCATCGCCCCATTACCTTCTCATTGGTCAACGCCCTGACGGCGTCCTTGCCGATCCAGCGGGCGATCTTGTCGGGGCTTGCGGCAAGGCGTTCGGCGAGGGCCAGAGCCGGGGCGTGGCAGTCGCGGCTGCGCTTGCCGATGTTGCGCAGCGCCCAGTTGACGGCTTTGCGCACGAAGTTGCGCGGGTCGCCGGAATGCGCCTCGATCAAGGGGAGCCAGGCGAGGAGAGTTTCGTCCGGGTCCTGCTTGCGGTGGACAGCAGCGCCGGCGATCATGGCGAAGGCGGTGCGGCGGACGAATTCGCGATCGTCGGCGGCAAATTGCAAAATCACGTCATCGAGCCTCGCCTCGACGAAGAGGTCTGCGGCGCAATCGACGATTTCCCAGGAGTTGAAATCCTTTACCCAGCGGCAGGCTTCGGCGGGCGTGAGCTTCTTCGGCTCGGCTGTGTAGAGCGCCAGCATGCGTGCCTCGCGGATATCGCTTTGCCAAAGCTCCTGCGCGCGGGCGTGGTCCTTCTTCGCAAGGCGGGCGATTTTCTGGAGATCGGGATTGGAGATGCCGAGCGCGCTACCGGTGACGATGCCGAAGCGGATCATGCCGGCAATGTTCTCCTCCGAGCGCAGCGTCTGCAGATGCGCGATCAGCTCGGCTGCGCTTGCGGAGGGGCCGATCATTTTTCCAGACGCGCGAGCAGGGAGGACGTATCCCAGCGGTTGCCGCCGATCGCCTGGACGTCGCCGTAGAACTGGTCGACGAGGGCAGTGAGGGGCAGTTTCGCGCCGTTGGCGCGTGCTTCGGTGAGCACAATGGAGAGATCCTTGCGCATCCAGTCGACGGCGAAACCGAAATCGTATTTACCTTGGCTCATGGTCTTGTGGCGATTTTCCATCTGCCAGGAGCCGGCAGCACCCTTGGAGATGACGTCGATAACCTTCTCGATGTCGAGGCCGGCACGCTTGCCGAAATGGATGCCTTCGGCGAGACCCTGAACGATGCCGGCGATGCAGATCTGGTTGATCATCTTGGTGAGCTGGCCGGAACCGGCAGGACCCATGAGGCCGACCATGCGGGCATAGGCGTCGATGACCGGCCTTGCCTTTTCGAAGACGGCTTCATCGCCGCCGCACATGACGGTGAGCACGCCGTTTTCCGCACCTGCCTGGCCGCCGGAAACCGGCGCGTCAATGAAATCGCTGCCTTTTGCCTTGGCGGCTTCATAAAGCTCGCGGGCGACTTCGGCGCTGGCGGTGGTGTTGTCGATGAGCACGGCGCCCTTCTTCATGCCTTCCAAAACGCCGCCCCTGCCGGTGGTGACCGAACGCAGGTCGTCATCATTGCCGACGCAGGTGAAGACGAAATCGGCATCTGCTGTAGCTTCGGCAGGCGTCGCGGCGGATTTGCCGCCGAACTTGGCGGCCCAGTCCGCAGCCTTGGATGCCGTGCGGTTATAGACCGTGACGTCGTGGCCGCCCTTCGTCTTCAAGTGACCTGCCATGGGGAAGCCCATGACGCCGAGACCGATGAACGCGACTTTTGCCATATGCCAGATCCTTCTCCTGAATTCGGGGCATGATTAGCCGAAAGTGCCGCGGCAGGAAAGCCAAAGTAACGCCGGTCCGGTTTGCCTGCGAAATTCCTCGGCGGCGTGTTTTGGAATAATATTTCGCAAAACGGGGACATTCCGGTCAGGAAAATTGCCGGGGCGGCAAAACTTACAAATAAAATTGTCGATATAATATATAGACATTATCATTATCGAGTCATCGCAACGACCGGCAGATCAATGCTGCCGCGAAGGAAAGGGGATTGCCATGATTTCTCGACGCCAGACGCTCGGACTTTTCGGTGCTGCTGCGGCGGCTGCCGTTCTGCCGGCCATCAAACCCGCACGCGCTGCAGCCACCGAATTCCGGATCGGCTGGCAGAAGAACGGCGTGCTGGCGCTCGCCAAGCGCCGCGGGGCGCTGGAGAGCCGGCTTGCCGATCGCGGCATTTCGGTCAGCTGGTCAGAATTCACCTCCGGCCCGCCGCTGCTCGAAGCGCTTGGTGCCGGTGCGCTCGATTTCGGCGCGACAGGCGACGTGCCGCCGCTCTTTGCGCAGGCTGCAGGCGGCCATCTCTATTATGTCGGCACCTATCGTGGCAGCCCGGCGGGCTCGGCGATCCTCGTGCGCAAGGATTCTCCGATCAAGACCCTCGAAGACCTGAAGGGAAAGAAGATTGCGTTTAAGCGCGGGTCGAGCGCGCATAACGTTACGGTAAAAGTCTTACGCAAGGCGGGGTTGACGATCGATGATGTCCAGCCGCTGGACCTTGCGCCGCCGGATGCGGCCCCTGCCTTCAAGAACGGCAGCATCGATGCCTGGTCGATCTGGGACCCTTATCTTGCAATCGCCGAGGCCGATCCGGAGACCCGTATCCTGACGACGGCCGAGGGCATCGTTCCCTCATACAGCTACTTCCTCGCCAATCAGGAATTCACCGATGCCAACGCTCAGGTGATCGTCGACGTGATCGATGAACTCGGCAAGGCCGGTAAGTCGGCGCAGGGCAAGCTCGACGATACGGTCAAGGAGCTCTCCGAAATCACCGGCGTGCCGGCTGAGGTGACCCGCGTGACGCTGTCGCGGCCGGGCGCCGATCTAGGCGCCGTGACGACTATCACCGACGACGCGGCGGCCTACCAGCAGGCGCTTGCCGATGAATTCTACAAGCTCGGCATCGTGCCGAAGCAGTTGACCACCGGCGATATCGTTTGGCGGCCGAAGGCGAGCTGATTTCTGTTTCCGGTTTTCAAAGGAGATTTCCGACCCATGAGCGCTTCATCCAAGCCTATCGATTTCCTGTGGTTCATCCCGACCTCCGGCGACGGGGCCTATCTCGGCTCCGGCGAGCTGACCCGCGCTCCGGATATCGGCTACATGACGCAGATCGCGCAGGCCGCCGACCGGCTCGGCTATTCCGGCGTGCTTTTGCCGACGGGCGTCGCCTGCGAGGAGTCCTTCGTGACGGCCGCAGCCCTTTCGGCCAAGACCGAGAAGTTGAGGTTCCTCGTCGCGATTCGTCCAGGCACCGCGTCGCCGGCCTATTATGCGCGGCTGACAACGACGCTCGACCGCATCTCGGACGGCCGCGTGCTGCTCAACATCGTCGTCGGCGGCAGCCCGGGCGAGCTTGCCGGAGACGGCATCCATCTGGAGCATGACGAGCGCTATGCGCATGCCGAGGAGTTCTTCACCGTCTGGGAAGAGCTGCTGGAAAAGGGTGTCGCGAGCTTCGACGGCAAATATATCAAGGCAACCAATGCGCAGCTCGGCTTTCCGTCCGTCCAGACCCCGCGACCGCCGCTCTATTTCGGCGGCTCGTCGGATGCCGGGATCGATTTCTCGGTGGGCCGCGTCGACAAGTATCTAACCTGGGGCGAGCCGCCCGCACAGGTCGGCGAAAAGATCGAGCGCGTGCGCACCGCCGCGGCCAAGAAAGGCCGTGACGTGAGCTTCGGCATCCGCCTGCATTTCATCGTCCGCGAAACGGATGAAGAAGCATGGGCGGCGGCCGACCGGCTGATCTCCAAGCTCGACGATGCGACGATCGAGGAAGCGCAGCAGCGTTTCGCCAAGGGGTCCGACTCCGTCGGCCAGGCGCGCATGGCGGCCCTTCACGGGGGTCGCCGGGACAAGCTGGAGGTCTCGCCGAACCTCTGGGCCGGCGTCGGCCTTGTGCGCGCCGGTGCCGGGACAGCACTGGTCGGCTCGCCGAAGACGGTCGCCGCACGGCTTCGCGAATACCAGGACCTCGGCATCGAGACGGTGATCGGCTCGGGCTATCCGCATCTGGAAGAGGCCTACCGTGTCGCCGAACTGCTGTTTCCCGAACTGGGACTCGAGCGCCAGGAGCAGCGCCACGGCCTCAAGAGCGATTTCGGCCGTCACCGTGTCTTCGGCGGCGGCAGCCATGGCGGCAACCTGAAGGTCGTTTCCGGCTCCTGATTTCAAAGCACGCAAGGAGATAAGCATGTCGGTTTTCGAAACGCCGTTCACGCGAGCGATCGCCGGGCAGGAGAGCCGCAAGGTGCGCTCTCGATTTTCGCTTCCGAGCCGCGAAGCGCTGCTGCCCTATCTGGTACCGCTCGTAATCATTCTCGCCTGGCAGGCGGCGTCTTCGGCAGGGCTTATCTCCTCGCGTGTCATGCCGTCACCGGCGGATGTGGCTGTCGCCTTCTGGTCGACCACGCTATCCGGGCAGTTGCCGCATGACGTTCTCGTCAGTGCGTGCCGGGCTTTCGCGGGGCTCATCGTCGGCGGGTCGATCGGCTTCCTGCTCGGCATTGCAAACGGCGTTTCGAAGATTTCCGAGCAGCTGACGGATACGACATTGCAGATGCTGCGCACCATTCCGCATCTGGCGATGATCCCGCTTGTCATTCTCTGGTTCGGGATCGGCGAGGAATCGAAGCTTTTCCTCACGTCGCTCGGCGTGCTTTTCCCGGTCTATCTCAATACCTATCACGGCGTGCGCAACGTCGACCGCGACCTGATCGAGATGGGCAGGGTCTACGGCATGGGCGGCTGGACGCTGTTTCGCAAGGTGATCTTTCCGGGCGCGCTGCCCTCGATCTTCGTCGGGCTGCGCTATGCGCTCGGTATCATGTGGCTGACGCTGATCGTTTCGGAATCGATCGCCGCGTCTTCCGGCATCGGCCACATGGCGAACAATGCCCGCGAGTTCATGATGACGGATGTCGTGGTGCTGGCGCTGGTGATCTATGCCGTGCTCGGCAAGCTGGCGGATGTCGTGGCGCGGGCGCTGGAGCGGCGGGCGCTGACCTGGAACCCGGTCTATCAGAAATAGGAGAGACGCAATGACCGTCATCACGCATGAGCGCTTCCAGGGGGCTACTGAGCCGGAATACGAGACGGAAGCGGCCGTTGCGCAAGCCGGTGCCGCTTCGATCACGCTGACGGGCCTTGAGAAGAGTTTCAGCGGCAACCGGGTTTTGCGCGGCATCAGCCTGCACATTCCGGCGGGCCAGTTCGTCGCGGTGATCGGCAAGAGCGGTTGCGGCAAGAGCACGCTGCTTCGGATCCTCATGGGGCTCGATCGGCCGACGGCCGGTGAGTTGCGCTTCGAAAATACCGCCGGTGCCGAGGGCCAGCCGAACGCGCGCATCGTCTTCCAGGAGCCGCGCCTGCTGCCGTGGCTGAGCGTGGCGGAGAATGTAGCCGTCGGGCTCGGCGACAATGTGGAGACGCGGTTGGCACTGGCGGAAGCGGCGGCGGTGCTCTTCGAAGTGCAGCTTGCCGAAAAGGCGTCAGAATGGCCGTCACGGCTTTCCGGCGGCCAGCGGCAGCGCGTGGCGCTGGCCCGGGCGCTGGTGAGCAAGCCCGGCGTGCTGGCGCTTGACGAACCGCTCGGGGCATTGGATGCGCTGACGCGCATCAGCATGCAGGAACTCCTCAATCGCGTCTGGCGCGAACTCGGCTTCACCGCCGTACTGGTGACGCATGACGTCAGCGAGGCGGTGCATCTGGCCGACCGGGTGATCGTCCTCGATGAGGGGCGGATCGCGCTCGATCTGGCGATCCCTTATCCGCATCCGCGCAGGCACGGCAATGCCGAACTCGCCGAACTGGAGGGCAAGCTGCTTTCGGCGATCCTCGGCAAGGACGCGGCGCGTTAGATTAGCTTTGTCGATTTCGCTCGGAAATCCAGCGATCGAGATGGCCAAGCGCGTCCTGCTGCAGGCGGTAGGTGCGGACGCGGCCGGCCTTTTCGGACTGAACGAGGCCGCTCGATTCCAGCACGCTCAGATGCTTCATCACTGTCGGCAGCGTCATGGAGAGAGGCTTTGCCAGCTCCATGACGGAGGCAGGGCCGCGGCCGAGGCGATCGACCATGCCGCGGCGGCTGCGGTCGGACAAAGCGTGAAACATCCGGTCGAGGGTGGCAGGTTCCATGATCAGTCGGTGGGCATTTCGCTGCGGATGCGCTCGGGGAGCTGGTGACTGTACGGGTAGAACTTGAAGTAGGGCAATGCCTCCTTCAGCACCCGCGCAAAGGACGGCCGCTCGAGCAGGCGTTCGTAATAGGCGCGGAGCTTCGGCTGGTCGTCGCCGAAGGGAACGAGCGTTTCGGCATAGAAGAGGGCTGGTGCCGCAGCGCAATCGGCCATCGTGAAGCTGTCGCCGGTGATCCACTGGTTGCTGCCGAGCTGCTGCTCGATCATGCCGTAGGCCGTTGCATGCGTGCCGCGTGCCTCTTGCACGCCATGCGGATCCTTGCCGCCGTCCGGCCGGAGGGTATCGGTGACGATCTTCTGCATCGGCGTCTGCACATAGAGATCGAAGAAGCGGTCCCAGAGGCGGACGCGAAGCGCCCGGTCGATATCGTCCGGCAACAGGCGGATAGGGCCGGGGTAATGTCGGTCGAGATATTCGATGATGATGCTCGTCTCGGGGATCGTGCTGTCCAGCGCCTCGTCGCGCAGGACCGGCATCTTGCCGACCGGCCAAAAGCGGAACAGATCGGCGCTCGACGTTTCATCGGCCAGATCGACGGTGCGGTTTTCGAAAGGCGTGCCGTTCTCGTAAAGCGCGATCAACACCTTGTGGCAGAAGGAGGCGAGGGGATGTCCGTAAAGAACCAGCGACATGGATCGAGCCTTCAGTGATCGGAAAGTTTACTGAATGGCTAAGTATCAGGTTGCTGCGCGGGCCGCAAGGGATGGTTTCCTGATTGGGTAAGTGTCCGATGCAGCGCGATCCGTTATTTCTTATGTCGCGTCAGGGAGGCTAGATGCTCATAAGCGAAGGCAGTTAGCTTGAAGGATCGTGCGCCTCAGCCGGCCAACCGCGCGATCACCAGATGTCCCGGACTGGGCTGACCTTCCTGCATTCGGACGTTGATTTCGCACATCTCCACGAGGTCGAAGCCGGTCGCTATCAGGCGGTCGCGGATATAGGCTTCGGCGTGCAGGAAGCGCTGGTGCGGGCCGACGGCGTAAAGGCGGCCGTCGGTTGGCGGGAGCGTCTCGGAGGAGAAGATGAAGAGGCCCCCGGGCGTCAGGTTTTCGGCGACGCCGAAGAAGAGCGGCTCCAGGGCGCCGAGATAGGGCAGCACGTCGGTCGCGGTGATGAGGTCGAAGGCGTCTTCGTCGTTGTCGTCTAGGAAGTCCTCGACCTCGGCCACGAAGAGCGTCTCGTAGATTTCCTTCTCATGGGCGATCTCGACCATGTTTTCGGAAATATCGATGCCCGTCATCTCCTCGCAGAGGTCGCGCAGCGTGCCGCCCGTGAGCCCCGTGCCGCAGCCGAGGTCGAGCAGGCGCTTGAAGCGATCGAGCTTCAGCTCCTGCAGGCGCTGGCGCACCAGCATGGGGACGTGGTAGCTGAGCTGCTCGACAAGCACGTCCTCGAAAACTTCGGCATGCTGGTCGAAAAGGGTTTCGACATAGGCATCCGGCGCCCTGACCGGCGTTTCGCCGCGGCCCATCGAGGCGATGCGGACGGCCGCGCCGCCGTGGTCTTCGGGGTCGATTGCCAGCACCTCCTCATAGGCCTTCACGGCAGCGTCGATGTCACCGGCCTTTTCGAGGGCAAGGGCGCGGTTATAGGCTTCCGCAAGCGCTTCCTCGTCGATCTTCTTTGCCATTGCCGTCACCACCTTTTTAAGTTCAGGCAAGCCTCTAAGGCGGCTTGCCGCCTTTTGCAATGGCGGCCTTGGAGGCGCAGAATGCGAAATGGAGATGTCAATAAGAAGGAAAGGGAGGAATGCCATGACGACGGACATCAGCAAGCCCGGCCTTGACGAGAGCGCCCGGAAGGAGGCAACGCCGCCACTGCCGCTGACGCCGGTCGAAATCACCAATACGCTCGCGCACTATTATCGCGGCGAACTCGGACGCATGACGAGTTGGCGGGATCGCATCGACCGGACGTCGAACTGGGCGATCACGGTGGTCGCAGCATTGCTCTCCCTCTCGCTGTCGACGCCGACCGCGCATCATGGCGTGCTTCTCTTCGGAATAATGCTGATCTCGCTGCTCTTGCTCATCGAGGCGAGGCGCTACCGGTTCTTCGATATCTACCGGGCCCGGGTCCGGCAGGTCGAAAAAAACTATTTCGCGCAGATCCTGTCGCCGGAGGCGAATTCCGCGCGCGATTGGGGTCCAGTGGTCGCAAGGAGCCTGCGCAAGCCGACGTTCCTGCTGACCTATGCGGATGCCGTCCAGCGGCGGCTGCGGCGCAACTACAGCTGGATGTATCTCATCATGCTGCTTGCCTGGGCGCTGAAAATCACGACGCCGAAACTGCAGACCGAGGGCAGCGCGCTGGCACAGGCACATTCCTGGACCTATGTGATCGACAATGCCGTGCTCGGACCGCTTCCGGGGCTCGTGGTGATTGCCCTCGTGGTGGCCTTCTATCTCGCCATCCTCTACGGCGTGTTACGCCGGGAACCCGACAAAGGCGAGTTCATTCATGGCGAGGCGCATGTCTAGCGGCCTCAATGCAGAATGAACTCGCCTTTCAGGGCGCGCCATTCCGTTGCCGAAATCAGCTTGCGGTGGATGTAGCGCACCGAATGCAGCGGGCCGTCCAGTTTTTCCTGCCAGAACTTCAGAAAGCCGCGCATTTCGGGAAAATCCGGAGCAAGATCGTATTCCTGCCAGATGTAGGTCTGGAGGATCGCCGGGTGATCCGGCAGGTGGTAGAGGATGTGGGCGGTGGTCAGCCCGTATCCCTGAAGCTGCTTTTCGAAATCCTTGTTCATCTCAGCCTCGGTTTCGTTCCCATGTCACGTTTGTGAACATTATATGAAATGGAAACATGCGTCGGTTAACGAAAGCTTGACAGATGTGGGAGGAAAAGGCTATTTGTTTTTGATTTCAATGGCTTGGCAGCACTCATATGGGAGTGCTACCAAGCGGTCAGCGCTTTAGATGCCGTGTCAGGCGGCGCTCGATCCAGTTCCAGAAATGCCGGAGCGCTTCGACCATCGAAAGATAGAAGATCGCCGCCCAGAGATAGGTCTGGTAATCGAAGGTGCGCGAGAAGGCGTAGCGGGTTTCGCCCATCAGATCGAGAACGGTGATGATGGCGACCACGGCAGAGCCCTTGATCAGCAGGATGATTTCATTGCCGTAGGGGCGCAGCGCCACGATGAGCGCCTGCGGCAGAACGATCTTGCGGAAGGCGACGGCCTTGTGAATGCCGAGCGCTGACGCTGCCTCGTGCTGGCCGCTCGGCACGCTTTCGATGGCGCCACGTAGGATTTCGGCCTGATAGGCAGCGGTATTGATCGTCATCGAGAAGAGACCGCAATACCAGGCGTCGCGGAAGAACCACCAGAGGCCGGCGGCTTCGAGCTGCGCGCGGAAGCCGCCGAGGCCGTAGTAGATCAGAAAGAGCTGTGCCAAGAGCGGCGTGCCGCGGAAGACGTAGACGTAGCAATAGGCAAGCGTGCTGATGATCCTGTTCTTCGACATGCGCGCGAAGGCGAGCGGCAGGGAAAGTGCTGCGCCGAAGATGACGGAGATCGTCACCAGGATGATCGTCGTCATCAGTCCGTGCAGGTAGCGCGGACCGTAGCGCGTGAACTTGTCCACGTCCCAGCCGGCGATCACCATGTAGATCAGGCTTGCGGCAAGCAGCGCCCAAAGGAGGACGAGGAACGAGCCGACGACGCGCATGCCCGTTATCGGCTTGACGATTTCCTTCGGCGCCGGCTGCGGCGGGATGAGGGTTTGCGCATAGCTCATCGGCGAGCCCCAGAGCGCTTCGCCCAGCGTTCGATATAGCTGAGGCCGATCGACGAGATGATCGCAAGCGCGAGATAGAGGCCGCAGGCGATGATGTAGAAGAAGAAAGCCTGCTTGGTGACGCGGACGGCGACGCCGGTCTGGCGCAGGATGTCGGCAAGGCCGATGATCGAGACGTAGGAGGTGTCCTTGAGCAGGATCATCCACAGGTTCGTGAGGCCGGGCAGGGCGATGCGGATCAACTGCGGCAGCACGATCAGTCCGAGCGTGCGGCCGTGATGAAGGCCGAGCGCATAGCCGGCTTCGTACTGGCCCCTCGGAATGGCACGGAAGGCCGACAGCAGCACTTCCGCGCAATAGGCGGAAAAGACCACCGAGAGCGCGATCATGCCGGCGACAAAGGCATTGATCTCCACCCGCTGCTCGTAGCCGAAGGAGGTGAGCACCGACTGGATCAGGATCTGCAGGCCGTAATAGATGATGAAGAGCGTCAGGAGCTCGGGCAGGCCGCGGAAAATCGTGGTGTAGATGCCCGACGCAAGGCGCACCGACCTTTCTTCCGATTGCTGGCCAAGCGCGACAAAGAAGCCGATGATGAGGCCGACGGGAAGCGTCAAAAGCGCCACGGTGACTGTAGTCTTCAGGCCGAGCGCGATTTCGTCGCCCCAGCCCGCATCGCCACAGGCGAGGATGGTCGATTGCCCGAACCAGGTGAAAACGCCGGCAGGTCCGCAGAGCGGATCAAAGATATATCCTATCCAGGCCCAGAACGAGCCCGGCGCGGAAAACAATCCGCCCATGCCAACTTTCCCCTCACGGCTTATGCCGTTTTGATCTTTCCATGGTTGTCAAACAAAAATGGCGGAAGAGCAAGCCTTCCGCCACCATCTTTGCCGGTCAGTTACAAGTTTTCCTATTCGCCGTAAACGTCGAAGTCGAAGTACTTGTCCTGAATTTCTTTGTACTTGCCGTTGGCGCGGATCGCTGCGATTGCGGTGTTCAGCTTGTCCTTGAGCGGGTCGCCCTGGCGCACGGCGATGCCGGCGCCCTCGCCGTTGATTTCCTTGTCGACGGGAAGCGTCGTCAGGATCTTGCAGCAGGCGCCGGCTTCCGACTTGACCCATTCGGAGAGAACGACGACGTCGTCGATGGCGGCGTCGATACGGCCGCTCGAGATGTCGAGCTTATACTCGTCGGCGGTCGGATAGAGCTTGAGCTCCGTGTCGGCAAGGTGCTTTTCGGCGTAGTTGGCGTGCGTCGTCGAGGTCTGTGCGCCGATCGTCTTGCCTTTCAGGCCGGCGACGTCGGTGATCGTCGAGTCCTTCGGCACGGCGACGGCCGGCGGCGTGTTGTAGTACTTGTTGGTGAAGTCGACGAGCTTCAGACGCTCCGGCGTGATCGACATCGACGAAACGATCATATCGTACTTCTTGGCCTGCAGCGCCGGAATGATGCCGTCCCAGTCGGCGCTGACGAAGGTGCATTCGGCCTTCATTTCAGCGCAGAGCGCCTTGGCGATGTCGATGTCGAAGCCCTTGATCTCGCCGCTGGCGTCAACGAATTCGAAGGGCGGGTAGGTCGAGTCGGTGCCGATCACGTACTTCTCGCCGTCGGCCATTGCCGAACCTGCGAAAAGCGACAGCGCTGCGAGTGAAGCGGCTGCGAGAAAGCGGGTGGAGATACGCATGAGGATCCTCTCTGTTGGTTGGCCGCTGCGTCTTCTTCTTATCCGCCAGCGACCGGAAAGCGGCGGGCACGGGGCACCGCCTTGGCGCGATAATCAAACCTTTTTTTTGCAAATTGCAACTGGAATCGCAGCGGAATGGTGCGGCGCAAACTGTGGCAAAGATGAACGGCACCGAACCGCAGCATTCATACCGGGTTAATGACGGGCTTCCTAAAACAGGGGGAACAAATCCGGATTTGGTCGATTTCGATCCTGAGTCCGCCCACAAACGTCGGGACGCCCTGCGGGTGTTCCAAAAGGCTCAACAAGAAGACGAGGAACCCCATGGGAATGAAATCAAGATTGTTTGCCAGCGCCGCTTTCCCGCTGCTTTCGCTGTCGCTGGCTATGTCGCCGGCCCATGCAGCGACCGCAGTTGGTGGAAGTGCGCTGCGGCCCATACCGCAGGTGATTAGCGGCAGCTACGAGGTCGCGCAGGATGCTGCGCCTTCGGATGAAGAGCTTCTGAAGAAGAGACGCAAGCGGCCTGCCGAGGAGCAGCAGCCTGAGGCAGAACCCCAGCAGGAGGCGCCGCAGGCCGAACAGGAAGCGCCGCGCCGCAAGCAGCGCAAGGCAGAACCCGAACCCGAGCAGGCCCCGGAAGCACAGCAGGCTCAGCCAAGCGAGGAGCAGCCCCGACGCAAGAAGCGTCAAGCCGCGCCGGAACAGGCCGCGCCCGAGCCACAGCAGGAGCAGGTAGCGCCTGAGGCTGCGCCGGAACAGCAGCCCGCGCAGAATCGCGAGCGGCCGCGCCGCAAGCAGCGCGAACAGCAGCCTGCACAGCAGGAAACAGCGCCCCAGCAGGGTGAAGCCCTGCCGCAGGCCGACGAGCCGCAACAGCAGACGGAAGAGGCGCAGCCCGAGCAGCAGCGTCCGCGCAAGCGGCAGCAGCAAGCAACCGAAGGTGAGCAGCAGCCCGCGGTAAAACCCGGCCGCAAGCCCGTGAAAGAAGCTCAGCCCGAGCAGCAGCCGGCCGAAGATAAGGCAGCCGTTCCGCAGGAATCACCGGCGCCCGAGAAGGCTCCTGTGCCCGCCGAATCTCCGGCACCCAAAAAGCCGCCGGTTCCCGCAGAGCCGGGCGAGGCGCAGAAGCCTGCCGAAGGTGGCGAACAGCCGCTACAACAGCAGGGCGAGCAGGTGCCCGTCCAACCCGCAGCGCCGACTGGCGAACAGCCGACCGGTGATGCGCAGCCGACAGAACAGGCAATTCCTGCTCCTGAGAAGGTGACGCCGGAAGAGCTCGATCGCCGCAAGCAGATCGCCGAGGATCCGAGCAAGAGCAACGAGACCGTTGTCCTGCCGGTCGAAAACGGTGCCGCCGTGCTCGACAGCGACAAGGATGCCGACCGGGCTGCCGGTCGGGGCGGTCGGCGTGAACGTGATCGCCTGCGCGCTGCAGAGCAGCAGGTCATCGCCGCCCCGAAATCCGATGCCGATGCGCAGCTCGCGCCGGAAGGCCAACGCCGTCCTCCGGTCAAGTTTGAGGCGGTGACGAGCGAAGAGGGCCGCAGGCTTGACCGCAGGCCAGAGTTCATGAGCCCGGAAGGTGCGCGCGTCGAACGTTACGAGGGTGACGACAACCGCACCATCATACAGTACAACAACCGGATCGTGGTGCGCAGCGATGACGACCGCCGCTTCCTCAGGGACGGCGAACGGCCGCTCTACGAGCAGCTTTCGCGGGACCGTTACCGCGAGACGATCGAGCGCCCGGAAGGCTATCGCATCGTGACCATCCGCAACCGCTATGGTGATATCATCCAGCGCTCGCGCATCGACAGCGGCGGCCGCGAATACGTTCTCTACTATTCGCCGGAACTCTACGATGATCCGGACCGCGGCTACTTCGAGGATCCGGGCGCTGATTTGCCGCCGATGCGGCTGGGGATCCCGGTGCGCGACTACATCATCGACACAAGCAGCAATCCCGATCGCGATTACTACGAGTTCCTGAGCGAGCCGCCCGTGGAACCCGTCGAGCGCGTCTATTCGCTGAACGAGGTGAAGTATTCGGCCCGTATCCGCGACAAAGTCCGTCGCATCGACCTCGATACGATCACCTTCGCGACGGGTAGCGCCGAGATCCCGATGAGCCAGGCCCAGAGCCTGCGCAAGGTTGCGGATGCGATGAACGAGGTGCTTCAAAAGGATCAGAGCGAGACCTTCCTGATCGAAGGCCATACGGATGCGGTCGGCTCCGACCAGAGCAATCTCGTCCTTTCGGACCAGCGTGCCGAATCGGTCGCCAACGTGCTGACGGACGTCTATGGCATTCCGCCGGAAAACCTTGCGACGCAGGGTTATGGCGAGCGCTATCTGAAGGTCAATATGGATGGTCCGGAACAGGAAAACCGCCGCGTGACCATTCGCCGCGTCACGGCTCTGGTGCGCCCGGTCGCGTCGAACCAGTAAGGTCATCAGCTCGAGGAGAAAATGCCGTCGCTAGCGCGGCGGCTTTTTCTATTTGCAAGTCGGAGAAAGCCCGATCGTGGCGGCGATGAAATCGGCGATCTTTGTCGTGTCGTCGAGATTGAAGACCGGCAGATCCGTGTCCGTGATGGGATGGTCGGCGGCGATGGCGCAGATATGCGGATCGGTCGGCGCCAGCAGATCGCGCCTGGCCGCTTCCAGGCGGCGGGCTTCGATCTTCGGGATCGGTTCGCGCTTGTAGCCTTCGATCAGTACCAGGTCGCAGGGAGCGAGGCGTGCGAGGATTTCCTCGAAGGCCGGTTCGGGGGCGCCGCGCAACTCATGCATGATGGCATAGCGGGTGCCGGAGACGATCGTCACCTCATGCGCGCCGGCCTGCCGGTGGCGGTAGCTGTCGGCGCCGACCTTGTCGATATCGAAATCGTGGTGGGCGTGCTTGATCGTCGAGATGCGGTAGCCGCGGCGGGTAAACTCCTCGACGAGACGTACGGCAAGGCCCGTCTTGCCCGAATTCTTCCAGCCGGCGATTCCGAATATGCGTGGTCCGGTCATGACAGCACCTGCAGCCAGCGCTCGGCTTCCACCAAGTCGTCGGGCGTGTTGATGTTGAAGAAAGGGTCGAGCAGGCTGGCGCGCGTCGGATGCAGTGGGAAGGCAACTTCCGTTACGTTATGCCGTAACAGGAAGTCGCGCACGCGCCGCTTTTCGTCCGCTTCGATCCAGCCGGCGAGTTCGTCCCCCAGCGAAACCGGCCAAAGGCCGAAGACGGGATGAGGGCGACCTTCGGAGACGGCGATCGCGATCTTTGCCGGGGAATCGATTACGGCGGCGAAATTTGCGACGAGCTCTGCCGGGAAGAAGGGACTGTCGATCGAAACGGTCACGACATGGCTGACGCCCGGAAGCGTGGCCGCATGCGCCATTGCGGCATGGATGCCGGCCATCGGTCCCGCTTTGCCGGGGACGATATCCGGAATGAAGCGCAGGCCGCATTGCGGCTCGCTGTCGGCATTCACCGCAATTGTAGAGACCTGCGGGGCCAGCCGCGCGATGGCATGATCGAGCAGTGAGCGGCCGCCGAGCATGACGGAGGCTTTGTCCTGCCCCATGCGCGTCGAGCGGCCGCCGGCAAGGATGACGCCGGGAATATTGGTGTTCTGCAGGGAAAAATCGGCCATGGCGGTTCTCAGACGGGGCTTCTGGGCTCGGATTCCTGCGCCATCGGCGGCACGCGGCGTTTGGCCTCGCGATAGAAAGTATAAAGGCCGGACGCGATGACAACCGCAGCCCCGCACAGCGTCCAGAAATCGGGCACCTCGGCGAAGAAGAAGACGCCGAGAAGTGCGGAGAAGATCAGGCTCGTATAGCGGAAGGGCGCGACGAAGGAGACTTCGCCGGTGCGCATTGCGAGGATGACGCATTGATAGCCGATCAGCACCAGGACGGAAGCGAGCAGCAGGTGCGAAAGCGAAGTGAGGCTGACGGGCTGCCAGCCGCCGAGCGCCGGCATGAGGAGCGCGCCGAAGAAGGCGACCGACATCGCGGTGACGACGGTCACCATTAGCGAGGGGATTTCGGGATCGATGGAGCGGGTTGCAAGATCGCGCCCCGCCGTCACCAGGACGCTGGCGACGCAGAGGAGGGCTGCGGGTGTGAAGCCTTCGGGACCGGGACGGATGATGATCATGACGCCGAGGAGGCCCACCAGGATTGCCGACCAGCGCCGCCAGCCGACTGGCTCGCGGAAAAAGAGTGCTGCTCCGAAGGTCACGACGAGCGGCAGGGATTGCAGGATGGCCGAGGCATTGGCGATCGGCATCATGCCCAGCGCCGTGATGTAGAAGACCGCGGCAAGCACTTCGCAGATGACGCGCAGGATGATAATCGGCTTCAGCACGATGCGCCAGGAGCGGAGCGCCCCTAGATGTCGGGCGATCAGATAGACGAGAATGCTGGTGAAGATGCCACGGATAAAAATGATTTCGCCAGCGTTCATATAGCTGATGACCGACTTGGAGAGGGCGTCGCTAGAGGAAAAGCCGGCCATGGCCAAGCTCATGAAGATTGCGCCCTGGGTATTGCGAGACCGCGGCATGAAAAGAGATTCCCGATTTTCGTGCCGTCCTTTTAGAGGGGATCGCGCATCAAGGGAATCGAATGAAAGTCACATCCAAAATAAATCGATTGCGCGGTGCACAATAAGCGGCGCCGCTACCGAGTTTGGTGGCCGCGGCTTTGCTCAAGCCACGGTTTTCAAAGGCAAATCCTTTCGTTGCAGTGGCGTGTTGGAATAGTGGCCACGCCATCGCCGCCGCATTGTCGCGAAAGTCCTTCTATTCGACATGCTTTCGGACATGATCGAGCAGTTCCGGACGTGTGTGCCGGAGAGCGAGGTGATCTCTGGCTGGGGACGCGGCGGGGCCGCCTGATAAGATCGCCACCGGCAGAATTGGAATCCGCCCTCGACCGTCCGTGTTTTTTTGTTTTCTTCAAGCAGCGCAGGAAACGGGTGGCTGCAGCCGCACGGTTTTGCGATCTGAGTGCCGAACTTGATCTTCAGCAATGAACGGAGTCCGGCATGAACAGCCTGAATGGAAAGATCGCAATCGTCAGTGGCGCCAGCGCCGGTATCGGCCGCGCCGCGGCCAAACTCTTTGCCGCCGAGGGCGCGAAACTCGTCGTCACAGCACGGCGTGAGGCAGCATTGGGAATGCTCGACGAGGAGATCGAGGCAGACGGCGGGGAGGCGGTTGCCGTTGCAGGCGAGATACGCGACGAGGAACTGCATCGATCGCTCGTGGAAACGGCGTCAAGGCGTTTCGGGGGGCTCGACATCGCCTTCAATAATGCGGGCGGCACCGGCACCTATGGCTCGCTTGCCGATATCTCGCTCGGCGATTGGCGCGATACCGTCGACCTCAACCTGACAAGCGGATTTCTTGCCGCCAAGCATCAGGCGCCGGCGATGACTGAGCGCGGCGGCGGATCGATCATCTTTACCTCGACCTTTGTCGGCCATACGGTGGGCATGCCCGGCATGGGCGCTTATGCGGCGGCGAAGGCGCGGGGCTGATGGGGCTCGTGCAGGTGCTGGCGGTTGAATTGGGGCCGAAGAATGTGCGCGTGAACGCACTGCTTCCGGGCGGCGTCGACACACAGGCAAATCCGATCAACTTCCCGGACGCCACGCCGGAGACGATCGCCTTCGTCAAAGGCTTGCACGCGCTAAAGCGGGTCGCCCAGCCGGAAGAGATCGCCAAGGTGGCACTTTTCCTGGGCTCGGATATGGCGAGCTTCGTCACCGGTTCGACAATGCTCGCCGACGGCGGCGCTTCGATCAATCGCACATAACGTCCCCCCGTTCAAAAAATTTGAACAAATCCGGGCTGTTGGCGTTTTCCATTCATGTCCAAGTAACGAGGAGAAGGAAGATGGATTGGAATCGTGTCGAAGGGAACTGGAAGCAGATGAAGGGTAAGATCAAGGAACAGTGGGGCAAGCTCACTGACGATGATCTCGACCAGATTGCGGGCCGCCGCGAGCAGCTTGAAGGCAAGCTTCAGGAGCGCTACGGCCTTGCCAAGGATCGCATCCATCGCGAGGTCGACGACTGGTATGAGCGCCAGACCTGGCATTGAGCATGAGCCCGGCTCTCGCCGGGCTTCCTCCAGAAAAAAGAAGACACATCATGCCGGAAGATGTTCCAAATTCCACTGAACCGCCGCGTGGTCCCACACCGACACCGGACGCGCCCGATCGCGTTCAGGAAAAGCCGCCGTTAAAACCGGCTCACGACCCCTCGGACGACAAGAATCCCAACGATCCGTCGCCCCTCGATCCGGCACTGTTGCCGATCGGCGATCCCGCCGGCGCTGCTTGACGCACTCAAGTGGAACCGCTCACCCGCCGGTGACACTCATGTGGCGGGAGACCGCCGGGCGGTTGTGGGTGCGGTCGATGATGAAGTCGTGGCCTTTCGGCTTGCGGGTGATCGCTTCGTCGATCGCGGCGTAGACCAGGCCGTCGTCGTCCGTGGCGCGCAGTGCAGAGCGGAGATCGGCGGCATCGTTCTGGCCGAGGCACATATAGAGCGTGCCGGTGCAGGTGAGGCGGACGCGGTTGCAGCTTTCGCAGAAATTATGCGTCATCGGCGTTATAAAGCCGAGGCGGCCCGCGGTTTCGGCGACTTCGACATAGCGTGCCGGACCGCCGGTCTTGTAGCCGATATCGGTTAGCGTGAACTCACGTTCGAGATCGGCGCGAAGCTCGGAGAGCGGCAGATACTGGTCGGTTCTATCCTCGTCGATCTCGCCCATCGGCATGGTTTCGATGACGGTGAGGTCCATGCCGCGGCCATGGGCGAAACGCAGCATGTCCGGTATCTCGGCTTGGTTGAAATCCTTGAGCGCGACCGCGTTGAGCTTGATCTTCAAGCCGGCGTTCTGCGCCGCGTCGATTCCTTCCATGACCTTGGCGAAATCACCCCAGCGGGTGATCTTGCGGAACTTGTCGGGGTCGAGCGTATCAAGCGAGACGTTGATGCGGCGCACGCCGCAGTCGTAGAGCTCCTCCGCATGGCGGGCAAGCTGGGAGCCGTTGGTCGTCAGCGTCAGTTCCTCGAGGCCGGAGCCGATCCGCTTTCCGAGCTCGCGGACGAGGAACATGATGTTCTTGCGCACCAGCGGCTCGCCGCCGGTCAGCCTGATCTTGCGCACGCCCTTGGCGATGAAGGCCGAACAGAGCCGGTTCAGCTCTTCCAGCGTCAGAAGGTCCTTCTTCGGCAGGAATGTCATGTTTTCCGCCATGCAGTAGGTGCAGCGGAAATCGCAGCGGTCGGTGACGGAGACGCGCAGATAAGTGACCGCCCGTCCAAAGGGGTCGATCATCGGGGCTGCATCTGCCACTAGAGGCGATGCGCTTGCTATCGTTCCAACGTTGCTGTTCACCAATACCTCCGTCGTCATGGTAATGTGGACAGATGTGGCTGCACCGTCAAGGGAAAGGCGGGGGACGCACGGTAAATTGAGCTTGCCTCGAAATGCTCGATTGCCTACTGCTCTGTGACAATTGGAGAGAGCGATGAGCGATATCTGGCCCACTGAACTGCGTGTCTCGAAGGACCGGCAGCGTCTGACCGTGACCTTCAACGACGGCCAGAGCTTTGATCTTTCGGCCGAAATGTTACGCGTGCTTTCGCCCTCGGCAGAAGTACAGGGCCATGGGCCGGGGCAGAAGTTGACGGTTCCCGGCAAGCGCAACGTCGCAATCATCTCGATGACGCCGACCGGCAATTATGCCGTGCGCATCGGCTTCGACGACATGCACGATACGGGCCTCTTCACCTGGGTCTATCTGCGCGAGCTCGGCGAGCGTGGGGAGGAGCTTTTTGCGGAATACGAGAAGGAACTCGGCGAGAAGGGCATGAGCCGCGACGTCGCGGAAAAGCCGCGCTGAGCGATCAACAGCCATAAAGGGGGGAAAATGGCGGGAACCACAGGTAAAAGCTGGCTGCGTTCGAAGGGAAGTCCGGCCGACAGCAAGGTCAGCTTTCTCGAACTCTTCTTCGACCTGGTGTTCGTCTTTTCCATTTCACAGCTTTCCCACGCGCTGGCGGCCCACTACACGCTGCTCGGCGCAGTCGAAGCGGCGCTGATGACCTTCGCCGTCTGGTGGGTCTGGGTCTTTACCGCCTGGGTAACGAACTGGCTCGATCCGGAAAAGATGCCGGTGCGCGGCATGCTCGTTACTCTGATGCTGCTCGGACTGGTGCTTTCGGCTTCGATTCCCGAAGCTTTCGGCGACAAGGGACTGCTTTTTGCCGCTGCCTACGTGCTGATGCAGGTCGGACGGTCGTTTTTTGCGCTCTATGCGATGAAGGATGCCGGCCGCTCGAACTATCTGAACTTCATCCGCATCAGCACATGGCTTGCGGTTGCCGGCGTTTTCTGGATCGCCGGCGGTTTTCTGGAGCATGAGGGGCGGTTGATTACATGGATTATCGCGCTCCTCATCGATTATGCGGGTCCGGCCTCAGGTTTCTTCGTGCCGGGGCTGGGCAAGTCGACGGCGGCGGACTGGGATGTCTCGGGCGCCCATATGGCGGAGCGTTGCGCGCTGTTCATCATCATCTGCCTCGGCGAAGCGATCCTCGTTTCCGGCCGCACCTTTTCGGAACTGCCGTTTTCCGGTCTAACGACCGTCGTTTTCGTCACGGGCTTTGTTGGAACCGTCGCGATGTGGTGGCTCTATTTCCGGTTCGGGCATCAGCGGGCCGCACACCGGATCGAGCATGACGAGACGCCGGGCCGCCTTGCGCGGCAGGCTTTCACCTATGCTCATATTCCGATTCTCGCCGGCATCATCGTGCATGCGGTGGCCGTCGAGTTCATGTTCTCGCATCCCCACGACAGCGGCGATGTCGGCGTGATGGCTGCGATCCTCGGTGGCTCGGGGCTTTTCCTTGTTGGCAATCTCTGGTTCAAGGGCGCAACGAGCGGGCGAGCGCCGCTTTCGCATTTCGCGGGCCTTGTGCTTCTAGTCCTTTTGGCGTTCCTGGCACCGGTGCTCGAAGTCTATGTGATGGGCATTCTGGCGACGCTGGTGCTGATCGTCGTTGCCGCATGGGAATACAGATCGCTTGCCGGGCGCCCGGCCGGGCGCACGCTGCACTGATATCAATCCTCGTCGCGCAGATCCTGCTGCAGCACGCCGATGATGCGTTCCATCGAGTTTGCCATGGCCATGCACTGCTCGATCGGCTCGGGGGACAGCACCCGCTCGATCAGGTCGGTCTGGATCACCATGGCGCGCTCGGTGACGCTGCGGCCCTCGGGTGTCAGGTAGAGCCGCAGCACACGCTTGTCCTTGTCGTCGCCGCGGCGCTTAATCAGGCCGCGTTTTTCCATCTGTGGCAGCAGCATGCTCATATTGGAGCGGCCGACGAGGAGCTTGCGGGCAAGCTCCTGCTGCGAGATGCCCTCGAAGCGATAAAGATTGATCAGAATATCGAGATGCGGGGTCTTGATATCGAGCTCTGCCAGCGAGCGGCCCAAGGATTGCTGCATCAACTGGCAGGCGCGGGCGACGGCGATCCAGCTGCGAAAACGCGGATGATCCCAAGGAAGGGATTGATTTTTGTTCATCGTTGTACTTTATTGTTCAGTGTTGAACATTATTGGATTCCCACTATGCCAAACTTTGCACTGAAGGTCACCCGCCTCGGATTTTCGCTGTTGCAGGCGGTTTCACCGCTTCTTGCGGGCAAGACGGCATTCCGGCTGTTCTGCCTGACGCCGTCCGCAAAACCAAAGGGCGCCAAGGCCAGAGCGGCACATGCGGCCGGCCGGGTTTTCCTGCAATCGGCGGAGCGAATCGAGTTTCGCCTTGCGGGTGGGCGGCGGGCGCATGCCTACCGGATCAACGGCGGTGCTGCCGGCAGGCGGCAGCGTTACCTTGTGACGCACGGCTGGGGATCGAGCATGGAATACATGACCGATCTGATCGGTGCGCTTGCCGCAAGCGGCGCGGAGGTGATCGGCGTCGATTTTCCGGGCCACGGGCGCGCAGGCGGACGCTTCCTGCATATGGGGCTTGCTGTAGAGACGATCGCCGCAGCCGAGGCGCGGTTTGGGCCATTCGACGCGACAGTCGGCCATTCCTTCGGCGGCGCGGCCCTGATGGTTTCGGCCGCCGGCCTGCTACCTGAAATCGAAGCGCTGTCGGCCGGAAAGATCGTCACGATCGGCTCGCCGAGCGAGATGAAATGGCTGTTTGCCGGCTTCGGCAGGATGGTCGGCCTCGAAAGGGCGGCACAGGCGGCGCTTGAGGGTGAGGTGCATCGGCTGACCGGCCGGAGACTGGAGGATTTCGATGCGGGGGAGGCTGCTGCAACAATGGCGCGCCCGATGCTGGTGATCCACGCCGAAGACGACAAGGAAGTCAGCGCTAATCATGCGCGGCGCTACGCCGCCTCGGGCAGGAGCGTGCGCCTCTTCTGGGCCAACGGCTTCGGCCACCGGCGGATCGTCAGCGCCGAGCCGGTGCTTGCGGAGATCCAGCGTTTCCTTGCCGATGATCCCATCAAAAATGATGCTGAGATCATTCCGCTTTTTGAGCTTCCGGGTAAACGGGCGTCATTTTAGCGTCATTTCTGGCGGCTAGTGGGCGGTCTTTGAAACGTGGCAGGACGATCATGAAAGTCATCAGGACGGTTGAGGAACTCGGCAAAATCTATGCGGGAGGCCTGACGCAGGCGTCCGTTGCCAAGGTGACCAGGGTGCTGACGCCGCTCTACCGCCAGATGATCGAAGCTTCGCCCTTCATGGCGCTGGCGACCGTCGGGCCGGAAGGGCTCGACTGCTCGCCGCGCGGCGACATCGGCGGTGTCGTGCGGGTGATCGACGAAAAGACGCTGCATCTGCCCGACTGGCGCGGCAACAACCGCATTGATTCGCTTTCAAATATCGTGCGCGATCCGCGCCTTGCGCTCATGTTCCTGGTGCCGGGTTCGAACACGACGATGCGCATCAACGGCCGCGGGGTGGTGTCGAACGACGAGGCGCTGCTCGAAAGTTTCGAGATGGATGGTAAGCATCCGCGCACCATCGTGGTGATCACCATCGACGACGTCTATTTCCAGTGCGCCCGCGCGCTTATACGAGCGCAGCTTTGGAACCCGGAGAACTTTGCCGATCCGGCGAAGCTACCGACGCCCGGCCTGATGCTCACGGCGGCGGCGGAAGATTTCGATCACGAAACCTACGACCGGGAGTGGGCGGGCCGTGCGGCAAAGACGATGTGGTAGGCAGCCGTCACCGAATGGTGACTGTTACGACTTGTAGATCAGCCAGCTCTTGCTGAAGTCTTTCTGCATACCATCCTGATAGAGGATGCAGCAGTTGCGCCCGGCATTCTTTGCTCCGTAGAGAGCGATGTCGGTCTTGTGGTAAAGCTCGCCCGGATCATCGGCGTTCGATGCCATGCAGACACCCATGGAGACGGTCACGGGGCCATAATTCACGCGAGTGCGGGAATTCTTGAAGGGAGTCGCCTCGAGCGTGCGGCGGATGCGCTCCGCCATGCTCATCACTTCCTCCGGCGTATTGCCGTCGACGATCAGCGCGAACTCCTCACCACCGGTGCGGGCGACGAAGATATCGCGGCGGACATTGGCGCGGATGACGGAGGCGACGGTCGCGAGGATCTTGTCGCCGACCGGATGGCCGTAAGTGTCGTTGATCTTCTTGAAATTGTCGATATCGGCAAGTACCAGCGCGGTGATGGGCTTCAGTGCCGGATTGTCGAAGACGGCGGCGAGGCGATCGTCGAAGGCCCGGCGGTTGGAAAGGCGCGTCAGCGAGTCGGTATTGGCTATGCGCTTGTATTCATCGAGTTCCTTGCGGACCCGGTCCATCTCCTGCGAGCGCTGGGCGACGTTCTCGACAGTCCTTTCGCCATGCGCCATCGTATCGCCGGTCGCCTCGGTGAGAATAGTGATGGCGTTTTCGATGAGTTCGACGCTGGCGGCACTCTTGGAATTGATGCGCTTGTAGGTTTCGCCGAGCAGCTGGTTGTAGCTTTCGAGCGAGGTCTGCTCCTGGCGCAGGACGCGCAGGAGCCCTTCGAGCTCGGCGGCGATGCGCGTGTGGGCGTCGTCGAAGACACGGGCGGGCGAATGGGTGAAGTGCTGTGCGCCGAGCGCGTCGAGTTCTACCTGGGTTGCCTGACTGCCAAGGGCAGCAAGGTCGCGCGTCAAGGCGGGGTTGGAGCCGATATAGGCCTCATAGAAGAGCTCGTAATTGCGCGGGATTGGCGCGACCCCCATCGAGCGCATGGCATAGGTGATCTGACCTGCCACGTCGGGAACCTGCGCCTTTGGCGCTGCAGCCGCAGTCATTCGGCATACTCCTCAATGAGATTTCGAAGGCAATCTTCTATTGACTAGCTTAAATTCGTTGGGAAAGGATTAAAGGCATATATACTAAAGATTAGATGTGAGTATTCTGGTCCCCCCGGCGATGAAATACTAGGCAATGGAAATCAGGCGAGAACCTGAGTCTTCCTCACATTTTGGCGCATTTTTGCCGCGAAAAACCCCCAAAATATGCGGGCTTCCGACGATTGTTTTTAAGCGTCTTCGATTTGTTGACAGTTGGTGTCGAAAATGTGCCCTTTTGTAAACGGTGGACGAGGCGCACATTCCTTCTCAATGGACCTAGAGCGGTCCTGCAGAAGGCATGAGATTATGGAAACCTCTCGTCATACGTTACCGGTCATTCTTACGGCCGCCATTGTCGCCGGCTCGGCATTATTGCTGCAGGACAGCGGCTTCTTCGACGGCGCGTTGCGCACCGATATCCTCGCCAGCGTAAGGGCGGAAGAATCGCTGGGCGCTGCCGATTTTCAGGCTTTGAATAGCCTGGCCAGCACCCAGCAGATCGATCCGCGCAAGACCGCCGTGGTTCATTGATGGCACTCAGCCGAGATTGAGCTCCTGGAAGAAGTCGTTGCCTTTGTCGTCGATGACGATGAAGGCCGGGAAATCCACGACCTCGATCCTCCAGACGGCCTCCATGCCGAGTTCCGGATATTCCAGGACGTCGACCTTCTTGATGCAATCCTGCGCCAGGCGGGCGGCCGGACCGCCGATCGAGCCAAGATAGAAGCCGCCATGCGCCTTGCAGGCTTCGCGCACGGCGCGGGAACGGTTGCCCTTGGCAAGCATCACCATCGAGCCGCCGAAAGACTGGAACTGGTCGACATAGCTGTCCATGCGGCCGGCGGTGGTCGGGCCGAAGGAGCCCGAGGCGTAGCCGGCTGGCGTCTTTGCCGGACCGGCATAATAAACCGGGTGGTTCTTCATGTAGTCCGGCATGCCTTCACCCTTTTCGAGGCGTTCGCGGATTTTCGCATGGGCAAGGTCGCGCGCAACGATGATCGTTCCCGTCAGCGACAGGCGTGTCTTGACCGGATGCCTGGTCAATTCGGCAAGGATGTTGGCCATCGACTGGTTGAGGTCGATGCGGACCATCGATTCCGACAGCTTCGTCTCGTCGATCTCCGGCATATATTTGGACGGATCGGTTTCCAGCTGTTCGACGAAAATGCCCTCGCGGGTGATCTTGCCCTTGGCCTGACGATCGGCGGAACAGGAGACGCCGAGGCCGATCGGCAGCGATGCGCCGTGGCGGGGCAGGCGGATGACGCGCACATCGTGACAGAAATATTTGCCGCCGAACTGGGCGCCGACGCCCATTTGCTGCGTCAGCTTGTGGATTTCCCTTTCCATCTCGACATCGCGGAAGGCGTGGCCGCTCTCGGAGCCTTCCGTCGGCAGGCCGTCGAGGTAACGTGTCGAGGCGAGCTTGACGGTCTTGAGGTTCATTTCGGCCGAGGTGCCGCCGATGACGATCGCCAGATGGTAGGGGGGGCAGGCTGCCGTCCCTAGCGTCAGGATCTTTTCCTTGAGGAAGTCGATCATGCGGTCATGCGTCAGAAGCGACGGCGTGCCCTGATAGAGGAAGGTCTTGTTGGCCGAACCGCCGCCCTTGGCGACGAAGAGGAAATCGTAGGAATCGGTGCCTTCCTCATAAATGTCGATCTGGGCAGGCAGGTTGTTCTTGGTGTTTTTCTCCTCGAACATCTTGAGAGGCGCGAGTTGCGAATAGCGCAGGTTCTTCTTCTCGTAGGCGTCCATCACGCCCTCTGCGAGCGCTGTGTAATCGCCGCCTTCGGTCCACACCCGGCGGCCCTTCTTGCCCATGATGATCGCAGTACCGGTGTCCTGGCACATGGGGAGGATGCCGCTTGCGGCGATATTGGCGTTCTTCAGAAGGTCGTAGGCGACGAAACGGTCGTTTTCGGTTGCTTCCGGATCGTCGAGGATGGCGGCAAGCTGCTTCAGGTGGCCGGGCCGCAGCAGATGGTTGATGTCGGCAAAGGCAGTTTCGGCAAGCAGCCGCATGCCCTCGGGTTCTACCGTCAGGATCTCTTGTCCCCTGAAGCTGTCGACAGAGACGTGGTCGCTGCTGATCTTGCGGTAAGGGGTGGTGTCCTTGCCGAGCGGGAAGAGATCGTCAGCCATCGAAGTGACCTTTCTTGAGATTGGCATCGCACAGTTTGGAACCGATCTAAATCGGGCGAACGGCAAATGCAATCGTCAAGCAGGCATCGTTGCCCCATCGAATGACGACCACAGCGGCATGATTATTCGGCGTTCATGCATGATCAGCTGTGATTATACGGGCTTTAAACCGGACTTCAGCGAGCACAGATATCAGTAAGCGGGTCGGGCAGAACGCCGAACAGGCCGAGCAAAGAGATACGACGATGCAAAGGTCTCAGCATCATCATTTTTTGTCGTTAGCGATGGCTCTCATCATCGTCAGCAGCGCTGCAATCGCCTTCAGCAAAGGCAGCGGTTATCTGACCGGCGCCTTCCACACTGAAATCCTTGCAAGGCTTAATCCTGCCGAGGTTTTCTATGCCGGTTCCTTGAAGCGGCCGGAGCTTCCGGCAGCACGTCAGTAGAAACCCGCCCGGCCCGCAGCCGGGCGAATCCTGTCAGATCAGATTAGAACGCACGCTGCAGGCGGAAGAAGCCCTGCACGAAGTCGATGTCGTCGGCGGCTTCGTGATCACGGCTGACCTAGGTGGCGGTCAGCTTCGTCGAAAGGTTGTCGACGATCTGGTAATCGAGCGTAACACCGATCACGAGGCGAAAGGCTCGCGATCGAGCTCTGCGAGCCTTTTTTGTTTTCGGTCAGCCGGTTTCAGGGCGACCGCCCATCAGCTTTCGCCTGCCGGACAGGTTTGGGAGGCGGACGAGATCGCGCCAGTTTATTTCGGGCCGATCATCTGCTCGGGGCGGACGATCTCCTCGTACTGTTCAGAGGTGACGAGCCCGCTTGCGAGTGCTTCTTCCTTCAACGTCGTGCCGTTCTTGTGCGCCGTCTTGGCGATCTTGGCGGCGTTGTCGTAGCCGATCGTCGGGGCAAGCGCGGTGACGAGCATCAGCGAACGCTCCAGGCCGGCCTTGATATTGTCTTCGCGGGCCTCGATGCCGACGACACAATTGTCAGTGAAGGAAATAGCCGCATCGCCGAGAAGCTGGACGGACTGCAGGAAATTATAGGCCATCATCGGGTTATAGACGTTGAGCTCGAAATGGCCCTGGCTGCCTGCGAAGGTGAGGGCGGCGTGATTGCCGAAGACGTGGGCGCAGACCTGCGTCAGAGCCTCGCACTGCGTCGGGTTGACCTTGCCTGGCATGATCGACGAGCCCGGTTCGTTTTCCGGCAGCGACAGCTCGCCGAGGCCGGCACGTGGGCCGGAGCCGAGCAAGCGGATGTCGTTGGCGATCTTGAAGAGGGCGGCTGCTGCGGCATTGATGGCGCCGTGGCTGAAAACCATGCTGTCATGCGAGGCAAGCGCCTCGAACTTGTTTGGCGCGGTGACAAACGGCATCTCGGAAATCTTCGCGATCTCCTCCGCCACCTTTTCCGCAAAGCCGGCCGGCGCGTTCAGCCCCGTGCCGACGGCGGTGCCGCCCTGCGCCAGTTCGCAAAGGCCGGGAAGCGTCATCTCGATGCGCTTGATGGCGGAGCCGACCTGTGCCGCATAGCCGGAGAATTCCTGCCCGAGCGTCAGCGGCGTCGCGTCTTGGGTATGCGTGCGGCCGATTTTGATGATGTGGTTGAACTCGACGACCTTCATGTCGAGGGCCGCATGCAGGTGCTTCAGGGCCGGTAGCAGGTGGTGGGCGATCTGCTCGGCGCAGGCGATGTGCATGGCCGTCGGGTATGTATCGTTCGAAGACTGGCTCATGTTGACGTGGTCGTTCGGATGCACCGGTTTCTTGGACCCCATGACGCCGCCGAGCATTTCGATCGCCCGATTGGAGATCACCTCGTTGGCGTTCATGTTCGACTGCGTGCCCGAACCTGTCTGCCAGACGACGAGCGGGAAATGCTCGTTGAGCTTGCCGTCGATGACTTCTTGAGCGGCGTCGACGATCGCCTTGCCGATTGCCTGATCGAGCTGGCCGAGTTCCATGTTCACCCTGGCGGCTGCCTGCTTGACGATGCCGAGGGCGCGCACGATCGACAGCGGCTGCTTTTCCCAACCGATCTTGAAATTGCCGAGCGAGCGCTGCGCCTGGGCGCCCCAATATCGGTCGCCCGCCACGTCGATCGGGCCAAAGGTATCTGTTTCGGTACGGGTCGAGGTCATAGCCATGCCTTCCTGTCGCGTGCGCCGAAGCGCGTTCGTTTCAGGTCGGTCTTATAGGTCCGAACGGACCTCAAGAAAACCGGGCCGGAGACGAAATATGAGAGCATTATTCATGTTTTAGGTGTTCTTCGTGGTTTTTAGGACACGCTTGAAACTTTATGCCCGGAGGGCGCGTTTGACCACTGTGGCAATCGCGCGAAATTCGGTAAAAAATTAACTAATAATTTCATAATTTTGTGTGAACTGCTTGCCGGCGGCACGCTTTGACGGCGTCACACAAGTCGTGCCGGTGCTTCTGGCGCTCGGAGCCGGTTTCTGCCAATGGACCGGGAAAGCCAGACTATATGAATTTTGAAATGGGCTTTGCCCATGCCAAGGACAGCGTGATACTGGGACTGGAAAAAAGCATGACATCGTTTTTCAAGGGTGCGGTCTCCGCACTGGCACTTTCCTGCGGATTTGCGGCGATGGCCGCGCCGGCGCATGCTTATACGCTGATGGACATGATCCGCGGCCACCGCGAGCGGACCCCGATCATCAATCCCGCCAATCCAGGCGAGTTCGGCGAAATGCCGGCCATGCCGCTACCGAAGGTCAGCGGTCCGCGCTACTATACCTACAAGCCGGACGCGATGCGCTTCGTCAATATCGCCAAGTTTGCCGAGCCGACGGTGACGGGCGCGATCGCGTCTGCGTCCGGTGAAGCGGCCATGGCGCCGGTCGTCGTCGAACGCCAGTTCCTCGCCGAAGCGAAGGTTCGCGCCGACGTAAATGTCGCAAAGGCTCTCGAAGCCTATTACGGCAGCTCCAAGAACCCCTTTGTCTGGCTGACCGGCGCAGAGATCAACGATCGTGCCAAGGCGGCGATGAGTTTCCTTTCCGGTGTCGGTTCCGTCGGCCTCGACCCGGCCGACTACGCCGTCGACCTGCCGGCCGTCGACCCGGCCAATCCGGATCCGGCCGCCCGCGACCGCGCTCTTACGCAGTTCGAGCTGCAGCTTTCCTCGAAGGTGCTCGCCTATGTCCAGGATACGGTGCGCGGACGCATCGATCCGAACAAGATTTCGGGCTACCACGATTTCAGGCGCAAGCAGGTCAACCTCGGTCCGGTTCTGAAGCTTGCACGCATGAGCCCGGATATCGGCGCCTATCTGACTAGCCGCACGCCCGACGGCCCGCAATTCGCAGCACTCAAGGAGGAACTCGCCAAGCTCAGGGCCGAGACGGCTGGCGACGAGCCCATCACGATCTCGCTCGATCGGCTGCTGCGCCCGGGCGACAGCTCGCCGGAAGTCGCCAATATCGTCAAGGCCATCGGCAAGCACGGCTCGGAAGCGCTGAAGGCGCAGCATGCGGCAACGCTCGCCGCCTATAGCGGCGGCTTCGTCTACTCGCCCGAGCTGGTTTCGCTGGTCGAGGGTTTCCAGAAGGAACACAATCTGAAGCCGGACGGCGTAATCGGCCAGGCGACCGTCCGCATCATGATCGGCGGCGACAGCAACGCTTCGAAGATCGAGAAGCTCACCGTCGCGATGGAGGAGGCGCGCTGGCTGCCGGAAGATCTCGGCTCGCGCTACGTCTTCATCAACCAGCCGGCCTTTATGGTTTACTACCACAACGACAACAAGGAACAGTTGTCGATGCGCGTCGTGGTCGGCCAGAAGTCCAACCAGACCTATTTCTTCCAGGACGAGATCGAGACCGTCGAGTTCAATCCGTTCTGGGGCGTTCCGCAGTCGATCATCATCAACGAGATGCTGCCGAAGCTGCGCGCCGACCCGAATTATCTCGACCGCCTCGGCTATGAAGTGGCGATCAACGGCCATGCGGTTCCGTCTTCCAGTGTCGATTGGTACGGTTCGACCTCCAATGTCTCCGTGCGCCAACCGCCGAGCGGCGACAATGCCTTGGGCGAATTGAAGATACTGTTCCCGAACAGCCATGCGATCTACATGCACGACACGCCGTCGAAGAGCTTCTTCAAGCGCGACATGCGGGCGCTGAGCCATGGCTGCGTGCGTCTTGCCGATCCGCGCGCGATGGCTGCGGCCGTGCTCAACACGAGCGTCGCCGATGTGGCAAGGCAGATCGCTGCTGGCGAGAACAAGGCGGTCTCGGTTCCGCAGAAAATTCCGGTCTACGTGTCCTACTTCACGGCATGGCCGAACAAGGAGGGCGTCGTGGAATATTTCGACGATGTCTATGGCCGCGATGCTTATGTCGAGAAGGCATTCGAGGCGACGACGAAGGCGCGGGACGCTCAGATCTGATTGTTTTCGATCCGAAATGGGGGCGGCGGTCTTCGGGATCGCCGCCAGCGCAAATGCTAGTGCCGGATCCGAGAGCAGGGCTGCGGTGATTCCGAAGCGGAGGATGAGGACGCGGGGCTTTTGGCCTGTTGCCTTCCTGAATCTTGGCGCAATGCTTACGGGCGGATCAGCCAGCGCATGTAAGATGCAAGCCGCCATCGACCTTCACGATGTTGAATTCGCCGACGTAGTGATTATCGGCAGAATTTCCAGCTACGAGGTCGTTCTTGATCCAGTCGTGCGAGAGCGGCACCAAAAGACGCTAGCCCGTTTTCCCGATATGCGGAAGACCCTTGGGGATATCACTGGTTTCTTGACTGACTATGCGCGTTTCGACGTTTTGGTCGACGAAGTATTGCGCGGCGCGGCGCCGGAAAACCTAACCGTGACTTGGGATAATTCTACATTTTCCGAACCCAAGGATATGCCACCTGGCCCATTCCTCATTGCGTTGCGTGAACCTTTCTCGCCATTGCCACCGACATCGCGGTCCAAGCGCCACTATACTGGCCGACCCGGCTCCGGGTCGTTGACCGTCCTGCAAGCAACGTGTCAAAGGCATTCATATTTGAGAGCGCGAGCGAGAGGAAGTTCGAATAATTCGCCATATATTGGAGCCGCGGTCCAAATGAGTTTGCCGCGCGCTTGATCGGGAATTTCAGCGAGAAGCAGCCACCGCGTTCGACCGCGCAAAATTGCGGATGACGGTTTCGACGAGTTCGGGCGTCAGTTCGTCATAATGCAGGATGATCCGGTCCGGGCGCAGCGTTTCGACCGGCACGTCGGAATAGCCGAAGGGGACGGCGATCGATGGAACGTTGGCGTTTCTAGCGACGGCGATGTCGTTGAGGCTGTCGCCGATCATGATGCTGCGTGCCAGTATGCCGCCGGCGCGTTCGATCGTGCCGGTCAGGTGCTGCGCATCGGGTTTGCGGACCGGAAAGGTGTCGCCGCCGGTGATGGCGTCGAAATAACCGGTGAGGTGGAGTTTTCGCAGAAGCGTCAGCGTCAGCGATTCCAGCTTGTTGGTGCAGACGGCGAGCTTGTATCCCTTGATTTTTAAAGTATCCATGGCAGCGATCAGGCCGGGATATGGCTGTGTATGACCGGGCATCGTATCGGTGTAATGGGCGATGAAGCGTTCCAGCAGCGGCGGCAGCTCGGTTTCCGAAAGCGGGTGGCCGCGCAGCGTGCAGGCGCGCTCGATCATCACCTTGGCACCGTGGCCCACGAGATGGGTCAGATCGGCATAAGTCACGGGCGCGAGATCGAGCGCGGCGATCGTGAGATTCAGGCTCTCGACGAGATCGGCGTGGGTATCGAGCAGCGTGCCGTCGAGATCGAATACGACAAGAGCAGGGGTCAAGGAAATTGCCTCTTCATGAAATCCGGTCTTCCCGGAGTAGGTGATGGGCATTGAAAAAGCAACGCCAAGACTATGGCCGTAACGCCGCAGCGCGATGCTTTCGCATTTCGGTTTCCTGCTATTATTTTGGCTTTCGTTTGCCATACGAGCCGTGTAAACAGCACATCCAACGAAACAACCGGAGTAGGCGGCGCATGGACGCCCGCGAAATGAAGATCAAGGCCGCCGAGGCGGCTCTTACCCACGTCGAGAGCGGAATGCGCCTCGGGATCGGGACGGGAAGTACGGCAGAGGAGTTCGTTCGCCTGCTAGCGGAGAAGGTTGCCGGTGGCTTCAGGGTCGAGGGTGTTCCGACGTCGGAGCGCACGGCGCGGCTTTGCGTCGAGCTCGGCGTACCGCTGAAATCTCTCGATGAACTCCCGGAACTCGACCTGACGGTCGACGGCGCCGACGAAATCGATGCGAGCCTGCGCCTGGTCAAGGGCGGCGGCGGGGCGTTGCTGCGCGAAAAGATCGTCGCGGCGGCTTCAGACCGCGTGATCGTGATTGCCGACGAGAGCAAGCTGGTCGAGACGCTCGGCCGGTTTCCGCTGCCGATCGAAGTCAATCCATTCGGTCTCGTTTCCACACGGATCGCGATCGAAAGGAAGGCTGCCAGGCTCGGTCTGACCGGCAGCCTGACACTTCGCCAATCCGGTGACGGAGAATTTACCACGGACGGCGGCCACTACATCATCGACGCATCTTTTGGCCGCATTCCTGATGCAGACGCGCTTTCGAGCGAGCTGAATTCGATACCCGGCGTCGTTGAGCACGGGCTTTTTCTCAATATGGCGTCACTTGCGATCATCGCGGGTCCAGCGGGTGCGCGCACGCTGCAGGCGAACAGATAACAGGAGCACAGAAACTCATGAAGAAATTTGCAGGTCTTGGCCGTTTTGCCGCCGCGACGGTTATTCTCTCCGGCATCGCTTTCGGCTCAGCTGCGCAGGCGCAGGAAATTTCAGACGAGCAGTTGAAGGCCGCGCGTGCAGCCGTTGCCGCCATCGGCGCAACGGCGCAGTTCGACAATATCCTGCCCGGCCTCGCCGAACGCCTGAAGGCCGGCCTCATTCAGGATTCGCCGAACTACGAAGACGTGATCAGCGCCACGGTCGACGCGCAGGCTCTGGCGCTCGCACCGCGCCGCTCCGATCTCGAGAAGGAAGCGGCAGCGAACTATGCGAAGGCATTCACGGTCGAAGAGCTGAAGGCCATCGCCGACTTCTACAACTCGCCGGTCGGCAAGAAGCTTCTGAAGGACGGCCCCATCGCTTCGCGGGAAACAAACAGGGCAGCCGATATCTGGGCGCAGGGCATTGCCCGCGATCTCCAGAAGAATGCCAATACGGAACTCAGCAAGGTCATCAAGGTAGAGCCTGTGCCGGAAACTCCGCCGGCTGGCGACAAGCCGGCAGGTGCGCCTGCTCCTGCTCCTGATGCAAAGCCCTGACACGGCTGATGTGATCGCAAGAGCCCGGCATCGTCCGGGCTTTTGTTTTTGCAGGCACAGATACTATATCCGTCGAACCATTCCTGCCGATTCCTAACGGAGCACCCGTCCATGTCTTCCTATGATTACGACCTCTTCGTCATCGGCGGCGGTTCGGGGGGCGTGAGAAGCGCGCGCGTTGCCGCGTCGCTCGGCAAGAAGGTCGCGATTGCAGAGGAATACCGCTACGGCGGCACCTGCGTCATCCGCGGCTGCGTGCCCAAGAAGTTGTTCGTCTATGCGTCGCAATATCAGGAGCATTTCGAGGATGCCGCCGGCTTCGGCTGGACGGTCGGGGAAAGCTCTTTCGACTGGAAGAAGCTGATCGCTGCCAAGGACGCCGAAATCGCGCGGCTGGAGGGGCTCTATAAGAAGGGGCTTTCCGGCGCGAATGCGGAAATCCTCGAGACGCGCGCCGAGCTTGTCGATGCGCATACGATCCGGCTGGTGAAGACCGGTGAGACCGTGACGGCTAAGACCATCGTCATTGCGACCGGCGGCCGGCCGAACCCGCATGCGGCCCTTCCGGGGCACGAGCTTTGCATGTCCTCCAACGAGGCGTTCCATCTCGAAGACCTGCCGAAGGCGATCGTGATTGCGGGCGGCGGCTATATTGCGGTGGAATTTGCCAATATCTTCCATGGACTGGGCGTCGAGACGACGCTGGTCTACCGCGGGGCGGAAATCCTCTCGCGCTTCGACCAGGATCTGCGCCGCGGCCTGCATGAGGCAATGGTTGCCAAGGGTATCCGCATCCTGTGCCGCGACACCCTGGAAATGGTGTCGAAGGGCGAGCAAGGGCTTGCCGTCGAGACCTTGAATAATGGCACGCTGAATGCCGGCGCCGTGTTGCTCGCGCTCGGACGCGATCCGAATACCGACGGGCTTGGGCTTGAGGCGGCAGGTGTGAAAACGAACGAGCGCGGCGCGATCGTCGTCGACGAATATTCGCGGACGAGCGCCGACAACATCTACGCGCTCGGCGATGTCACCGACAGGGTACAGCTCACGCCGGTCGCGATCCACGAGGCGATGTGCTTCATCGAGACGGAATACAAGAACAATCCGACGAAGCCGGATCACGAGCAGATCGCAACAGCTGTCTTCTCCCAGCCCGAGATCGGCACGGTCGGCCTTTCGGAAGAGGAGGCGGCGAAACGCTACAGGGAGCTCGAGGTCTACCGGGCGCAGTTCCGGCCGCTCAAGGCGACGCTTTCCGGCCGTTCCGAAAAGATGCTGATGAAGCTGATCGTCGATGCAGAAAGCCGCAAGGTCGTCGGCGCCCATATCCTCGGGCACGACGCCGGCGAGATGGCGCAGATTCTCGGGATCACGCTGAAGGCGGGGTGCACCAAGGAGGATTTCGACCGCACCATGGCAGTGCACCCGACGGCGGCGGAAGAGCTCGTGACGATGTATGTGCCGAGCTATCGAATTCGGGATGGGGAGCGGGTTTGAGGCAGAGCCAATTGGCGGACTGCGGCTCTCAGCCGGTCAGCCGTGGCCTATGAATGACCTTCAAGAAGAGGGCATTCATGGCGTCCGAAATGCCCTCCGTCGGCGTCACTTCGAAATAGAGGCCCGGGGAGGCGCATTCCTTCATCTTCTGCGGAATTTCGGACTGGAAAGGCGCGATCCAATCTCTATAGAAACTATTTTCGGGAAGCGGCAGATATGTCGTATATAGGATGGCGATCTTGACATTCTTGTCCTTGAGCTTTTGGCAGTAGCTCGTGTCGATCGGCTCCATGCAACGTTTGCCGCCATTGAGCCGCTTTGTGCAGGTAGTTGGCTTAATGCTATCTCCGACGCCATCGGCAACGAAGAACAGGATTTTCTCGCGATCCGTCTTGGTCATTCCGCTGCCGCCCGTGGGGATCTTCTTTTCGATTGAAGTTAGCACGTTGTCATAGCTTGTCTGGTTGTTGGGCGTGTTGTGGCTCGGAATGCTCATCAGCGTGATGTTCTTCGTCGCTTCACCAACTGCGGTGAGATCGTCAGTCAATTCCGAAACGGTGTAGAGATTGGCGTCAGATGACTTTTTGCCAAACGTGTAGGCGGCCATCTGATACTGTGCCGGAGCCACCTGCGATTTCTTGGCCGTCGTCATGAGAGCCTCGGTCGCCTTGGCGACGACGTCGATGCGGATGGTCGCGCCGATGCTGCGGGCGAGATAGAAATAGCTTTCCTTATCCTCAACGCCGCTCTCCGAAACGATATGGCAGGCGAAGGCGCAATCCTTGTCCTTGCCCTCCTTGTTGCCATTCTTGGTCGCATTTCTCAGAAGTGCGACATCCTCTGGCGTCGCTCCGACGCCCATGGAGGGCGTGTTGTCGAGCAGGATGTAGAAATCCATGAACGAAGCGGTCTGATATTCCGCGGTCGCCGTGCCTGAAATTGCAATGCTGTTCTTGCCAAGAATCTGCATGAATGCAGTCGGGACGGTGGCACTGAAGGTGACAGTCGAGTTCAGCTTGTTGGTCGTCTTCGCGACATCGATGTCGAGGTCGACGGGGATGTCCGAAAGTTCTCCGGACATCTGGGCGAAGAAGAGCTTTTGTGCATCGGCCTTGCCGAGCGAAATGCTGCCGTCGCCTTTCATCGCCATGGCCGCGGTCACGGCATCCGATTTTTCCGAGACCGAACCGACGGCCGCTGCGTCCGCTGCTGCATAGAGCTGGGTCCTGAGGCTGAGCGCGTGGGCAAAATCGACTGCCATGCCCGCCGCGCCGAGGACCGGCACGGCCAGCAATGCTGTCATTATTCCAAAGTTTCCCGAACGGTCAGCCGAAAAACGGCGCGCCAGCTTCTTCATACCATTCCCCAGGATCGGGCCGATCATCGGCGAAGACAAAGCGCGCCCGTCATGGCGTGCAGTTTCAGATTCGGGTTTGACACAGATAGCTGAATTACCCCCCAAAATTCATGGTATATTTAGCGTAAATCGGAGGGCGGGATTGAAGGCGCATCAGAGGCTTCCCTTATAAGCGCGGCAGGCTTAGCGACCCGCTCAGAACGTGTCGAACGGCGCTAGGCAAGCGGATGCTAAAGGTTTATAAGCCGCCGTTATTGTGGACGACAGGCGCCGGGCAGTGATCCCGGCGAGACAAAGGTGACTAAAATGGCAGAGACTTGGACCCCGAGCAGTTGGAGGCAAAAGCCGATCCAGCAGGTCCCGGATTATCCGGACCAGGCCGCTTTGGCGGCAACGGAAGCCCAGCTCGCTAGCTATCCGCCGCTCGTCTTTGCGGGCGAGGCGCGCCGTTTGAAGAAGCATCTCGCCAATGTCTCCGAAGGCAACGGTTTTCTGCTGCAGGGCGGGGACTGCGCCGAGAGCTTCGCCGAGCATGGCGCCGACACGATCCGCGACTTCTTCCGCGCCTTCCTGCAGATGGCCGTCGTGCTGACGTTCGGCGCACAACTGCCGGTCGTCAAGGTGGGCCGTATTGCCGGCCAGTTCGCCAAGCCGCGCTCTTCGGGCATCGAATCGCAGAACGGCGTCTCGCTGCCGAGCTACCGTGGCGATATCATCAACGGCATCGAATTCACCGAGGAAGCGCGCAATCCGAATCCGGAACGCCAGGCCATGGCTTACCGCCAGTCGGCCGCGACGCTGAACCTTCTGCGCGCCTTCGCAATGGGCGGTTATGCCAATCTCGAGAATGTGCACCAGTGGATGCTCGGCTTCGTCAAGGACAGCCCGCAGGGCGAGCGCTACCGCAAACTTGCCGACCGGATCAGCGAAACCATGGACTTCATGAAGGCGATCGGCATCACGTCCGAGAACCATCCGAGCCTGCGCGAGACGGACTTCTTCACCAGCCACGAGGCGCTGCTGCTCGGCTACGAAGAAGCGCTGACGCGCGTCGATTCTACTTCCGGCGACTGGTACGCGACCTCTGGCCACATGATCTGGATTGGCGACCGCACGCGCCAGGCCGATCACGCGCATGTCGAATACTGCCGCGGCATCAAGAACCCGATCGGCCTGAAGTGCGGTCCGTCTCTGCAGGCGGACGATCTCTTGAGCCTTATCGACATCCTGAACCCGGCAAACGAAGCCGGCCGCCTGACGCTGATCTGCCGTTTCGGTCACGAAAAAGTCGCCGACCACCTGCCGCGCCTCATCCGTGCGGTCGAGCGCGAAGGCCGCAAGGTCGTCTGGTCCTGCGATCCGATGCACGGCAATACGATCACGCTCAACAACTACAAGACGCGTCCGTTCGAACGCATCCTGTCGGAAGTTGAAAGCTTCTTCCAGATCCACCGCGCCGAAGGCACCCATCCGGGCGGCATTCATATCGAGATGACCGGCAAGGACGTGACGGAATGCACGGGCGGCGCCCGCGCTGTTTCCGCCGAGGATCTGCAGGACCGTTATCACACGCATTGCGATCCGCGCCTCAATGCCGACCAGGCGCTCGAGCTTGCCTTCCTGCTCGCCGAGCGCATGAAGGGTGGCCGCGACGAGAAGCGCATGGCCGTCAACGGCTGATCTACCCGAAAGACTGAAATCGAGAGCCCGGCCCAGCGCCGGGCTTTCTTTATTGAACGTGCACAGATTGCTGGTCGTGGCATTTCAAGAATCTCGGCATCAAAATTTCTGACGCTCTGCTTCAAGGAATTGGATTTGACGCAGCCCCAGGCAAGCGGCCAATCTCGCAGTCCATCGAGAACGGGGGTCCGAATGACGAAGGAATCTACGGGCGGCTGCGCCTGCGGGGCGGTGAGGTTTACGAGCAAGAGCAAGCCCGGTCCGGTCGTCGCATGTCATTGCTCGCAGTGCCGACGGCAGACGGGGCTCTACTACGCGTCTTGCGACGTCTCCCGGGATAGCCTGACGATCGAGGGCAAGAGCTCGATCCGCTGGTACCGGTCGAGCGAGACGGCTGAGCGCGGCTTCTGCGCAAACTGCGGCTCGGCGCTCTTCTGGCAGAGGAAGGGATCGCCAGAAGTATCCGTGATGGCCGGCGCCTTCAACCTGCCGAGCGGGCTTTCCTTCGGGTATCATATCTACTGTGCCGACAAGGGCGATTTCTATGAGATCAACGATGGCGCGCCGCAATACGCCAAAGGTGTTTAAACCCCTTTCGCGGCCAGCGAAGCGTTCAGGCGTCCGACCTCTTCGCGCAGTGCAGCGAGTTCGGTCACGACGTGAATGTCGATTTTCTGGTGCAGCGACAGGACCTCGAGCTCGGCCTTGAGATTTACTTCATAATCCTTGGCTGCTTCGAAGCGGTCGCGCTCGGCCTGCCGGTTCTGCGACATCATGATGATCGGCGCCTGGATTGCGGCAAGCATGGAGAGGATCAGGTTCAGGAAGACGAAGGGGTAGGGGTCGAAGGCGCGCGTCGCGAGGACAATCGTGTTGATTACCGCCCAGATCGCGAGGAAAGCGAGGAAGGCGATGATGAAGGACCAGGAGCCGCCGACCCTTGCGATACCGTCAGCGACGCGCGCTCCGAAACTCGCCTCGGCGGCAAAGGCTTCGTTGACGTCGGTCGAGATGACCTTGCGTTCGTGTGTCCTCCTGAGGACGCGTTTTTCGATGTCGCCGAGTTCCTCGGTCGGCCTGTCGAAATGCAGGTGAACGAAATTCGAGATACTATGCATGACTGGCTCCGATATTTGGCACCACGGGTGGAAGATCTGCTTCGTCAGCGATGGTGCGCTCAGCTTGCGCCTTTGCCACCATCACCGAATCCTCCAGGGATTGATAACATCAAGGCCAATTCCGTCGAAGTCGGTCATGTTGCGGGTTGCAAGTGACGCCACACGTGAGATGGCAATGGCTGCGATCTGGTCGTCGAATTGGCTGATCGGTCGGCCGGTTTGCGACGGTTCGTGGCAATGGTCGCACAGACATCTGATGCGCCCCGATCGAAGGGCAGGACACGCCCGCCGATATCTTCGCGCAAAATCGGCAGGATAGCGGCCTCGAGCTCCTGGCGGCGGCGCTCCTCGGCAAGAATGCGCAGCCCGTAAAGGATTTCGGCTTCCGTAACCGCCGTCGTGAATACCGATGAAGAGTGCTGCCTCACGAGCCAGTCAACGATGTCCACATTCGGTGACCGCATCAGCAGTTCCGAAATGACATTGGTATCGTTGTCGAAATCCGGTAGGTCGCGGATCGTTTCGCGCGGTGGAATGTCAAGCTCCGACACCACCAACGGGGCAGCACGCGTCTGCGAATGGCCTCGGAGAGGTTGCGTGCTGACGGTTGACGACGGCCAGCGCCGTGCGGAGGATGTCACGGGCTTCGTCTTGCATGGAGCGGCCATGCGTGGCGGCGCGTATCCGCAGCCGCTGACTGCCCTCAATGGCCCTGGTAGCCCTCGGCAAACAGGTCGTGCTTTGGGAAAAAGCGCTCTAGCGTCCGCGCCTTGCCGAACATGATGTCGTGCTGCAGGTAGCCGTAATCACGCACAAGAGGATCGAGCTTTTTCCGGTCGCGCACCCAGTCCGGCGTCGCCTTGTTGTTGCGCGCCGCCAGTTGGTAACGGTCGATGATGTCGTATTTCTTCTGCACGCGGCCGAGGAAGCCGGTGTAGAAGGGATGCTCGAAACCGGCGAACTTGAGGAGGTTGTAGGAGATCAGCGACGGGCTGATCGTGCCGACGTTCTCCTTCACGCCTTTCTTGTTCGACCAGATGACCAGCGGCGTTTCACGCTCGCGCTTCATCACGTCGAGCGGCGCCCTGCGGGTCGCGACCTGGTCCGCCATGTAGCCGGCGCTCATATAGACGTTGCCGAGCGGCGGCAGGTGATCGCCCCAGAGTACGATGATCGTTTCGCGCTCACGCTTCGAGGCCCAATCCATCAGCATCTTGAGACTGTCGTCAGCTTCCTTCACGCCCTGCGTATAGGTCGCAAGCGTCGCACGGTCGGCCTCCGGAATGTTGCCGCGGATGCCGATCGTGTTGCGTGCATAGCGATACGGCTCGTAGGGACCATGTCCCTGCAAGGTGACAGCGAAGAAGAAGAACGGCTTATCGAGGCCGTCGCCCTCGCGCATGATCTCCTTCATCAGGGAATCGTCGGAGGCAAAGATGCCGCGCTTTTCCATCGGCGGCATCGTTTCTTCGGTCCGGAATTCCTCGAAACCGAAATCCTTGTAGACCTGGTTTCGGTTCCAGAACCAGCCGCTGAAGGGGTGCAGGGCGCGGGCGATATAGCCTTCGCCGCGGAAGAAGGTGGCAAGCGAGGGCACGTCGCTGCGGACATATTGCTGGTAAGGAATGCTGCCATAAGGCAGGAAGGCATTCGAGAAGCCGGTCAGTGCCTCGAATTCGACATTGGCGGTCATGCCGCCGAATTCCGGCGAGAAGACGTAGCCGGACTGCGCGGCGCGGACGTTCGGCATCGGATCGGCGCTGAATGAGAGGTTTTTCAACCTCATCGGATCCCAAAAGGACTCGCTCATCAGCATGATGATGTCCGGCTTTTCTTCCGGGCCGGTTAGATAGCCGTAGTTGCGCGAGGGGATCGCGTCGAGCGCATCGGCGTTGAGACCGGCGGGCGCTGCGACATCGGCCATCGGGATGTTGAAGAGGAAGGCCAGTATGAAGCCGTTGCTGCGGTAGTTCTCCTTCTGGTCCCACATCATCGGTACCACCTGCAGGCGGTCGCGAATGTAGGAATATTGCGAATAGTCCATGAGCGACGCGAAGGCCGTTAGCACCGGCAACCCGAGGCAGAGGTGGCGCAGGCGCGCCTGGCGAGAGAGTTTCGGGAAGTTCTGCCAGGCATAACGCCATGCGAAAACGATGCCTGCGGTGGAAAGCACGATGCCGACGAGAAGTGCTGTGGCGGTCCACGGGCTGTCTCGCACCATGACCGGCAGCAGCTCCATGATCTGACGGGTAAAGAGTACGTCGGACGGATAGAAGGGGTCGGAGAGAAAGTGCTGCTTCTGATTGGAGACAAAGGCCGGGATCAGGAAAAGCGGGATCAATACCAATGCCGATTGGTAGCGCCGTCCAAATACGGCATCGAGGGTCAACATCACGATCGTCAGCATGGCGACGGTCGTCATGCCGGGCCTAACCGTCGATGTCAGGAACTCGCCGACATCGGTCAACGTGCCGCGCGCAATCCACTCGACGGTGATAACGCTGAGGAAAGCGAGAGAAAACGAAAATACGATGCCGATTGCCGCGCGCGCTGCCGGAGACTGAACACTCGACCCGAAACCGGCGGAAAGCGGTGCTGCTTTTCTGGCCGGTACGGACTTCATTATCAACGCAATCAACGGCATACTCCGACGTCATAAAATCTTCACCGAAGTGTCACATGCCTGTCATGAACGCTAGATGAACCTTTCGGTTTCCCGGCTTTTCCCTATGGTTTGAGTTTTTCGCCCGGCAGACCCCGCGGCTTTTCATGGCGCGGGCAATTGAAGCGGCGGGCGGCCCGCGCTAAATGGATGACATGACACAGGAAAACGCTCCTTTGAATACGCTCCAGATTGCCGTTGCCCAGTTGAACCCGACAGTCGGCGATGTCGCCGGAAACCTCGCCAAAGCTCGTGAGGCACGCGCCGATGCGGCCCGCCAAGGCGCGGATCTGCTGCTTCTGACGGAGCTTTTCATTTCCGGTTATCCGCCGGAAGACCTCGTGCTGAAACCGGCCTTTCTGAGGGCCTGCCTGAAGGCGGTCGAGGACCTCGCGGCCGATACCGCAGACGGCGGCCCCGGCGTCATCGTCGGCTTCCCGCGGCAGGGAAAGACGGGGCGGCATAACTCGGTTGCAGTTCTCGACGGCGGCCAGATCCTGGTGCTGCGTGACAAGATCGACCTGCCGAACTACGGCGAGTTCGACGAGAAGCGCGTCTTTTCCGAAGGATCGATGCCGGGGCCGGTGAATTTCCGCGGCGTGCGGATCGGCGTGCCGATCTGCGAAGAGATCTGGAACGATCTCGGCGTCTGCGAGACACTCGCCGAAAGTGGCGCCGAAATCCTGCTGGTGCCGAACGGTTCACCCTATTATCGCGGCAAGGTCGACGTGCGCCATCAGGTGGCGCTCAAGCAGGTGATCGAAACCGGCCTGCCGCTAATCTTCGCCAATCAGCTCGGCGGGCAGGACGAACTCGTCTTCGACGGTGCGAGCTTCGCCTTCAATGGCGACAAATCGCTGGCCTTCCAGATGAGCCAGTTCGAAACCGCGCTGGCGGTGACGACCTGGAAGCGCGGCGAAAACGGCTGGCGCTGTAGCGAAGGCCCGATGTCACGTATTCCCGAGCCCGACGAGGCCGACTATCGCGCCTGCCTGGTCGGTTTCCGCGATTATGTGAATAAGAACGGCTTCAAGAATGTCGTCCTCGGCCTCTCCGGCGGCATCGACTCGGCGATCTGCGCGGCGATCGCCGTCGATGCGCTCGGCGAGGAGCGCGTCCGAACGGTGATGCTGCCATATCGCTACACGTCAACCGATTCGCTGAAGGATGCGGCCGACTGCGCCAAGGCGCTCGGATGCCGCTACGACATCGTGCCGATCGAGGAGCCGGTGAAGGGCTTCACCTCAGCGCTCTCGCCGCTGTTCGAAGGAACCGATAGCGGCATTACCGAGGAGAACTTGCAGAGCCGGGCGCGCGGCACGATCCTGATGGCGATTTCCAACAAGTTCGGTTCCATGGTGGTCACGACCGGCAACAAGTCGGAAATGTCGGTTGGATATGCGACGCTCTACGGCGACATGAACGGCGGCTTCAATCCGATCAAAGACCTCTACAAAATGCAGGTCTATGCGCTGTCGCGCTGGCGCAATGGTCATGTGCCGCCGGACGCGCTGGGGCCGTCCGGCGAGGTGATCCCGCAGAACATCATCGACAAGGCGCCGTCCGCCGAGCTTCGCCCGGACCAGACGGACCAGGATTCGCTACCGCCTTATCCGGTGCTCGACGACATCCTCGAATGCCTCATCGAGAAGGAGATGGCGGTCGAGGAGATCCTCGCGCGTGGGCATGATGTGGCGACCGTCCACCGCGTCGAGCATCTGCTCTATCTCGCCGAATACAAGCGCCGGCAGTCGGCTCCGGGCGTGAAGATCACCAAGAAGAACTTTGGGCGCGATCGCCGCTACCCGATCACCAACCGGTTCCGCGACCGGTAACCCAAAATCCTGGAGGATGCATGCGCAGTTCGGTCGAGATCTATAATATCCGCACCGGGGAAAGCCGGATTGTCGTCCAGACGGAAAAGCTGATCGAGGCGCCGAATTTTTCGCCCGATGGCGCCTATATGCTGTTGAATGGCGACGGGTTGCTTTACCGGCTGCGGCCGGACGGCTCCGGCGGCCTCCAGCAGGTCGATACGGATTTTGCGACGCAGTGCAATAACGATCACGGCATTTCGCCGGACGGGACACAAATCGTCATTTCGGACAAGACGGAATTCGGCAAGTCGGCGATCTATATTCTGCCGGCGGCTGGCGGGACGCCGCGGCTGATTACCGACAATCTGCCCTCCTATTGGCACGGCTGGTCGCCGAACGGGAAGGAGCTCGCCTATTGCGGCATTCGCGACGACGTCTTCGACATTTATACGATTTCCGTCGATGGTGGCCCCGAAAAGCGGCTGACGCATGGCGAGGGGCGAAACGACGGGCCGGATTATTCGGCCGACGGGAAATGGATCTACTTCAACTCCAGCCGCACCGGTCTCATGCAGATCTGGCGCATCCATCCGGATCGAACCGGCCTGGAGCAGGTGACGCACGACAATTACGGCAACTGGTTTGCGCATCCTTCACCGAAGAACGACAAGGTGCTGATCCTTTCTTACGATCCGGAGGTCTTCGATCATCCGCGCGACCTTGATGTGCGGCTGCGGCTGATGGACATAGACGGCGACAACCTGACTACGCTGTTCGAGCTCTTCGGTGGGCAGGGCACGATCAATGTACCCTGCTGGTCACCGGATGGTGACGAATTTGCCTATGTGCGTTACTTCCCGGAGACTTGAACGAGGCGCCGACTCAGGAGATAGAGACTGCCGTCAGGTGCCTGCATCCAGCAGGAGAATCGGGAATCCGGTGAAGGACCGGAACGTGCCCAACGCTGTGAGGCTGACGCTTGCTGCAACAATGGCCACTGGCATCTGCCGGGAAGGCCGCAGAAAGCGGGTGACGCCAAGTCAGAAGACCGGCCTGGCAAGATAGACCGAACCGCGCGGACGGCGGCGAGGTTTTGACGCTTCCCGCGCTGCGGTGCGGGTGCTCAAGCATTGTTGGGGATTTAACGATGCAACTTGATCCTTTCGCCCGCGCGCTGGTGCCGGCCGGCGAGTTCTCCGAACACGACCGGGCCTCGGTCTATAGAGCCATCGAAACGCGCCGCGACGTGCGCGACCAGTTTCTGCCCGATCCTCTGCCCGACGATCTGGTGTCGCGGCTGCTTGGGGCAGCGCATGCCGCGCCGTCGGTCGGTTTCATGCAGCCCTGGAATTTCATCGTGATCCGCGATCCGAAGGTGCGCCAGGCCGCGTGGCAGGCGTTTTCGCGCGCCAACAAGGAAGCGGCCGAGATGTTTGAAGAGGAGCGGCGGGATATGTACAGAAGCCTGAAGCTCGAAGGCATCCGCAAGGCACCGCTCAGCATCTGCGTCACCTGCGATCCGGACAGGGCAGGGCCGGTGGTCATCGGCCGCACCCACAATCCGCGTACGGATGTCTATTCGACCGTCTGCGCCGTGCAGAACCTGTGGCTTGCGGCCCGGGCCGAAGGCGTCGGGGTCGGCTGGGTCAGCATCTTCCACGATGCGGATATTCGGGAACTGCTCGGCATTCCGGAGCGGATCGAGATCGTCGCCTGGCTTTGCCTCGGTTATGTCGATCAGCTTTACACCGCGCCGGAACTGGCCGTGAAAGGCTGGCGACAGCGCTTGCCGCTGGAAGAACTGGTCTTCTCCGACCGATGGGGAAGCCAGTAGCGCCGCGTCAGTTCTGCTGCGGCTGCGGTCCGGGCGTTGCGGGGTTCTTGAGATCGATCGCGCCCTGATCGCCGGCGAGAAACTGCGGACCGACCTGGCGGACTTTGCTGTTCGCCGGGTCATAAGGGCGGTCCGGCACCTGCGGCTGCGGGGCAGGCGTGGATGCGGCGCCCGATGGCGGCTTCGTCTTGATACTGGTGATCGAGCCTTTCCTCGGCGGTTCGCTGATCGCCTGATTCTTGCGCATGTTCTCGTAGTAGGCAGAGAGATTGCAGAAACAGGAGGACTTTTGGCCGGGCGCGCGGTTCTTGTAGGCAAAGGCATTCTGCATGGCGCTGTAGGGCGCACCGGTCGAGGCCGAGATCATGTTTGCGGCTTCGGTATTCGAGATGTCTTGATAGAAAAGCTCCGTCTCGATACCGGGGCACATTTTCGAACACGTCGCTGCGTCGCGGTTGAAATCGATCGATGTTGCATTCGTGGTGATCGGGAAGAAGCCGCCGTCGCAGGTGCGCACGCACATGGTGCTGACATGCGACATGAGCTCGCCGCGCGGCACGCCATATTGCATGTCGCCGTGTTCGCCTTCTCCAAGCGGAATGAAGGTATCGCTCCGCATCGCCTGTTCTTCGGGACTTGGTGCCGGCGCATAGGCCTGCGGATCCGGCGCATAGTCGAGCTCGTCGTTGCAGCCGTTGTCTTCGAGCGCCGCCATCAGCTCGCGGCGCGCGCGATAATCGGCGCCGCCCTGATTGCGCAGTTCGTTGCGCCGCTCCTGCAGGTATCGAATGTTGTCGACCATGCGCGCCTCGGACTGCTGCAGCTCGCTGCAATAATCCGCATTCTCGCCGCCGATCACGACCATGCTGTCCATCGAGCAGCCGTAGCCGCGAAGGTCGTTGCGGACTTTACGAAGCTCGAGATTCTGCTCGGCGATCGCGCTCGCATATTGGCGGACTTCGGGGCCGTTGCCGATGACATGGGGCAGATCGGCGATGCGGCCGCGCAGGTCGTCGCAGATCGCATGCGTCTGCGCGGCAGCAGGCGCGGCCAAGGCAAGCAGGATCGCAAGGGTCAGGTTTCGGCGTTTCACGGCATCATCCCGCAGCAAGGTCAGGCCAGAGCACGGCGTGACATTCGCCGCATCCCGGCTTTCTAACCTGCTTCCGTTAACAAGCTGGCGACGCAATTGTAACGCATTTTCGCATTTTGCGACAACTTACGCCGGCTGAGAAGCCTCGACGACGGCAAGCGCGGCCATGTTGACCACGCCGCGCGAGGTGACCGAAGTCGACAGGATATGCGCAGGCTGTGCGGTCCCCAGCAGAATCGGGCCGACATGGAGCGCATCCATCATGGTGCGGACGAGGCCGAGCGAGATGTTGGCGGCATCGAGGTTCGGGAAAAGCAATAGGTTGGCTTCGCCGGCAAGCGAACTATCCGGCATGGCGCGCTTGCGCAGCGCTTCCGACAGTGCAGAACCGGCTTGCATTTCACCATCGACCTCCAGATCGGGTGCTTGTTCGCGCACGAGCTGCAGGGCATCGCGCATCTTGCGTGCGCTCTCGGAGTTTCGGGAGCCGAAATTCGAATGGCAGATCAGCGCGGCCTTCGGCGTAATGCCGAAGCGGCGAACCTCCTGGGCCGCGAGAACGGCGATCTCGGCGATTTCCTCATGTGTCGGATTGTAGTTCACGAAGGTATCGGCGAAGAAGACCGGCCCTTTCTGGGTGATCAATAGGCTGAGACCGGCGAAGGTGCAGGCACCTGGCCGCTTGCCGATGATTTGGCCGACGTCTTTCAGGTGGCGGTCGAAGCGGCCTTCCACGCCGCAGATGAGGGCATCCGCCTCGCCGCGCTTCACCGACAAGGCGCCGATAACCGTGTTGTTGGTGCGCACGATCGTGCGGGCGGCTTCCGGATTGATGCCGGCGCGGCCGACGAGGGCGAAGTAGTCTTCGACATAGTCGCGGTAGCGCGGGTCGTCTTCGGGATTCACCACGGCGAAATCGATGTTCGGGCGAATGCGGATGCCGAACCGCTTGAGGCGAGCCTCGATGACCGAGGGGCGGCCGATCAGAATCGGCTCGCCGGTCTTTTCCTCCAGCAGAACCTGAGCCGCGCGCAGGACGCGCTCGTCTTCTCCCTCCGCGAAGATGACGCGTTTCTTCTCAGAAAGCTTGGCGCTGGTAAAGATCGGCTTCATGACGAAGCCCGAACGCCAAACGAAGCGGTTCAACTGATCGAGATAGGCGTCGAAATCGGCAATCGGCCGCGACGCGACGCCCGTCTCGGCGGCGGCCTTGGCGACAGCCGGGGCGATGCGCAGGATGAGACGCGGATCGAAGGGCGAAGGAATGAGGTAATTCGGACCGAAGACAGGCGTCTCGCCGGAATAGGCGCGGGCCGCGACGTCCGACACTTCCTCGCGGGCAAGCCCCGCGATGGCCTTGACGGCCGCCATCTTCATTTCTTCGTTGATGGCGGTGGCGCCGCAATCGAGCGCGCCGCGGAAGATATAGGGGAAGCAGAGGACGTTGTTCACCTGGTTCGGGAAGTCCGAGCGGCCGGTGCAGATCATTGCGTCCGGGCGGGCGGCCCGCGCGAGGTCTGGCATGATTTCAGGGGTCGGATTGGCGAGAGCCATGATGAGCGGCTTGTCCGCCATCTGTGACAGGAGGTCGGGCTTCAGGACACCGGCAGCCGAAAGGCCAAGGAAAACATCGGCGCCGCCGATATTGTCGGCGAGCGTACGCATCTTACTTTTCTGTGCATAGACAGCCTTCCATTCGTCCATCAGTTCGGTGCGGCCTTCATAGACGAGGCCTTCGATATCGTGGACCCAGATGTTTTCGCGCTTCGCGCCGAGCGTCACCAGGAGGTTGAGGCAGGCGAGTGCTGCGGCACCCGCGCCGGAGGCGACGATCTTCACATCCTCGATCTTCTTGCCGGCAAGTTCCAGTCCGTTAAGGATCGCGGCGGCGACGATGATGGCCGTGCCGTGCTGGTCGTCATGGAAGACCGGGATCTTCATCTTCCCGCGAAGCTGGCGCTCGACCTCGAAGCATTCCGGCGCCTTGATGTCCTCGAGATTGATGCCGCCGAACGTCGGCTCGAGCGAGGCGATGGTGGAGACCATCTGGTCGACGGTGGGGGCCTCGATTTCGACGTCGAAGACGTCGATGCCTGCAAACTTCTTGAAGAGAACGGCCTTGCCTTCCATGACGGGCTTGGAGGCGAGCGGGCCGATGTTGCCGAGGCCGAGAACCGCTGTGCCGTTGGAGATGACGGCGACGAGATTGGCGCGCGAGGTATAATCGGCGGCCGTCTCCGGATTGTCACGGATCGCAAGGCAAGGTGCTGCGACGCCGGGCGAATAGGCGAGTGCCAGGTCGCGCTGGTTGCCGAGCGGCTTGATCGCCTGGATTTCAAGTTTGCCGGGACGGGGATAACGATGGAAGAAAAGCGCCTGTTCGTCGAGGTTTCCGCCTGTCTCGTTCTTCTCCGTCTTGGATTTTTCCTGATGATCCATTGCCGTCTCCGCTGCCGCACTCACATCTTTTGAAGACTTCTCCATACATCAATCGGCTGGAAGGGACAGTCAGAAATTCGCATCCGGGCGGAAAACTCGTGAGCGCTGCGATGCGCCAATTCGCGCATCTGTCATCTTCCTGAAACACGAGTCTGATTTTGGAAGGCGAGATGAACGATAGGACGCAGGCAAGATGCTTGTGAAAGACAATATGGATACTCGACACTTCCGTACTCTGTTCATTTCCGATGTGCATCTCGGCTCGAAGGCGGCGAAGGCGGACTTCCTCCTCGATTTTCTCCGCTACCACGACGCCGATACGATATTCCTCGTCGGCGACATCGTCGACGGCTGGCGACTGAAGCGCAGCTGGTACTGGCCGCAGGTCTGCAACGACGTCGTGCAGAAGCTGCTGCGCAAGGCCCGCAAGGGCACGCGGGTCGTCTATATCCCGGGCAATCACGACGAATTCCTGCGCGACTTCCCCGGCATGCATTTCGGCGGTATCGAAGTCGCCGAGCGCATGATGCATGACGGCGCGGACGGCAAGAAATACCTGATCCTGCATGGAGACGAGTTCGACGTCGTCGTCCGCAATGCCCGCCTGCTCGCCTATCTCGGGGACTGGGCCTATGACACGGCGATCAAGATCAACGTCGTGCTGGCCGCGATCCGCCGCCGCATGGGCATGCCCTATTGGTCTTTCTCCGCCTGGGCCAAGCTGCAGGTGAAGCATGCCGTCAATTTCATCGGCGAGTTCCAGCGCGTCGTGGCCGACGAAGCCCGAAAGCATGGCGCCGACGGCGTCATCTGCGGCCACATCCACCATGCCGTGATCGAGGACATGGACGGCGTGCGCTATATCAACACCGGCGACTGGGTGGAGAGCTGTACGGCGATCGCCGAGCATGAGGACGGCACGTTCGAGCTCATCACCTGGAGCACGTTAGCCGACGCTCAAGCCATCCCGCTGGCGATCGAGCACCGCGACAGCGAACTCGAGCCGCAGGCCGCCTGAATTTCTGTTGTGAATACTGAAGCGATATAGGACGGTGCCGAGTGCGATGCAGCGAGCTGGCTCGTGGCGTCGACTATCGCGGGCCTAGTTCCAGCCGCATGAGAATTTCATCATAATAAGTCTCGCCCACCTTTAGAGCTTCGATTTCGACGGCCCATTCTTCAAAGCCTACGGATTTGTAAAGCCGGATGGCCGGAACGTTGGACGACACGACGCTGAGCCGGAGCGAGCGTAAAATCGTGCCAACTTCGTCGATGGCAGCACTCAGCAGTAAGCGTGAGAGTCCTGTGCCCCGTGCCGTTTGGCGGACGTACATTCCCCAGATCGATCCAATATGTTGCGTCTTGATGCCTTTGGATTTCGACACACCGATCGTTCCGGCAAGCATTCCGTCATCGAAGAGCCCTCCGATGACAAGACCGTTCTCGAGCCTGTCAGCGAATTGGGCCCCCGATTGACTCTGCTCTTCTACCCATGACGCGCCAAATGCCTCTGGATGGTTCGCGAGAGCCTCCAGGCGAATTTCCCTAAAAGAGGACGCATCATTCCGGTCGAGGCGGCGAATCTTATATGGGCACACAGGTATATCCCCTTCTTTTTCTTGGAAGGGCGACCGAACCACCTAACGGTAACGGCCGCATGACGCTTGGCTCAAAATCCACGACACTCTGCGCGGGCCCCAAACGTTAGCGACTTTTAGTTACGATGGATTGTGAGCGAAGGGGACAAGCTTTTTCTTGAAACGTTTCAGAAAGGCTATTTCTGGCCATAGTCGCCCTTGGGTTGATGTGCTAGGCAAGGTCTAGTTTCCTGCAGGTCCACCGATGATTCCCGCCCAGAATGCCCCGACAGGCGAGGGGGCGCCGCCGCGCTTCCGGCTGCTCAGCGCCCTGTCCTATTGCGCTCCGCTGACTGTCAACGGTGTCGTTCTTCCCTTCTTTCCCGTCTGGCTCGCGTTCCACGAATTCTCCGATCATGAAATCGGCATCATCCTGGCGGTGCCGATGGTGGTGCGCGTCCTCGTTGCGCCGATCATCGCCATGTACGCCGACCGAATGAAGGAGCGCGCCGACGTGTTGTTGTGGTCCGGCGGACTGTCGCTGCTGACGGCGGTCGCGCTCTGCTGGACGACAAGTTTCTGGCCGGTCCTGATCGTTTTCAGCATGCAGGGGGCGACCTTTGCGCCCTATCTGCCGGTCGTCGAATCGATCGTCATTTCCGGCGTTCGCCGATGGGGACTCGACTACGGATCGATGCGCGTCTGGGGCTCGATCGCCTTCATCGCATCGACCCTGATCGGCGGCGAGATGATCGGCTATTCGGGTGGCTCGATGGTGCTGCCGGTGATGATTTTCGGTTTCGTCACGACGATACTGATGGCGATCTACTGTCCGCGCATCGGGCCGACGCGCCGGCGCGGCACGCCGGTCGACATACCGGCTGCCACCGGCAGTTCGCTGCGGCAGCCGCACCTGCTGGTGCTGCTTTGGGGCGTGGCGATCCAGCAGTCCAGCCACGCGCTTCTTTATGCCTTCGCCTCGATTTACTGGCATCACCTCGGTTTTTCGGGAACGGAGGTCGGTATTCTCTGGAGTGCGGGCGTCGCTTCCGAAGTCATGGTGTTCTTCGTCTCGAAGCATTTGAACCGCCGCTTCAACGCCTGGACGCTCATCCGCATCGGCTGCGCGGTCTGCATCTGCCGCTGGATCCTGTTTCCGATGCACTGGGGCTTCGTTGGCTTTTTCGTGCTGCAGTGTTTCCATTCCTGCAGCTTCGCCTTCGTGCATACCGGCGTGCAGAGGCGGATCGTGGCAACGGTACAGGAGACGCAGGAATCGTCGGCCCAGGGCGCCTATTTCTTCTATAACGGCATGTTCATGGGGCTGATGACGCTCGCCTCCGGCTACATCTATGCCTGGCTCGGCCTCGCAAGCTTCTACGTCATGGCACTCGTCGCGGTGCTGGGAATGTCTCTGGTCTTCGTCGCCTACTACCTTCAGCCCCAAAGGCTGGCCTCGGGCGGCCAGACAAGGGAAGCGGTGTAGCGCAGGCCGCATTCCCGGTCGCGGGCAAGAAGCAGCGCACCGTCGAGATCGACGAATTCCGCGTCCTGCGCCAAGAGCACGGCGGGCGCCATTGCGAGCGATGTGCCCACCATGCAGCCGAGCATGATCTGGAAGCCGAGGCGCTGAGCCTCCCGTTTCATGACGAGTGCCTCCGTCAGGCCGCCGGTCTTATCGAGCTTGATGTTGATCGCGTCGTAGCGGTCGCGCAGGCTCGCAAGATCGCCGGTATGATGGACGCTCTCGTCGGCACAGACGAGGACCGGGCGCGCGATGCCGGCAAGCATTTCGTCCCGGCCGGCGGGCAGGGGCTGCTCGATGAGGGCGATATTCATCTCGGCGGCGATGCGCAAGTGATGTTCCAGCGTTTCCTCGGGCCAGCCCTCGTTGGCATCGAGGATGATGGTGCTGTCAGGCGCGGCTTCGCGCACGGCGCGTATGCGGCTTTCATCGTTGCCGGTGCCGACCTTGACCTTGAGTAGCGCCCTTGCAGAATATTCGCGCGCTTGCGCTGTCATGACCTCCGGTTCGCCGAGCGAGATGGTGTAAGCGGTCGTGAGCGGCTTTGCGGTCGCAAGCCCAATGCGTTCGGCAACGCTCTTTCCGCCGAGCTTGGCTTCGAGGTCCCATATCGCGCAATCGACGGCATTCCTCGCTGCGCCGGGCGGCAATGCCGAAAGCAGCTCTTCGCCTGAAATGCCTTGCTCGATCAGCGGTCGGGCGGCCTCGATCTGCGCGGCGACGCTTTCCATCGTTTCGCCATAGCGTCGGTAGGGGACGCATTCGCCCCAGCCGCGCCTGCCGTTTTCCGTCAGAATGCAGGTGATGACGTCCGCCGATGTCTTTGCACCGCGCGAGATCGTGAAAATGCCCGCAATGGGGAAGGAATTCATCTGGATTTCGAGCGAGCGTGGCATAATTGCAATCCTGCGAGCATGGAAATTCTATGTGTCTTCGGTATATTGACGCGCCGGGCGTGAGCGATTTGTTCGCGAGTCGGCAATGTCGCCGCAAGCCTTGAAAGACACAAGCATTTTGAAGCCCGACACCCGCAACGCCGCCTCACTGCACGTGGACGACCAAGCCGATGGTGGAGGACGCCGCGTTCATCTCGAAGGCAATTGGCGCAGCGCGAACATCCACCTCGTCCTCCACGACTTCGAGAAGATTGCCCGTGCTAAAGGTGGTCTGACGCTCGACCTGTCGGGCGTCACGGATATCGACACGGCCGGTGTCTGGCTGCTTTGCCGGCTCAAGCTGCAGGAAGAGGCGGCCGGGCGGCACGTTCGTTTTGAAGGCACCAATCCACACATCGACGAGATGATCGAGGAATTCTCCGAGAAGCCGGAGGAGGACGCGACTGAGGCTGCGATGAAAAGCGGCATTGCCGAGCGCATCTTCGCGCCGGTCGGCAAGATGACCATGGACCTCTGGAATGACCTCACGGCCGCGATGTATATCCTGGGCTCGGCGGTGCGCGGTGCGCAGATGAAGTTCGGGCGCGGCAGCGGCGTTTCTCCGGCCTCGATCGTCAACCAGATCGATCACATGGGCGTGCGCGCCGTTCCGATCATCCTTTTGATGTCGTTCCTGATCGGCGCCATCATCGCGCAGCAGGGGGCCTTCCAGCTCCGCTATTTCGGGGCCGAAGTCTTTGTCGTCGACCTCGTCGGCATCCTGCAGCTCCGCGAAATCGGCGTGCTCCTGACGGCGATTATGATCGCCGGCCGTTCGGGCAGCGCGATCACGGCCGAAATCGGCTCGATGAAGATGCGTGAGGAGGTCGACGCGCTGAAGGTCATGGGCCTCAATCCGGTGGGTGTGCTGATCTTCCCGCGGCTTGTGGCACTGACGGTGGCGCTGCCGCTTCTGACGGTGCTGGCGAACTTCGCCTCGCTGTTCGGCGCGGCCGCGGTCGCCTGGGCCTATTCCGGCATCACCTTCGCGACCTTCCTGTCGCGCCTGCACGAGGCGATCACGCTGTCGACGGTGCTCTCCGGCATGATCAAGGCGCCGTTCATGGCGCTCGTCATCGGTATTGTCGCGGCCGTGGAAGGTCTTAAGGTCGGAGGCAGCGCCGAATCGCTCGGCCAACACGTGACGGCTTCCGTGGTGAAGTCGATTTTCGTCGTCATCCTCATGGACGGGCTGTTCGCCATGTTCTATGCGGCCATCAATTTTTAAGGGTTCAGCGTGGACGGGAAGCAGTCAGATCTGGGTGAGAAGAAGGAGCGGGACATCGTGCTTTCGGCGCGGGACGTGACCGTCGGCTTCGGCCCGAAGATTGTGCTCGATAAGCTCAACCTGAATATCTACCGCGGCGAGATCCTGGGCTTCGTCGGGGCATCGGGTACCGGCAAATCGGTGCTGATGCGGACCATTTTGCGCCTTTTGCCGCGCCGCTCCGGTACGATCGAGATCCTGGGGCAGAATTTCGACAAGCTCGATGAAAACCAGCGCAATGCGCTCGACATGCGGCTCGGGGTGCTTTTCCAGCAGGGCGCGCTGTTTTCCTCCCTGACGGTGAGGGAGAATATCCAGGTGCCGATGCGCGAATATCTGGATCTGCCGAAATCGCTGATGGACGAGTTGGCGCAGCTGAAGATCCGGCTTGTGGGTCTTGCTGCCGATGCGGCGGACAAGTATCCCTCCGAGCTTTCCGGTGGCATGATCAAGCGCGCTGCCCTTGCGCGGGCCTTGGCGCTCGATCCGGAACTGGTGTTCCTGGACGAGCCGACATCGGGCCTCGACCCGATCGGGGCTGCGGAATTCGATGAACTGATCGCCCGGCTGCGCGATACGCTGGGGCTGACGGTCTATATGGTAACCCACGACCTCGACAGCCTGTTTTCCGTCTGCGACCGTATTGCCGTGCTTGGACACAAGCGAGTAATGGTTGAGGGAACGATCGACGACATGCTGGCCTATGATGATCCGTGGGTTCAGGCCTATTTCAAGGGCAAGCGCGCGCGCTCGATCGTGCCGCAAGAAGAAACAGCTGCCGGCCGTGCCGAAAGCACTGGCGACAGCCGCGGGAAGTGACCGGAAACGATGGAAACCAAAGCGAACTACACGATCGTCGGCTTTTTCACTGTTCTGGTGATCGCCGCCGCATTCGGCTTCGTCTACTGGATGGCCGAGTACGGACGCAGCGGTCCCATGGCGGAACTCGTCGTGCGCATTCCGGGATCGGCAAACGGTCTCAGCGTCGGGTCGCCGGTGCGTTTCAACGGCATCCAGGTGGGTTCGGTGACGTCGCTGTCGATCGATGCCGACGACCCGCAATATTCGCTGGCTTTCACCGAGGTGCGCGTCGATGCGCCGATCTATCCTTCCACCAGGGCCATCCTTGAAATCCAGGGCCTGACGGGTGCGGCCTATATCGAGCTTTCGGGCGGTAAGGTGGGTGAGGAGAACATCCTGCAGAAGGCCATCGAGACCGGCAAGCGCGCGGTCATCGTCGCAGATCAATCGAGCGTGACGAACCTCCTGGCGACGGCCGACAGGATCCTCGACCGGGCGAACGATGCGGTGGGAGAGGTTCAGGGTTTTGTCCGCGACGCGCGCGGACCGCTGACGAAGACGCTGCAGAATGCCGAGACCTTCTCCGACGCGCTGGCGAAGAACTCCGGGAACATCGATTCCTTCCTACAGAGCGTCGGCCAGCTTTCCGAAACAGTGCGCAACGTTTCCGGCAAGGTCGATTCTACGCTGGAGGCCGTCGAGGCGCTGGTGCGTGCGGTGGATGCGAAGAAGATCGATACGATCCTCAGCAATGCCGAAAAGGTGAGCCGCGATATCGCGAATGCCTCCGGCGACCTGAAGGGTGCGATCCAGAGATTCAACGACACGGCGACGACTTTCAACGATTTCGGCAAGAAGGCGCAGACGACGCTCGATCGCGTCGACACGCTGGTGGCGCAGATCGATCCCGCCAAGGTGAAGGGGTCGGTCGACGATATTGCGCAGGCGACGAAGGATGCGCGCGTCGCGGTCGCCTCCATTCGGGACGTGGCCAATACGGTTTCGGCGCGCCAGAAGGATATCGACCAGACGATCCAGGACGTCTCGCAGATGGCGAACAAACTGAACTCGGCTTCGACGCGCGTCGATGGCATCCTGATCAAGCTCGACGCGCTGTTCGGCACCGACAATTCGCAGTCGCTCTTTACCGAAGCGCGCGCGACGCTCGAATCTTTCAAGAAGATGGCGGACAACCTCAACGCCCGGATCGGTCCGATCGCGGACAATCTGCAGCGATTCTCGAGCGGCGGCTTGCGCGACGTGCAGTCGCTCGTCGACGATGCCCGCCAGACCATGCAGAATCTCAACAGTGCGATCAGCAATTTCGATCAGAATCCGCAGCGGCTGATTTTTGGTGGCGATACGGTGAAACAATATGACGGCCGGACGCGCCGTTGACATGGATATTTGAGAAGCAGGGGTAATAAAATATGGCCGTATCGCATGTGTTGGCGCGCCGTTCATTGCTGGCAAGGACGGCGTTCCTTTTGCCGCTTATGGCGCTGGCAGTGACCGGCTGCGGCACGGCGCCCAAGAACGATACTTTTGATCTTTCCGCCTCCGTCAGCATTGATGGCCGGGCTGCCAAGCGCCGCCAGATCCTCGTGCCAGCGCCGACGGCGCTGAAGGCGCTGGACAGCGAACAGATCGTTGTCCGCGTTTCGCCCTCCGAAATCCAGTATCTGTCGCGTTCGCAATGGAGCGACAGGCTGCCCCGCATCGTGCAGTCGAAGCTGGTCGAGGCCTTCGAAAACTCCGGCAAGCTCGGTGGCGTCGGCAAGCCGGGGCAGGGCCTTGCGATCGACTACCAGGTCGTGACCGACATCCGCTCCTTCGAGATTGACAACAGCGCCGGCGGCCAGGCGGTCGTCGAAATCTCCGCGAATATCCTCAACGATCGCAATGGTACGGTCCGCGCCCAGAAGGTTTTTCGCGCCGCCGTTCCCGCCGCCGGCGGATCGAGCCAGAGCTACGTCAAGGCGCTCGACCGCGCATTTGCAGCGGTGACTGGCGAAATCGTCGATTGGACGCTGCGATCGATCTGAGCGAGCCGGTTTTCGGGGCCGTTCAATTGGCCTTCGATTCGGCGAAGACGCTCCATGTCGTGGTCGACCTCTCCATCATATGTCGCTGCTTGGGGCGACATATTCTCGACCTGCATGAGGCCATTGATCTTCTCAAGGCTGGAGATGAGTTCGCCGAGCTAGTGAAGGTTGCGGAATATCCTTGCTGAGCGCCATCGATCTTCACCTCGAAAGCATGTGTGTGCTCGCCTGGAACCTTCATGCCGTTATCAACCTAAGCGAGAGAATTCCGGTTCTTGTCGCTTGTTGATTTCGTGCCTGTGACGAGACTGCGCAGCTCATTGGCAGCAATTGCGAAGAGGCGTCGGGCTTCGCCTGCTCGTTCTTCATCCATCCAGCATTTGATTCACCAATCGGCGGCCCGGAAACTTTGCACATTGCGTCCATGAACTACGGTCGAAAATACGCTGGATCGAACGGATGAGTTCGAGTCTGCAGTGAGCTCAATCGTCATCATCTTCATAATAGGGGTCGCGATAGCGGCGCCGTTCGCGTTCGTGGCCACTCTGCCAGTCGTCGCGATATACACGGTGCCGGACGTAGCGCTGGCAAAAGCCGTCTTCGCAGTAGGTATCGACAATCCGCTCGCGCACGACGCCGCTGTTGGATGACCTGTTCGAGCTTGTGTTCGACGATTGGCTTCCTGCCTCCGCCATGCTGGTTGTCATCGCGGCGGCGGCAAATATGACGAGTTGGACGCGCATAGATCTCTCCTTCCATGGCCATCACATTCAGCCATCAGGCCAGGGTGTGGCTGGACGATCCGATATCCGCTTTGCTACAGAACGGCCGTCCCGTCTGGTAAAAAGCACAGGAAAAGGGCGGCCTTTGGGCGACCCTTCCTGTAGCAATCGTCAGCTTTGCTTCCGTTAGCTCAGGCGGCCTGCGGCGTGGGCCAGCATCGTGTAGACCTTGCCAGTATCCGACGTCAGGTACGATTGCGTAATCGTCCGGTCGCGGTCAGTGCGGGCGACGTCGGCAAGCAATTTCTCGAAATCGGCGATGTAGCGGTCGACGGCGGTGCGGAATTCCGGTTCGCGATCGTATTTGCGCTTGATCTCGTCGAAGGTCTGCTGGCCCTTCAACGTGTAGAGGCGGCGGGTGAAGACGTCGCGTTCGCCGCGCTGATAACGGTGCCACAGATCGACCGAGGCGTCGTGATCGATCGCGCGGGCGATATCGACCGAGAGCGAATTCAGCGATTCGACGACGTGGCGCGGATTGCGGGTATCGGCGCTGCGCTGCTGTGCCGGCGCGGGCTGGGCGCTCGGGGCTGCCGTGCGTGCAGCGGGCGCCTCCTCGGCGGCTTCATCGCGCGAGGCGCCGCGCAGCAGGTCGCTGATCCAGCCGCCGGTTTCCTGACGGGCAGGCGTGGCCGGTACAGGCGCGGCCCGCTGCGGCGCAGGGGCCGCCGGCGGAGCGATCGTGCCGCGGAGCGCAAAGCCGTCTTCGACGACGGGCTGGCGGGCGGGCGCCGGGCCAGGCTGCTGGGCCGCAGGCGCCGGGCGCGGAGCGGGTTGGGCCTGTGCGGCGGCTCGGGCGACCGGCTCGGAGACTTCAAGCTGCTGCGTGGAACGGCTGACGATCTGCGAAATATCCTGCAGCGCCTTGATCTGCTCGGCAACGGCACGGCGCATGGCGGCCGCACTCTCCTTGGCTTCTTCCGGAAGGTCGAATGCGCCGCGCTTCAATTCGCTGCGCGTCATGTCGAGTTCCTTGCGGATATCGCCGGCCGAACGGCGGATTTCGTCAGTGGCGCCGGAGAAGCGGGCAACCGCTTCCTCGACGGCTTCGCGAAGCGATTCGCGGAGCTGCTGGGCAGCACCGTCCGATGCGCGGCCTGCCTCGCCGAGCATTCGCTCGACATCCGAAAGCGACGCGGTCAGCCCGCCGCGTAGGCGGTTCACCAGATCGTTCGAGCGACGTTCGGCATTGTCGAAGGTGCCTTCGATCGTTGCGCTCGCTTCTTCGCCAGCCTTGACGATCGAGCTGCGCATCGCTTCAGCGGCTTCCTCGGCGCGCTTTTCCGTCTCCGAAAGCACGCGGCCGATATCGGCGAAGGAGGATTGCACGCCCTGGCGCAGATTGCCGGTGACCTGGTTGGAGCGCTGCTCGGCACGCTCGAAGGCATTCTCGACCATGCCGGAGAGGGCACGCATCGTCTTTTCAATCTCTTCGGAACGTTGGACGAGGCCGACGGAGAGGCTCTGCAGGGCGCCTTCGCGTTCCTCGAGTGTCGAGACGAGATTCGACTGCGCAGCCGCGAGCAGGTTTGAAGCCTGGCTTAGGACCTTCGAGTGCTCGTCGAAGCGGCCGATGATGCCGCCGACCTGCGCCAGCGTTTGGCCCGATATGTCGGAGAGGCGGTCGACCTTGCCTTCGAGAAGACGGGTCGAGGCGGAAACCATCTCCGCCGCCTTCGACGCCGAGTCGGTGAAGCGCGAGGTGGTCTCGCCGAGGCGGCCGTCGACAGTGGCAAGATCTTCGGCCGCACTGTTCATCATCATCGCCATCGAGGCACTGTTTTCGGACAGGCGCTCGATGAGTGCGTTGACGTTGGCAAGCAGGCTCGTTTCAATAGCATTGACCGCCGTGGAAGCGCTCTCGGTGCGGGCCGCGATCGCATTCGCCAGGACTGCGTTTTCGGCGCGCAGGCGGTCCGCACTCTGTTCGGCTGCGGCGGCGATGCGGGCCGCGGCCTCCTTGCCCGCTTCCGTGTAGCGCTCGATCATCGGATGCGCGGTTTCGTCGATCAGGCGCGAGAGCTCGGAAGAACGGCCGGCGAGCATGGAGTTGAGCTCGCGGGTGCGCTCGTCGAGCGTCGAGCGGATCGTATGGCCGCGGGCTTCGAGTGCCTTTTCGACATCGGTCAAGGTCGCATCAATTTCGCGTGCGCGCTCTTCCAGACCGGAGCGGATCGCGCTGCTGCGGGCTTCGAGAGCCCTGTCGACGTTCGACATGGTCGTGGCGATGCCTTCGCTGGCGCTTGCGATCGTCGAGCGGATTGCGTCGCCGCGGTTCTCCAGCGAGGATTGGGCCTCGGAGAGAGCCTGCGAAATGGCATTCACCTGGCCGCTGACGAGTGTTTCGGCTTCGGCGACCTTGTTGACGATCGCATTGCCGGCCTCGGAGAAGGTCTGGGCGACGGCGGCTGCCTGGCTCGCGAGGCGGTTCTGCGCCTCGGAAACGCGGCCGACGATCTGTTCGGAGCGCTCGTCCATGGCACGCGCGAACTCGCCGCTCTTCTGGTCGAGGCCTTCGGTGAACTGCTGGCCGGTGCGGGCCATCAGTTCGGCCGTGCGTGCGGCTTCGGCATCCATGCCCTGGGCAGCATCGGCGACGGCGCTGCGCAGCGTCGAGGCGAGGCCGGCGGCCTTGCCTTCGATCGTCTGATTGACGGCGTTGAGGCCAAGGGTGAGCGCCCGGTCCATGGTGGACAGGCGTTCGTCGATATGCTCGCTGCCACGATGCATCGCCTGTGCAAGGTTTGCCGTGCGGTCGTCGATGGACGTTGCGAGATTTGCGGCACGATCGTCGATCGTCATCGTGAGATTTGCAGCGCGTTCATCGACAGCGGCAGTCAGAGCCGAAGTCCGCTCGCCAATCGCAGCTGCGAGACTTGCTGTGCGCTCATCGATGGCGCCGGCGAGGCTTGCCGTGCGCTCATCGATCGCGCCGGTAAGCGTATCGCTCGTGCTTTCCAGGACAGTCGTAACGCGCAAGGCGGCATCGTCGCCGAGTTCGCGCAGTTGCGAAATGCTGTCGTTAAGTGTTTCCGCAAGCCGGCTGCCTGCGGCATCCACCTGCGTTGCGACACCGGCGACTCCGTCGCGGATGCGGTTTTCGAGAGCGGCAAGGCCCGCTTCGACGCGCGAACCGGTTTCAGCAAAACGGCCGGTCATACCGTCTATCGACTGATCGAGGTGCATGGAGAAAGTTTCGGCCGAGCGCGAGATTTCGCTTGCCGCATCCTGGAAGCGGCCGGCGATCTGGCCGGCGCCTTCACGCAGGCGCTCTTCGAGCGACCTGGCGCTGCCGTCGATGGTCTGGCGGATGGAGGCTTCATGATCTTCCAGCGACATTTCGAGCATGCTGGCGCTTGCGGCGACCGAGGCGCCGATGGTCGTCGTCTGCTCGGACAGCGTATCGCTGAGCTGCGCATGGGCGTCGCTGAGCGAAAGGCTGATCGCGTTCGCACGGTCGTCCAGCGTTGCGCGGATGCGATCATGGGCGGAGGCAAGGCTGCCGTCGATGCGGGCGGCAGCTTCGCTGGTAAGCGATTCCATGCGTGCGGCTGCTTCGCCCGTCAGCGACTCAAGGCGGTTGTTGCTGCTGGAGAGTGTCGAGGAGAGCGCTGCGACGTGTTCGCCGAGCGACCGTTCGAGCCGTTCCTGGTTGTCGGTATAAGCGCTGCGGATTCCCTCTGCCTTGTCGGTGAAGGCGCCGGCAACCCGGGCCTCAGCACCTGCAACGGTATCGAGGAGTGCGTTGGTGCGGGCTTCAAGTGCGCTGTCGAAGCGGCTCTGGCTATCGTCGAGCGATATGGCGAGCGCCATCGTTTTTTCGTCGAGGGCGTCGGCCAGGCGGTCGTGATTGCTCGAGAGCGCGCTGACGAGTGCGCTGCTGCGCTCCGCCATGACACCGTCGATGCGTTCATGGGCGGAATCCAGGGCCTGGGTGATCGCCGCGGCACGCTGGGAGATTACGTTGTTGAGCTCGTCGGCGCGGCCGAATGCGGAGGTTATCTGCTCCGTGCCGGCGGAGACGGCAGCCGTGAGGTCGGACGTGGTCGACAGCAGCGTCTCGCGGAATTCCGTCGAACGCGCCGCGAGATTGTTGTGGAGTTCGGACGTGCCGGTTGCGAGCGCTAGCGAAATTTCACCGGTGGCGTTCTGCAGAGCAGATGCCAATTCGCTGGTGCGGCCCGAAAGATTCGCCTGCAGCTCAGAAGTGCCGGATGTGAGAGCCTCGGAAAGCTCGCTTTTAGCATTTTTGAGCGCGGAGGTCAGTTTGCCGGTGTGGCTCGAAAGGTTCGTCCGCAGATCGGTGGTGCCGGACGCCAGCGTCTCAGAAATTTCATCCTTTGCGCTCTGCAGCGCGAAGGTGAGCTCGCTCGTGCGGCCTGAAAGGCTGCCATGCAGATCGGAGACGCCCGAGGCGAGCACCTCAGAAATCTCGCCGCTTGCGGACTGCAAGGCAGAAGTGATCTCGCTGCTGCGGGCCGAAAGGCTGCCATGCAGCTCGGAAACGCCGGAGGCGAGCGCCTCGGAAATCCCGCCGCTCGCAGACTGCAGGGCAGAGGTGATCTCGCTGGTGCGGGCCGAAAGGGCGTTGGAGATTTCGTCGACCTTGCTGCCAAGAGAGCTTTCGAGGACTTCCTGACCCGTACTCAGCGCAGTCGCCAGCGCGAAGGACTGGTCGGTCATCGAGGCGCCAAGGCGCTCGATGCTGGAATTGAGGATGCCGTCGATCGATTCCGAGCCGCCGGCCAGCGTCTCGTTGATGCGCGCGAGGCTTTCCATCAGCTTGGTGTCGAGCGAACCAGCGCGCTTGTCGAAGGCGTTTGTGAATTCCGCCACGCGCTCGTCGAACGCGGTCGACATCTGGGCGACGGTTGCCTGCAGGCGCTCGTCGAAGAAGCCGGAGCGCAGGTCGAGGTCCATGATGGCGTCGTCGGCGCTGGACTGCAGGCTTTGACGGAAGCTTGCGCTCTTATCGTCGAGCGACGCGTTGAGCTTGGCAAGCACGTCGTCGAGCGTGCCGGTGATTTCGCGTTCGCCACCGGTCAGACTTTCGTTGATTTCGCGGGTGCGGGCAATCAGGATTTCGTTCAGCTGGCGGGCGCGGTCGTTCAGCGCCGCATTCAGCTTCTCGGCGCTGCTGTCCATAGTGGAGGCACGCGTTTCGAACTGGCTGAGCAACTGCTCACCGCGATCATTGAGGTTGGAGGTGAGCGACTCCAGGCGCGTGTCGAATTCGTGTGCCAGCGCAAAACCGGAGGAGGTCAGCGTCTGCAGCAGCGAGTCGGTCTTGGCTGCGAGAAGCGAGCCGAGCGACTGGATCGCCGTTTCCGATTTTTCCGTCAGCGTCGCAGCCCGGGTGTCGATCATCGATGCGAAGGCTTCGCCTGACGTCGCAAGGCGTACGGCGATCTCTTCCGTCGCGAGCGAAAGGTCTTCCTTCAGCTGGTCATGGACGCCGACGATCGAGCTGCGGATGCGCTCCGCGTGATTGACGATCGCTTCGCGCTCGGAGCCGAGTTCATGAACCAGGCCGCGCACGCGCAGTTCATTATCGGCATAGCTGCGTTCAAGCGCGTTAACTTCGGAGTGAACCAGGGTTTCAAGCTCGGAAGCGCGCGCGATCGTGCGCTCGATGCCTTCGTTCATGGCGGAGACTTCACGGCGAACGGCTTGGCCGACCGTCATGATGCGTTCGGATGCGATCGTTTCCGGTTCGGAGAGACGCAGTGCCACTTCCGCCATGGAGCGGGCGGCGTTGCGCATGTCCTGAGCGCGCGAGATCATGATTGCAAAGGCATAGAACAGAAGCACCGGCACGATGATGCCGATGATGCCGGCAATGACGCCGGGGAGGGCCGCGAGATCGGTAACGGAACGGATCTGCCAGATCTGCGGCGAGTAGAGCAGGGCCATCAGGCCGACGCCGCCGACGATCCACAGCAGCGAGAAGAGCGTGGCGTTGCGCACGGCCGAACGCGTCGAGCCGCCGTCTAGCGATTTCAGAATGGAGGCGGCCGTCATGCGGTTTGCATCGTTCGCCGCGGCCAGCGCCGGCGCGCGGGCCACCTGCTCCGCCCTGGAGCCGCGGCCGCGGCGGCGCTGGCTCTCATCCTGGTCCTGCTGATTGCTGCGGGCAGATGGCGTGTCGGACACTTTGGCCTCCGGGGCGTCAGGCGTTTTAGCGCCGCGAGACGGCGCCTTCTGCTGGCTGAAGTCGATCTGGAGAGCTTCGTCCAATGCTTTGAAGGCCTTGTCCTCGATCGACTCGCTGTACTTGTTGTTCGCCATTCGGTTACGCCTCGTTACATCTCAGCCGGTTCAGCCGCATTTCCCGGACAGTGCCGCGTCCGGATTCCAACCTTTGCCTTTGACCTTCCCATCCGAGCCGACGTACGGATAAGCATGTCATTTCAGAGTAGATAGCCGCTTTTTCAAACGGACGGTATCAAAACATTACCACTATCCACTTGGCCAGCAAAGGCGCGTACCATAAACCTAGTTTACTAGTATCGTAGTGACACATCCGGGCTTCCGAGACAATTAATGAAGCCTTGCTAATCACCATCCATTAATCCGTTGTTAACATAATTTAACGCAGGCGGACGTCGAAAAACCAATAATTTAGGGGCGTTAAGCGGTTGTTAACCATAGCGGTAGAATTCCGCCCTCAATGTGCCAGAATTTAACGCGATCGCCACTCTCCAACCGCAGTGTGAATCCACCTGCGGGGTAAAGACGGGAGAATTGGCACATGGCAGCAGTCAGTATTGCGTTCGAGGCGCCGGATAATTCAAACGGGCCTTGCCCCTCAAAGGGCCGCCCGATCGACCTTGTTCATCTGGCAAAGCAGACGATGGGCGACAAGGCGCTTGAAGTCGAGGTCCTGAAGATATTTGCGCGCCAGGCACGCGCCTGCCTGCAGGAGGTTTCGTCGGGCGATGCAAAGAAGATGCAAGCCGCTGCCCACCGGCTGAAAGGGGCGGCGAGCGCGGTTGGGGCCTTCCAGGTATCCGAAGCGGCAGACATGCTCGAGAACAATTGCGGCGATGCAGCGTGCATGGCCGCGGTCGGAGCCGCTGTCGTCGAAGCCGAAAATTTCATTCTCAAGCTCAGCCGCTAGAGCCGAGCATTTTAAGCCACTCGGCCCGCTGCTCCATTCCGGAACAGCGGGTCTTTTTGTGGCCAGCGGTATGACGCAAATGGAAAAGCCCGTCGCTTTTAAATATGGAATGAAACCGTGAAGGCGGTCGATGTTGACTGCCCATCGGATTTGTTGGAAGAAAAATTTCGATCCTCCCTCTTCATGTAATACCGGAAAGCATCATGCCCAAACTGACTATCGTTGCCTTCGACGGCACGCGCTTCGATCTGGATGTCGATCAAGGCTCCACTGTGATGGAGAATGCCGTGCGCAACTCGGTGCCAGGCATAGAAGCCGAGTGCGGCGGCGCATGCGCCTGTGCGACCTGTCATGTCTATGTCGACGAAGAATGGGCCGAGCGCGTCGGCCCGCCGGAAGCGATGGAAGAAGACATGCTCGACTTCGCCTTCGATGTCCGCCCGACTTCGCGGCTTTCCTGCCAGATCAGAATGAAGGCGGCGCTCGACGGACTTATCGTCCAGGTGCCCGAGCGCCAGGCCTGATCTGTGCAAAAAAAGCCTCGCGCGCCGGATGACGTGCGAGGCGAGGCGGGCGCATAACCATCGGGCGAGGGAGGACCGCCCGCGGCTTAGAACGCGCCAGGAGAACCCAGTAACAGAAGATCAGGTCAATCCCACCTGAACTTCCGAATGTGTTCATATTAGCGCGTGCGGGTTGAGTCGCATATCGCTAATTTTCATCATTAACAGGCTTTGGAGGAGGAAAGCTTCGCATAAGTTTCGTTGCTCAGCTAACGATATCGCGTGCTTATTGCGAAGATTGGGTTATTTTTCGCTGCCGGACGAACTGATTCGCTTGTTGAGCAAGCGCATCATCCTGCTCTGAAAGTTGACTGCCTCGATGCGGTCGAAACGCGCCTGCAACCTGTCGTGTTCTTCTATTCCGCGATTAGATTCTTCCGTGACAAGCTCCTGCATGGCTCCGCAGCTGCGCTGGGCGGGCAGCGCGAGGATCCGTCGCTCCATGAGACGCGCTTGTGTGCGGGCGATTTCCGCGTGTCGCTCCTCATGCCTTTTGATGTCGCTCGAGAGTGCATCCCAGATCGTCGACAGCTGTTTGCTGGCGCCGTTGCGGTTTCGCCAGCGCGGCAGGATGATCTGCGTGTGAACGGTCACCTTTGCGCTGGTGATGCGGCAGCGGCCGTTGCTCTGCACGTAGGTCGCCTCGCCGCCGAAGCGGATTTTCGTGGCGCCGGGGTGGCGCGCGGAGGAGCCACTCGCCGTCGGCCCGCGGCGGCTCAGTTCCTCATCGAGCTCGCCGGCACTCTTTCCTCGGATGTCGAAATAGGAGTAGCTTTTGGTCGCAACGACTTGAGCCGAGGCGGGAATGCAGAGGGCAACCGTCGTGGAAAAAGCAAGGACGAAACGCATATAACGCGATGCGGAAGGCATTCTTGACGCTACCCGTGTTGAAGTTCGGCGGAGCTTGGGGCATAGCCACCGCGAGCGCAATACAGGGCGTCGGCTTTTTTTATTATCAATGGGATAAACCCCGATGCTACAGCTTCGAAGCAGTTTCTGGCGCGTGGCGCATGGCCGCGAAATAGAACTCGGGCCGCGCGGCGTAATCATGGCGATCATCAATGTGACGCCGGATTCCTTTTCGGATGGCGGACGCTACGAAAGCGTGGATGCCGCCGTCGAGCATGCCCTTCAGTCCGTCAGCGAGGGAGCCGCGATCATCGACATCGGCGGGGAGTCGACACGCCCGGGTGCTGCCGAAGTCAGCCCTGCGGAAGAGCAGTCCCGCGTGCTGCCGGTGATCGAGGCTCTGCGCGGCAGGAGCGATGCGCTGATTTCGATCGACACCTACCGGGCGGAGACGGCGCGGCTCGCCGTCGGGGCCGGCGCGCATATCATCAACGACGTCTTCGGATTGCAGAAGGAGGCGGAGATCGCGAGGGTTTCGACCGATACCGGCGCCGGACTCTGCCTCATGCATACGGGCCGCGAACGCGAGAAGCTGCCGGACGTGATTGCGGATCAATATCATTTCTTGGTCCGCTCCCTGGAGATCGCCGCGGAAGCAGGCGTCATGCGCGAGCGGATCGTGCTTGATCCGGGATTCGGCTTTGCCAAGGACGCCGACGAGAACCTGGAGCTGATGGCGAGGTTTGCCGAATTGCAGCGTTTCGGATTGCCGCTGCTGGCGGGCACATCGCGAAAGCGCTTCGTCGGTGCTGTCACAGGACGGGATGCGGCTGAGCGCGACGTTGCAACGGCGGCGAGCAGCGCACTGCTCAGGCTTCAGGGTGCTGCGGTTTTCCGGGTGCACAATGTCGCAATCAACAGGGATGCGCTGGCGGTCGCGGATGCTATGCTGGCGGCGCGCCGGGATTTCGAGCAAAGAGAAGGCTGATGGGCACGAAATATACAATCACGCTGCAGAATTGCGCGTTCTTTGCGCGTCACGGGGTTCACGACGAAGAGGAGTTCCTCGGACAGCGGTTCTTCGTCGATGCCGAGCTCGACGTCGTCGCGGCGGGTGCGCTCGAAAGCGACTCGATCGACGATACCGTGAACTACGGGATTGCCTTCACCGTGATCGAGGAGATCGTCACCGGCAGGCGCCGCAACCTGATCGAAGCGCTGGCGCTCGATATCGCCAAGGGTCTCTGCGAAAAGTTTCATCAGATCAGGCGCGCCAAGATCACGGTGCGCAAGCCGAATGCGCCAGTGCCCGGCGTTCTCGATTTCGTACAGGTGAGCGTTGAACACTTTGCCGGCTGATCGTTTCAGACCCGCCACGCTCGGTCTCGGCGGCAATCTCGGTGACCCCGTGAAATCGATGGCTGCCGCCCTGCGGAAGCTCGACGGGCGTGACGATTGCCGGCTCACCGCCGTGTCGCGGCTCTACCGCACGCCGCCCTGGGGCAAGACGGACCAATCCTTCTTCTTCAATGCATGCGCGGCACTCCATACGTTGCTCGAACCGGAGGCATTGCTCGACGTCTGTCTCGGCATCGAGCGCGACATGAAACGCGAGCGCATCGAGCGTTGGGGACCGCGAACGCTCGACATCGATCTGCTGACATTCGACGATATCGAACAGGGGGCGCCGAGGCTGGAACTGCCGCATCCGCGCATGACCGAGCGAGGCTTCGTTCTGATGCCGCTTGCAGATTTTGCCGCGGACCTCATCGTCAAGGGCCGCACCGTCGCGGATTGGCTTTCGCGAGCAGATATCCAAGGCATCGAGATCGCCGATGCCGATCGCGAGTGGTGGCGCAGCGCCTGAAATGAAAAAGCGGCGGAAAATCCGCCGCTTGGGTGACTGCTATCGTACAGCCCTTACTCGACGGAGCCGACCGTCATTTCATCGATCTGGCGGGTCAGGGTGAGGCCGATCACCGGCACCATGCGATCCTCGACCTTTACCGACACGGTGACGTTCATCGTCTTGTCGTCGCGGACGCGGGCGATCATCGCGCCGTTCAGCTTGGCGCGGTTCAGGCCGACGACGACGGTGTCCTGTGTGACGGTGCCCGAGACGACATCGAGACCCTTACCGGCGGCACCATCAAGGAATTTGCCCTTATAGCCGCCGCGCGACTGGGTGATGACGGCGGACATCGGCTGTTTGAACACGCCAACGCGGCAAGAGCCGTCGAGCTTGATGCCGGCGCCGCCGTCGCTCACGGCAGAACCGATGAGGTTGCAGCTAAATTTCGTGCCCTTGTATTTGCCGGCGACGATTTCGCCCGGACCTCTCCAGTTGCCCGCAACAGACTCGAAGAAAGCCTTGTCGCGTGTGGCGGCGGTGGCAGCAGGGGCAATATCGGCCGCCGGAGACAATGCCGCGGCGACGAGCCCGCATACGAAGAGAACTTTGCGCGAATACATGGATTTTCCTTGGCAAACACCACCCGTTAGTAGCCTGGAGTTTTGCCGAATAATGGTTAATGCTTGGTTTCCAATGGGCCGAAATGCACGGAAACAAAGGGCTTTCCAAAGGCTCGCCAAATTCAATTCATATTGCCAGTGCCATGAATTTCCTGCGTTTTGCAATTCCCTCCGTTACGGAAGGCGCCAGGTGCGAAAATGTTTATTTGCGACCGGTGCGCGGCACTACGGAGGGCGCCAGATCGCCGATGAAGTCGCCGATTCCCGGCCGCTTCAATGCGCGGAACGCAAGCGGACGGCACAGATCCATCGCAGCTATGCCGATACGGGCTGTCATCAACCCGTTGATAATGCCTTCGCCGAACCTGGCCGAGAGCTTGGAGGCAAGGCCGTGGCCCAGGACCTGTTGCACGAGGCTGTCGCCGACGGCGATCGAGCCGGTGACGGCGAGATGCGCCAGAACATCCCGCATCAGGCGAATCATCCCAAGCGTGCCGGGCCTGCCGCCATAAAGCTCGGCCATGGCGCGGATCAGGCGCGAGGCTTCGAAAAGCACGTAGAGCAGATCGACGATCGCGCGCGGGCTGACAGCGGTAACGATCGAAACGCGCTTCGATGAATTGACGATCAGCGCTCTTGCCTGGCGGTCCAGAGGCGCCAGCAATTCGCGTTCGGCGAGTGCGACGAGATGCGGCGCGTCGATGATGTCGCCTTCGGCGGCTTTCAAGGTTGCGCGGCCCTTGGCGGTTTCCGGCTTTCCGGCAAGCAGGTTTGAAAGGTTCTTCACCAGGGCGCGTGCCTTGGCGGGCTTCGTCTCCAGTATGGCGGCTTCCGCCTCGGCCTTGATCGTCTGCACCGCCGCGAGGCGCATTATACCCGCCGTTTCGCGGATCACGATGGCGACGACGGCGAGGATGCCGATCGCGAGCGCCGCCAGCGCCGTGTAACCAAGCCAGTCGGCGCGGGAAAAGAGGTCGCGGATCAGGCTGTCGGTCCACAGGCCGAAGGCGAGCGAAAGCAGGACGCCGAAAGCAGTTAGTGCGATCTTGGCAAAGGAGGTGCGCCGTTTGCGCGGCACTGCGACCGGCAAGGGGGCGATATCCTTGTCCGAATTGATGAAGGGGTCGTCTTCGTCCGATGTGAGGACGACTTCGCCGCCGAAGCTTGCCGGCTTGCGGGCCTCCTGCTTCCTGTCCGTCTCGACGGCGCGCGGATCGTCCTCATAGGCAAAGGCCGCCGGTGTGCGGCGCGGCCGGTCCGAATCTCCAGAAGCGGGTTTGCTCATGCGAGGCGGTCTCCAAACAGAAACTGCATGGCCCGGTCGAGCCGGATATGCGGGACCGAAAGCTTGATGCCGCTGCCGGTTTCCTCGAGCTGCGGCGGCCGGAAGCGCACAATGTTAACATCCGGCAATTGGACATCGCGGCTGGCAGATTCAATGCCGTCGAACAGGCTTTCGGGGTCTTGCGGAAGGTCGCCCGGGAAGACCGCCGTCTTCCTCATGCCGTCGAAGCGCTCGCCGGCGATCGTTTCGCCATCGATTGGCGTGCCGACGATCACCGGCAGATCGTGGCCGTCGCGCTTGACGGTCGCCTCCCGCGTGGCGCGCACCGAGGCAAGTGCCATGACGTCGAAGCCGGCGCCTGCCATGCCGATCCGGTGGACGGCGCGCTCGACAAGGCGGCGCGTCAGCGCATCGAGGCGGTCGTGGCTTTCGTGATGCAGATGATCGGCTTTCGTGGCGGCCACGAGAACGCGGTCGATCCGGCGGCCGAGGAGCGACGAAAGCAGCGAGTTCGTACCGGGACGGAAGCAGGCAAGCACATCCGTCAACGCGCGCTCCAGATCCTGGATCGCCTCCGGGCCGCGGTTTATCGCCTGCAGCGCGTCGACGAGAACGATCTGGCGGTCGAGCCGGGCAAAATGTTCGCGGAAGAAGGGTTTGACGACGACGGATTTGTAGGCCTCGTAGCGGCGCTCCATCATTGCCCAGAGCGAACCTTTGGGCGGTTTGCCTTCGGAAGGCAAAGCGAGCGGCGCGAAGGTGAGCGCGGGAGAACCTTCAAGGTCGCCGGGAAGCAGGAAGCGGCCGGGCGGCAATGTCGACAGCGAGCGCTCGTCGGCCTTGCAGGCTTTCAGGTAATCGGTGAAAGCCGTCGCGAGATCGCGCGCCTGCATCTCATCGGCGGGCGCCTTGACGTCGATGGCTCCGGTCAGTGCCAACCAGCCGCGAGAAAGTTCCGCGCGGATGCCGCTGCGGGCGAGCGCCAGCGTCTCCTCGCTGAAGGTCCGGTAGTCCTTGGCCAGCAGCGGTAGATCAAGCAGCCACTCTCCGGGATAATCGACGATATCGATCGAGAGACGGCCGGGCGAGAACAGACGGTTCCAGCCACTGGCGCTCTGATAATTCAGCGTGATGCGCAGTTCGGATATGGCGCGGGTCGAATCCGGCCAGACACGGTCCTTCACCAGCGCCCGGATATGATCCTCGTACTGGAAACGTGGCACGGCGTCATCCGGCTGATGTTCCAGTCGCACGGCCGACACCCGGCCGGACTGAACCGGCTCGAAAAGCGGCAGGCGTCCGCCATGCAGCAAATTATGCACGAGGGACGAGATGAAGACCGTCTTACCGGACCGGGAAAGCCCGGTGACGCCGAGGCGGATCGTCGGTTTGACGAGACTCGAGGCGCGGTCTGCGAGGTTGTCGAGCGCGATACGCGCGTCGCCGGTAAGGGATGTCAGGCTTGGCGGCAAGGCGGAATTCCGATTGTCAGTGCTCAAGCATATAGGACGTGGATGCTGTCCGAAAAAGAAGCGGCGCGAAAGACGTCAGTCGTGCACGAAGTCGGTAAGCTTCCACCCTGCAGACGCGCCGTCGAAATCGAGGACTGCAAGGCCCGCCGTGGGAAAGCCGTCCGGCAATGCACGGAGCAGGGCATCGTGACCGATGAGCGCTTCAAGCGTCTGCTCGGTTGTCGGGTTGTGACCGACAAGCATGACGGAGCCCACGGTCTGGCTGTCGATGATATCGAGGTAGACCTCGGGGGTGGCGTTGTAGAGTTGGTCGACGTAGCGGATGTCGAGCGACAATCCCATAGCGCGATGCACGGCGTCCGTGGTCTCGCGGCAGCGCCTCGCAGTGGAGCTTATCAAAAGCTCCGGCCGGTAGCCTTTGTCGGCGGCGCGGTCTGCCACGAGTTCCGCGTCGTCATAGCCCTTTTCATTCAAAGGCCGGTCAAAATCCCGTTCGCCGGGCTGCGCCCAGGCGGCTTCTGCATGCCGCAACAGATAGATTCGTGAAGGCGAGGGCAAGGTTGCGGCCATAGAAGATTCCACGAGCGAAGGAGCCTTTTCAGTAGCGTCCGCAGATCACCGCCGTCAACCGCATCGGCATAGCGATGGCGCAAAACAGTAAGCTCAACACGCGTTCTTGAACGGGAAGCAACAACCAGCATTCCTAATAGTGGTGCGAAAATAGTCTGTTAGCTTAAAAATATGACAGATTTAAAAATCTGTTTACCTGTCGTATTTGGCTTGAACCCGCGATAGCGCTTGGGATATACACCCCGCCATATGAGATGTTCTTCAGGAGAATCGCGTTGAGTGAGAAGATCGATCTTAGCAGCTACGTTCCCTCGGAAGACGAGGAATTCATGAACGCAAATCAGCGGGCTTACTTCAGAGCCAAACTTGTTGCCTGGAGAAACGATATCCTTAGAGAAGCGCGCGAGACACTCGACCATCTCGCAGAAGAAAGCGCCAACCATCCGGACCTCGCGGATCGAGCCTCTTCAGAAACGGACCGGGCGATCGAACTTCGCGCCCGCGACCGCCAGAGAAAGCTGATTTCCAAGATCGATGCAGCATTGCAGCGGATCGAAGACGGCACCTATGGCTACTGCGAGGAAACCGGCGAGCCGATCGGCATCAAGCGTCTCGACGCACGTCCGATCGCAACTCTGTCGATCGAGGCGCAGGAGCGCCACGAGCGGCGCGAAAAGGTTTATCGCGACGAGTGAGCTTTTCAAAGTTCTTCGTAGAAATTAAAGGCACCGCAGTCTGCGGTGCCTTTTTTCTTGCGAGAGCTTTCCTGCAGGCAGGGCGGCTTACTTTTCGCGATTGACGCTCATTTCGCCAAAGATGCGGGCCACTTCCTTTTGAAGGTCGGCATCGGCGCCGGTGATCGGTGCCATGTCCGGATCGCGGCGCTGCGGGTTGCCGGGCTGCGGCGGAACCGGGCGGGCAGGGGCGTTCGCAGCGGGAACAATACGCTGCGCCGCAAGCGTATTGTTCATCTCTTCCTGAAGAATGCGCTCGAAGTCGCTGGGCGCTGCCTTCGAGGTGGTGGCAGCGTCGCCGGTCACGACAGGTATGCCTTCGGCGACGGTCGGAAGGCTCTGTGCTGGCGGCGTCGAGACCTGCGGCTCCATCCGCTGCTGCGGCAGAACGCGCTGGCGCGCCGCGTCGAGGATGTCGGCGGCGCTGGCTGCCTCGATCACCGGGGCGGCGGCGGGCCGCTCCGCAGGCCTCGGAATGATCGGCGGCAAAGCAGCAGGGCTGGCAGGCTCCCGCTCGATTTTTGCCGCCACGGCCGATGTTGCCGCAGACGGCGCTGCGGGCTCCTGTTGTGCGGGCGCTACGGCAGGAGCGGTTGCCACGGGATGCAGACGCGGCTCGACGGCAGGCGCGGGAGCCGGAGCCGGAGCCGGAGCATAGGGTTCGTCAGGTTCCGGTTCGCGCTCGAAAGCTGTGACCGGTCTTGCCGGCTTGACGGGCGGCTCTTCGGGCGTCGAAACGACAGGCTCCGGCCGAGGCGCCGGCGGGGCTAAGGGCGCTATGAAGGCGTGGTCGGAACCCTCATCTGTATCCTGCAGGATGCGGCTTTCGATAACGATGTCGGTCGGACCACCGATCATGATCAGATGCTCAACGTCGTCACGGCGCACGAGCACCAGCCGGCGGCGCGTATCGACGGCTGCGGCATCCAGCACCTGCAATCGCGGCAGACGGTTCTTGCCGCCGCGTACAAAGGGTGAGGGCGCTCGGCTGCGGAGGATCCACAAGATACCGATCAGGAGCACCAGCGCGATGCCGACGCCGCCCGCTGCGAGGAGGAAACGGCTGCCATAGGCGCCCATTACTTCGTCGAACATGATCTTTTACTCCGGTTGCCGCGTTCGCCATAACATGACGGCTTTTCAGCTCCTTAGGCAATAGGCAGCCTGATTGTCCAGTCATGTCCGAACGCCAGGACATGTTTCTGCGGCGCGCTTGGTTGTCGAAAGTGGCGCCGTTCGTTGTGAATTCAAGCATTCTTGGCTCTTCACAGTGTTTTTGCGGACGCAGCAACTTGCTAAGAAGGAACGAACGCCTGATTCCTGCTTTGTCTTGAGATTATAAGCGAATGTTGGACAGGCTCATGTGAGGAATAGATGACGACACCACGTCAGGCTGACGACTACAATGCCCCGATCGTGGATCGCGGAGGACGCTCGGGAACGGCTGTTCGCATCATTCTTCTGGCGCTTGTGCTTGTCGCAGCCGCAGGCAGCTTTGTGTACTTCAAGGATTCGCTCGAAAATGAAATGGTCCTCGGCGTGCTGGGCGTGCTGGCCATGGTCGGCATCTTCTTCCTCGTTTCCTCGGTCATCGGCTTCATCGAGGTCATGCCCCAGCGGCAATCGGATAGTCTCGCCAGGTCATTTCTCAATAGCCATCCGGACGGTTCGCTGATTACCGATGGGAAGGGCCGGATCATTTATGCCAACGCGGCCTATGGAAAGCTGACCGGCGCCCGCAAACCGACCGAAGTGCAGACGCTCGAAGCGCTGCTTTCACGCCACCGGGAATCGAACGAGGCGCTTTACCGTCTGTCGAACGGGCTGCGCGAGGGCAAGGAAGGCCAGGAGGAATTCCGTCTGCTGCGGACCCTTGGCCCGGCAACGAACAATTCTGGCGCTCACTGGTACCGTCTCAAGGCGCGAACCCTGCGAACCGAGGAAGGCTCCGGCAAGCCGCTGCATATCTGGCAGATCAGCGACATCACCGCCGAGCGCGATGACCAGGAGCGCTTCTTCAAGGAACTGCAGAACGCGATCGATTACCTCGACCATGCGCCGGCAGGTTTCTTCTCGGCAGGGCGCAAGGGCGAGATTTTCTACCTGAACGCAACACTTGCCGAATGGCTGGGACTCGACCTCACGAAGTTCGTGCCGGGCTCGATGACGATCGGAGATCTCGTGGCAGGCGGCGGGCTGGCACTGATTCAGTCGGTGCAGGCCGAGCCCGGTCTTAAGAAAACCGATACGCTCGACCTCGACCTCAAGAAGGCGAACGGACAGAGCCTGCCGGTGCAGATCATACACAGCGTGACTTCCATGCGCGACGGCGCGCCGGGCGAGAGCCGGACGATCGTGCTCAGGCGGCAATCGGGCGGCGAGAACGAGCAATCCGCTTCTGCCGCGGCGATGCGCTTCACGCGCTTCTTCAACAACACGCCGATGGCGATCGCCTCGGTCGACGGCGACGGTCGGATCCTGCGCACGAATGCGCCATTCCTCAAGCTCTTCTCCGGCATCGTTTCGCGCGATGACGTCGAAAATGGCGCAGCGCTGGAAGTCATCCTTCAGGAAAGCGATCGACAGAGGCTGAAGGATGCCCTGGTGGCGGCAAAGGACCGCCAGGGCGATATCCCGCCGATCGACTCGCGCATGCCGAACGATGAAGCGCGTCATTTCCGTTTCTACGTCAACGCTGTCATCGACCAGAGCGACGAGGCGCCGGAAGAGGCCGCGATCGTTTATGCCGTCGAGATGACGGAACAAAAGGCGCTGGAAGCGCAGATGGCGCAGACGCAAAAGATGAATGCGGTCGGCACGCTTGCCGGCGGAATCGCGCACGACTTCAACAACGTGCTGACGGCGATCCTGTTGTCTTCCGACCATCTGCTGCTGCAAGCGCGGCCGTCCGATGCAAGCTTTGCCGACCTGATGGAAATCAAGCGCAATGCGAACCGCGCCGCGGTTCTCGTCCGCCAGCTGCTTGCCTTCTCGCGCAAGCAGACGATGCGTCCGACGGTATTGAACCTCACGGATGTCGTCGGCGACCTGCGCATGCTTGTCGACCGGCTGTTATCCGGCACCAACGTCAAGCTCGATGTCGAATACGGCCGCGATCTCTGGCCGGTGAAGACTGACCTGTCGCAGTTCGAGCAGGTGCTTATCAATCTTTGCGTCAATGCGCGCGACGCGATGCCCGAGGGCGGCAAGCTGACGCTGCGCACCCGCAACGTGACGGCGGCGGAAGTGGCCGGTTTCAATTATTCCTACATGCCGCATGAGGACATGGTGCTGATCGAGGTGGCCGATACCGGCACCGGCATTGCGCCCGACATCATGGACAAGATATTCGAGCCCTTCTTCACAACCAAGGAGGTGGGCAAGGGCACGGGTCTCGGGCTGGCGATGGTCTACGGCATCGTCAAACAGTCCGGCGGCTATATTCAGCCGGAATCCGAAGTCGGGAAGGGAACGACCTTCCGGGTCTTCCTGCCGCGCCACGCCCTCGACGCGGCTGTCGCCGCCGAGGCGGACGCTGTTGCGGCAGCCGAGACCGGTGCGGCTCAACAAATGCCGGCCGCAGCTCAGCCGGAACAACCGGAAGATCTGACGGGCAACGCCGTCATCCTGCTCGTAGAGGACGAGGAAGCGGTGCGCCGCGGCGGCAAGCGCATGCTGGAAACGCGCGGCTACACCGTGCACGAGGCCGGCTCAGGCGTCGAAGCGCTCGACATCATGGACGAGCTGGACGGCAAGGTGGACATCGTCGTTTCTGACGTCGTCATGCCGGAAATGGACGGCCCGTCGCTGCTGCGCGAATTGCGCAAGCGATATCCGGACCTGAAATTCATCTTCGTTTCCGGCTATGCGGAAGACGCTTTCGCCCGCAACCTGCCTCCGGACGCCAAGTTTGGGTTCCTGCCGAAGCCCTTCTCGCTGAAGCAGCTCGCCGTCGTCGTCAAGGAAACCCTGGAAGGCGAATAGGGGAGGCGGCAAGCGCCTCCCGTCAAAATCTCAATCGTCGAGCGCCACGGCAATTTCTGCCGCCAGGCGGGCATTGTTCTCGACGAGCGCGATATTCGTCTGCAGGCTCCGTCCGTCGGTCAGATCGAATATCGTGCTGAGAAGATAAGGTGTCACGGTCTTGCCGCTGATTTCGTCGCGCTCGGCGCTGTCGAGTGCGCGCTTGATATAGATCTCCATCTCCTCGCGCGGAATTTCATCTTCTTCAGGGACCGGATTGGCGATCAGCATGCCGCCCTCGATGCCAAGCTGTTCGCGGGTGATCTGGAAATTGGCGATGGCGGCCGGGCTGTTCAACGTCAGCGGGCTGCGCAGGCCCGAGGAACGGGACCAGAAGGCCGGGAACTCGGCACTCTCGTAGGTGACGACAGGAACGCCGCTGGTCTCCAGCACTTCCAGCGTCTTTGGGATATCGAGGATCGCCTTTGCGCCGGCGCAGACGACGATGACGCCGGTGCGGGCAAGCTCCTGCAGGTCGGCCGAGATGTCGAAGCTCTCTTCGGCACCGCGATGCACGCCGCCGATGCCGCCGGTCGCAAAGACCTTGATGCCGGCACAAGCAGCGGCGATCATCGTGGCAGCTACCGTCGTGGCACCGGTGCGGCGCTCGGCGATCGCGAAGGCGAGATCGGCGCGCGAGACTTTCATCACGTCCTTTTCCTTCGCGAGCTTCTCAAGCTGTTCCGGCTCCAAGCCGATATGCAGGACGCCGTGAATGACGGCAATCGTTGCCGGAACGGCACCCTGCTCACGGATAATCGCCTCGACACTGCGCGCCATTTCGATATTGCCGGGGTAGGGCATGCCGTGCGTGATGATCGTCGATTCAAGCGCCACCAGCGGCGCGCCGCGCTGCTTTGCAGCGGCAACCTCCTTGGAATAGGAGACCGGCAGGAGGGGGGAGATCGGTTTCGTCATTGTCTCTTCCGTTTCATCGATGTTGCCGCTTCAATGCAGAATTCTGGCACGCTGAACAAGGGCAAGGGTTTCCACAAGCAGTTCCGCGGAGAGTTTTTCGTTGACGGCATAGGGCGACTGGACCGTGAGTGCAGCAGCGGCCACGCCGTGCCGCAGGGCTTCCTCGAGCGGCAGATCCTGCATCAAGGCAAAGAGGACCCCGGCTGCAAGCGAATCTCCGGCGCCCGTTACGTCGGCGATGGTCTCGACCGACGGCGGCTGCAGGCAGAAGGTGCCACCCTTGCCGAAGGCGATCAGTTCGCGCTGCCCGCGCGTGATGACGCCGCTCTTCAGGCCGATATCACCGAGCAGTGACGCCCAATCCTCCGGCTTGTCCGGGCATTGGCCGGTCAGGGCTGCGGCCTCCGCCTCGTTGAGGAAGAGATGGTCGATGCCGCAGATGCAGGGCTTGAGCTTGACCACCTTTGCCGGCGATATGGCAATCGCGGCCACCGGTACGCCGAGCGAATTGGCGCGGCTGACGATCGCTGCGATCGTCTCTTCCGGCAGGTTCGCATCGAAAAGGATGAGGTCGTTTGCGGCGAAGGCTTCGCGCACCCAGCGGATCGCCAGCCGGCGCGGGACGAAGTAACGGTAAAGCTCCATGTCCGCGAGCGCGATCACTAGGTTGCCGTCCCGCTCCAGAATGGCCGTGTAGCTCGGTGTCTTGCGATCGAGAAAGACGAACGGCCGGTCATTGATGCCGGCTGCATAAGCCGCCTCCGTCACCATCTCGCCCGCCGGATCGCCCCCGCGCGGCGAGATCATGGTGACGTCCACGCCGAGCCGTGCAAGGTTTCTCGCAGCATTGAAGCCGCCGCCGCCCGGTTCCTCGAACCAAGCGCCCGGGTTGCTGGCGCCTGGCGCCGTCTCGCCGGAAATGCGCCCGCGCCGATCGATATGTGCGCCGCCGAGAACGAGGATTCTTTTCATCGCCCTGAATGCTCCCAGCCGATGGAGGAAACGAATCGTAGCAGGGCGCCGGATGCGGCAGCCTTGGTGTGACGCCTCCTAAGGCGTTGCTTTGCATCGATAAAACATATATAGAACACGAGCTGTTTTACCTTTTTCTTTCAATTATTTGGGCACCTATTGCGCGACTGGAACAAATAGAGTACAAACCAGACATTGCTCAAGCGGCTTCAATAACCTAAAGGTGGATCGGATGTCTCAAAATTCATTGCGGCTCGTAGAGGACAAATCGGTGGACAAAAGCAAGGCGCTTGAAGCGGCACTCTCACAGATTGAGCGGTCGTTCGGCAAGGGCTCGATCATGAAACTCGGCTCCAACGAGAATGTTGTCGAGATCGAAACTATTTCGACCGGTTCCCTCAGCCTCGATATCGCGCTCGGCATCGGCGGTTTGCCCAAGGGCCGCATCATCGAGATCTACGGACCGGAAAGCTCCGGCAAGACGACGCTTGCGTTGCAGACGATCGCCGAAGCGCAGAAAAAGGGCGGCATCTGCGCATTCGTCGATGCAGAACATGCGCTCGATCCGGTCTATGCCCGCAAGCTCGGCGTCGATCTCCAGAACCTCCTGATCTCGCAGCCGGATACCGGCGAGCAGGCGCTCGAAATCACCGATACGCTGGTGCGCTCCGGCGCCGTCGACGTTCTCGTCGTCGACTCCGTTGCAGCGCTGACACCGCGCGCCGAAATCGAGGGCGAGATGGGCGACAGCCTTCCAGGCCTACAGGCGCGCCTGATGAGCCAGGCGCTGCGCAAGCTCACGGCGTCTATCTCCAAGTCGAACACCATGGTCATCTTCATCAATCAGATCCGCATGAAGATCGGCGTCATGTTCGGCTCGCCCGAAACGACGACAGGCGGCAACGCGCTGAAGTTCTACGCCTCCGTCCGGCTCGACATCCGCCGTATCGGCGCGGTCAAGGAGCGCGAAGAGGTTGTCGGCAACCAGACCCGCGTCAAGGTCGTTAAGAACAAGATGGCGCCTCCCTTCAAGCAGGTGGAATTCGATATCATGTATGGCGAGGGTGTCTCGAAGACTGGCGAACTGATCGATCTCGGCGTCAAGGCCGGCATCGTCGAGAAATCCGGTGCCTGGTTCTCTTATAACAGCCAGCGCCTCGGCCAGGGCCGCGAGAATGCCAAGCTCTTCATCCGCGACAACCCGGATCTCGGCCGCGAGATCGAGATGGCGCTTCGGCAGAATGCGGGGCTGATTGCTGACCGCTTCCTGCAGAATGGCGGGCCGGACGCCAACGATGGCGATACAGACACGGATATGTAATTTGCAGCTTCAGTTTTGATGTATCGAAACCGGCAGCATTCCTTGATCAGAATGCGGCCGGTTTTCTTTGTCTGCTGGACAGTGGTTAATGCGGACGATAAAAGCCACTGGATTTGAGTTTGACCTGCCTTGGGCAGCATTGAAGGGCATAGCATGAGCGGCGTGAACGATATCCGGTCGACCTTCCTCGACTATTTCAAGACGAACGGCCACGAGATCGTGCCGTCGAGCCCGCTCGTGCCGCGCAACGACCCGACGCTGATGTTCACCAATGCCGGCATGGTACAGTTCAAGAACGTCTTCACGGGCCTGGAACAGCGCCCCTACAGGACGGCATCGACGGCACAGAAATGCGTCCGCGCCGGCGGCAAGCACAATGACCTCGACAATGTCGGCTATACCGCGCGCCACCATACCTTTTTCGAGATGCTCGGCAATTTCTCCTTCGGCGATTATTTCAAGGAACGGGCGATCGAGCTTGCCTGGAACCTGATCACCAAGGAATTCGGTCTCGACGCCAAGCGCCTGCTGGTCACCGTCTATCACACGGACGACGAAGCCTTTAACCTCTGGAAGAAGATCGCCGGGCTTTCGGACGAAAATATCATCCGCATTCCGACCAGCGATAATTTCTGGGCGATGGGTGATACCGGCCCGTGCGGTCCCTGTTCGGAGATCTTCTACGATCACGGCGATCACATCTGGGGCGGCCCTCCCGGCTCTCCGGAGGAAGACGGCGACCGCTTCATCGAGATCTGGAACCTCGTCTTCATGCAATATGAGCAGTTGACGAAGGACGAGCGCGTCGACCTTCCGCGTCCCTCGATCGATACCGGCATGGGACTGGAGCGCGTGGCGGCCGTGCTGCAGGGCAAGCACGACAATTACGATATCGATCTGTTTCGCGCGCTGATCGAAGCTTCGGAGGAGGCAACCGGCGTCAGGGCCGAGGGTGAGCGCCGGGCGAGCCACCGCGTCATCGCCGACCATCTGCGCTCATCCGCATTCCTCATTGCCGATGGCGTGCTGCCGTCGAACGAAGGCCGCGGCTACGTGCTGCGCCGCATCATGCGCCGGGCCATGCGCCATGCGCAGCTCCTGGGTGCCAAGGAACCGCTGATCTGGAAGCTGCTGCCGGCGCTCGTCCAGCAGATGGGCCGCGCCTATCCGGAGCTAGCACGCGCCGAAGCACTGATCTCCGAGACGCTGAAACTCGAGGAAACCCGTTTCCGCAAGACGCTGGAGCGCGGCCTGTCGCTGCTTTCCGACGCGACGATGACGCTCGGCAAGGGCGATATGCTCGACGGCGAGACGGCATTCAAGCTCTATGACACCTACGGCTTTCCGCTCGACCTGACGCAAGATGCGCTGCGCGCCCGCGAAATCGGCGTCGATCTCGCCGGCTTTACCGATGCGATGGAGCGTCAGAAGGCCGAAGCCCGCTCGCATTGGGCCGGCTCCGGCGACAAGGCGACCGAGACCATCTGGTTCGAACTCAAGGAGAAGCATGGCGCGACCGAATTCCTGGGCTACGACACGGAGACCGCCGAAGGCGTCGTCCAGGCGATCGTCAGGGACGGTGCCGCCGTCGCATCCGCCTCGGCCGGCGACAAGGTGCAGATCGTCGTCAACCAGACGCCGTTCTACGGCGAATCCGGCGGCCAGATGGGCGACACAGGCATCATCAGCTCGGACCATGCGAAAGTGGAAATCACCGATACGCAGAAGAAGGGCGAAGGCCTGTTCGTGCATTCAGGGACTGTCGTCGAAGGTTTACTGAAGACCGACGAGGCCGTCGCGCTGACCGTCGATCATGCCCGCCGGTCGCGCCTGCGCGCCAATCACTCGGCAACGCACTTGCTGCATGAGGCGCTGCGCGAAGTGCTGGGTACGCACGTGGCGCAGAAGGGTTCGCTGGTCGCGCCCGAACGCCTGCGTTTCGATGTTTCGCATCCGAAGCCGATGTCCGCCGAAGAGCTCAAGGTCGTTGAGGATATGGCAAACGAGATCGTGCTGCAGAACGCGCCGGTAACGACGCGGCTGATGAGCGTGGATGACGCGATTGCCGAAGGTGCGATGGCGCTGTTCGGCGAGAAATACGGCGATGAAGTGCGCGTCGTCGCTATGGGGCAGGGCGTGCGCGGCACGAAGGCCGGCAAGCCTTATTCGATCGAACTCTGCGGCGGCACGCATGTCGCCGCGACCGGTCAGATCGGGCTTGTGCGCATCCTTAGCGAAAGTGCCGTCGGCGCGGGTGTCCGCCGCATCGAGGCGGTCACCGGTGAGAACGCCCGCGAATATCTGGCCGAACAGGACGAGCGCGTGAAAACGCTTGCTTCGTCGCTGAAGGTTCAGCCTGCCGACGTACTTTCGCGCGTCGAAGGGTTGATGGACGAGCGCCGCAAGCTCGAGCGGGAACTCGCCGATGCCAAGCGCAAGCTTGCCATGGGCGGCGGGCAGGGCGGCTCGACGGACGCGGCGCGTGAGGTTGCCGGCGTAAAATTCCTCGGCAAGGCGATCACCGGCGTCGATCCGAAGGATCTCAAGGGGCTTGCCGACGATGGCAAATCAAGCATCGGTTCGGGCGTCGTGACGCTGATCGGCGTTTCCGACGACGGCAAGGCAAGCGCAGTCGTTGCCGTAACGCCGGACCTGACGGCGCGGTTCAGCGCCGTCGATCTTGTGCGCGTCGCATCTGCTGCCCTTGGCGGCAAGGGCGGCGGCGGCCGGCCGGACATGGCACAGGCGGGCGGCCCAGACGGCTCCAAGGCCGACGAGGCGATCGAGGCGGTGGCGGCAGCACTTGCAAGCTGATTTCATCTGCCGATGAGGTTTGAAAGGCGGGGGCTAGTCCTCCGCTTTTTGTGTGCGTGCCCCCGTGATCGGCACGCAATTCCTCAGGATTTGTCAATCGCCTTATGGTTTTCTGCAGCCGATCGATTTGCACGGGGCTTTGACACGAATGGCGAAACGGCATGGGCACTTTATGAAAACCGCCTGCGGCGGGTTTCGGCCTATATCCACGATCATCTCGACGAGGATCTGGATATGGAGCGCCTTGCCGAAATCGCCTGCATGTCGAGCTATCACTGGCACAAGATTTATCGCGCGATTTACGGCGAGACGTTGGCGGCGACCGTCAAGCGGCTGCGGCTGCATCGCGCGGCGGGCGATATCGTCCGCACGGATCTCACCGTCGGCGAGATTGCGAAGCGATCCGGCTATCTCAATCTCCAATCCTTTAACCGCATCTTCAAGTCTGTCTACCGCATGCCGCCGGCGCGCTACCGGAAAGAGGGAAGCCATAAAACCTTTGAACCCTCACCTAACGGAAAGACAGCGGCGATGTTCGACATAAACCTTACGGAAGAACAATCCCCGCGACGTTCCGCCGACCGAATTGCTGACGGATATCTACATGCCGCTCGCATGAAGCCTATTGCATCTGCTTCATGACTTCATCGTCCAGTGCGGTGGCTCGCCTGTAGCCTTCGCGGTTGGTCACGCGGCCCAGATAATCCGCAAAGGCCTGGCGCTTTTCGAACGTGCCGAAGCCCATCCCCCAGCCGATATGCGAACCGACGTAGACATCGGCGGCCGTGAAGCGGTCGCCGGCGATATAGGGCGAGGCGCTGACAGCTTTTTCGAGCGTATCCATGACGTCGCCGAAGCTACCGTAACCAGCCATCCTGCTTTTTTCTGCGGGGGTCACAAAGCCGAGTGCACGGTTCGTGGCAGCGGCTTCAAGTGGGCCGGCGGCAAAGAACATCCATCGGTAATAGCTGCCCCGTTCATTCGGTCTTGGAGCGAGCTCCTTTTCCGGAAAGGTCTCGGCGAGATAGGCGCAGATCGCGGCGCATTCCGTGACGACCGTATCGCCATGCCGGATCGCCGGCACCTTGCCCATCGGGTTCACGGTCAGGTATTCCGGCGCCTTCATCGTGCCGCCGAAGGTCATGATTTCCGTGCGGTAAGGAACGCCGGTCTCCTCCAGCATCCAGCGGGCGATGCGGCCGCGCGACATCGGGTTCGTATAGAATACCAGTTCTTCCGCCATGTTCTCCTCCTCTTGTTCTTAATTCCGGTTTAGCGTGCGCCCAAGCAAAATCAAGCCTTGCGCTCAAAGCGCCTTGCGGTACTGGATGAAGCCGGAGCGTTCGGCGATCTGGTCGTAGAGGCGCCGCGCCGTCGCATTGGTCTCATGTGTCATCCAGTAGAGGCGTCCGGCGCCATTTTTACGCGCAAGGTCGGCAACGGCCTCGATCAAGGCCGCTCCAGTTCCACGGCCGCGCTGGTCGGCTTCGACATAGAGGTCCTGTAGATAGCAGGTCCATTGCGGCAGCCAGCAGGAGCGGTGGAAGATGGCGTGCACGATGCCGGTGAGGCGGCCATCGCCATCGAAGGCGCCCAGCGCGTACACCTCTTCGGCCCGGTCGTGGAAGCGGCTCCAGGTCACGTCGGTGGTCTCCAGCGGAATAACGACTTCGTAGAAGCGCTGGTAGGCGGCCCACAGAGGCTCCCAGGCGGCGCGGTCAGAAGGCTGCAGCGGGCGGATGGATGTGGTCATTCTGGTGCTCCCCATTCTGTCGCTGAAATGAAAACGGCGGGAAGAACCCGCCGTTTCGTTGTTCGATGTCTCCGGGTGCCTCAGGCGCCCATGGCTTTTTGCAGGTTGGAGTCGATCTTGTCGAGGAAGGCAGTGGTTGAGAGCCACGGCTGGTCGGGGCCGATCAGCAGTGCCAGGTCCTTGGTCATGAAACCGGCTTCGACGGTGTCGACGCAGACCTTTTCCAGCGTTGAGGCGAAGCGGGCGAGCTCGGCATTGTCGTCGAGCTTGGCGCGGTGCGCGAGGCCGCGGGTCCAGGCGAAGATCGAGGCGATCGAGTTCGTCGAGGTCTCCTGGCCCTTCTGGTGCTGGCGGTAGTGGCGGGTGACCGTGCCGTGTGCGGCTTCGGCTTCGACCGTCTTGCCGTCCGGCGTGAGCAGAACCGAGGTCATCAGGCCGAGCGAACCGAAGCCCTGGGCAACGGTGTCGGACTGGACGTCGCCGTCATAGTTCTTGCACGCCCAGACGTAGCCGCCGGACCACTTCAGCGCCGAAGCGACCATGTCGTCGATCAGGCGGTGCTCATAGGTGATGCCGGCTTCCTTGAACTGATCCTTGAACTCGGTCTCGTAGACTTCCTCGAAGATATCCTTGAATCGGCCGTCATAGGCCTTGAGGATGGTGTTCTTCGTCGAGAGGTAGACAGGCCACTTGCGCATCAGGCCGTACATCATCGAGGCGCGCGCGAATTCGCGGATCGATTCATCGAGGTTGTACATGGCCATGGCAACGCCGGCACCCGGCGCGTTGAAGACTTCCTTCTCGATGACCTGGCCGTCTTCGCCGACGAACTTGATGGTGAGCTTGCCCTTGCCCGGGAACTTGAAGTCGGTTGCGCGGTACTGGTCGCCGAAGGCGTGACGGCCGACGACGATCGGCTTGGTCCAGCCCGGAACGAGGCGCGGAACGTTCTTGCAGATGATCGGTTCGCGGAAGATGACGCCGCCCAGGATGTTGCGGATCGTGCCGTTCGGGCTCTTCCACATTTCCTTGAGGCTGAATTCCTTCACGCGGGCTTCGTCCGGCGTAATCGTCGCGCACTTGATGCCGACGCCGTATTTCTTGATGGCGTTGGCGGCGTCCACGGTGACCTGATCGTTGGTCGCGTCGCGGTTTTCGACCGAGAGATCGTAGTAGTCGATGTCGAGGTCGAGATACGGATGGATCAGCTTGTCCTTGATGAGCTGCCAAATGATGCGAGTCATTTCATCGCCGTCGAGATCGGCGACGGGATTGGCGACCTTGATCTTCTTCATGTATCTGCCTCGTAAGCTGGATGGGGACGCATGTCCCGGGTGGGTGACGAAAAAATCCCGAGCGCTATAGCATTGCGAGCCGGGAACGCAAAGCCGCAAGCGCCGTTCAAAGCGCATTTTGGCGTGCCTTTGCCTAGTCTGAAGATTCGGCTAGTGTCCGCCGCTATTGCCTTTCGAACCGGATATTTCATCATGAAGACGATCGCCCTTCTGTTTCTTGCCTTCGCTGGTCTTCCTGCCGTCTGCGATGGAGCGGAGATTCCGGCGCCGGTGCAGGAAATCATGGATGCGACCGTCAAGAACTGGTCGGGCAACGAAACCGAATGGATCGACATCTTCGGCCCCGGAAAGCTCGACAAACTCTACAGCAAGGATTTTGTCGCGAAGTATCATGAGGCTGAGAAGCACCCGGCGATGGAGGACGGCATCTCGCCCTTCGACTACGACGTGATCGTCAACGCACAGGACGCATGCCCGCTCCAAGACCTGACGCTGACAGCCCAGGCGGCTGCCGAGGGCAAGGAGGAGGTCGTCGTCAGCTTCCGCAAGATGGCCTGCGGCGATGGCCCGGACGCGCAGACGATCTCGACCGTGCGTTTCGAGATGGTCACTGATGGCGGCAAGCCACTGATCGACGCCATCATGATGGAGAGTGCCGAGACAAAGGAAATGCGCTCGCTGAAGGCGGAAATGGTTGCCATCGCCAGGGGTGCGAGTGAAGGCGACGTCCGATTTGATCGGCGACACCCATAACTGGTCTATCCTGAGGCATGGGCCTTGCCGTTTCGGTTGTGCAAAGCTATTCCCCGCATGAAAGCAAGGACGGCATTCATGGCAGGCACGAACAGCGAGCGTAAACTTTTGGCCGAAGGACCGGTCATCATTCTGGTCGAGCCGCAGATGGGCGAGAACATCGGCATGGTGGCGCGAGCGATGGCGAATTTCGGCCTTGCCGAATTGCGCCTCGTCAATCCGCGCGACGGTTGGCCGAACGAGAAGGCACAGGCCGCCGCCTCGAAAGCCGATCACGTCATCGAAGGCACTAAGGTTTTCGAGACGCTGGAGCAGGCGGTCGCCGACCTCAATTTCGTCTATGCGACGACGGCGCGCGAACGCGATGGCTTCAAGCCGGTGCGTTCCCCGGTGGTAGCCGCCGAAACGCTGCGGGCGAAATTTCGCTCGGGCGAGGGCACTGGCATCCTTTTCGGCCGTGAACGCTGGGGCCTGACCAACGAGGAAGTGGCGCTCGCCGACGAGATCGTGACCTTCCCGGTCAATCCCGCTTTTGCCTCGCTGAACATCGCGCAGGCTGTGCTTCTGATGTCCTACGAGTGGATGAAATCCGGCATGGAGGATACAGGTACCGTGCCGTTCCAGGCGACGTCGCAGACGCAATCGACGAAGGAGCAGCTCTTCGGCCTTTTCGACCAGTTGGAGGAGGCGCTAGAGGCACGCAATTATTTCCATCCTGCCGGGAAAAAGCCGAAAATGGTGGACAATCTGCGTGCAGTCCTTTCCCGCCGCGCCTTCACGGAACAAGAAATCAGCGTGCTGCGCGGTGTGATATCCTCCCTTGACCGCTTCTCGCGCAAGTATCCGCGCGGAAGCCGGCCGCCTGCAGACGCCAAGGAACAGCCAAAAGATGACATCAGCGGCGAATGAGCTGAAACCGGTCTTGATCTTCGATTCCGGTATCGGGGGGCTGACTGTGCTTCGCGAAGCCCGCGTGCTGATGCCGGAACGCGGCTTCATCTACATCGCCGACGATGCGGGATTTCCTTATGGGGGCTGGGAAGAGCAGGCGCTGAAGGAGCGTATCATCACCCTCTTTGGCAGGCTGCTCGGGGAATACGATCCGGAAGTCTGCGTCATCGCCTGCAATACCGCCTTCACGCTGGTCGGTGCCGATCTGCGCGCCGCCTTTCCGCAGAAGACCTTCGTCGGCACGGTGCCTGCGATCAAGCCCGCCGCCGAGCGGACGCGTTCCGGCCTCGTCTCCGTGCTTGCCACGCCCGGCACGGTCAAACGCGCCTATACGCGGGATCTGATCCAGTCCTTCGCGCAGCAATGCCACGTACGCCTCGTGGGCTCGGAAAACCTAGCGCGCATGGCGGAGGCCTATATCCGCGGCGACGCCGTCTCGGACGAGGCCATCATGACGGAAATCGACCAGTGCTTCGTCGAAAAGGACGGACGCAAGACGGACATCGTCGTGCTTGCCTGCACGCATTATCCCTTCATGGCGAACCTTTTCCGGAGGCTGGCGCCATGGCCCGTGGACTGGCTTGATCCGGCGGAGGCAATCGCTCGGCGGGCGCGCAGCCTTGTGCCGCAGGTGGCCGATGGCGTTCACCCCGACGATTTCGACTTTGCGGTCTTCACCTCGGGCAATCCGGATTTCGCCACAACGCGCTTGATGCAAGGCTTCGGGCTGACAGTCAGGTGACGCTTCCGGTACTCAATCGTGATAGGATACGGTGCACGATCGGATCAACCTCGAAGGTGGGCGTGCAATGGCGACGGGCGAAGACTTGCGGCGCATCGCGCTATCACTGGCGGGTACGCTCGAGGCCCCGCATTTCGATCGAATGGCATTCAAGGTCGCGCGAATCTACGTCACACTCGCCGCCGACGGCCGGACGGCAAACTTCAATTTAACGCCCGACGAACAGCAATTCAAATGCATGATGTTGCCGGATGCTTTCTCGCCGGTGCCGAATGCCTGGGGCAGGCGGGGCTGGACGGCCACCGATCTGTCGCGGCTGGGCGAGGAGGATCTCGAGAATGCATTGCGCATGGCGTGGGCGCATGCGCAGCCTGGGAAGCCGGCCCGGCGATGAACGCCAGACCGCGTAGGCGGAATATCCGCATTCGCTGTGGGTTTTGCAAACGCGTGGGCGAAATGTCCGGAAATCTTTGATAGACGGAAGCGCGCCGTTTCAGGACAATGGCGCTTCGTATCATTGAGTCTCATCTGATAGGTCATTGCATTGCAGGTTGGTATCGATATGGGAATGGCGTCAGGGAACACCCCGGCGACGCTCGATATCGAGGAGCTTCTGGCGACCCGTCTTCTCGTCCAGGGCAATTCCGGCTCCGGCAAGTCGCATCTGCTGCGACGCCTGCTTGAACAGTCCGCGCAATGGGTCCAGCAGGTCATCATCGATCCGGAAGGCGACTTCGTCACGCTCAGCGACCGGTTCGGCCATGTCGTCGTCGATGGCGAACGGACCGAGGCTGAGCTTGCGGGCATTGCCAACCGTATCCGCCAGCATCGCGTTTCCTGCGTCCTGACGCTAGAAGGTCTCGACATCGAGCAGCAGATGCGGGCTGCGGCTGCCTTTCTTAACGGTATGTTCGATGCCGATCGCGAATACTGGTACCCGGTGCTCGTCGTCGTCGACGAGGCACAGATGTTTGCCCCGTCGGTCGGTGGCGATGTTTCCGAAGACGCCCGCAAGATGTCGCTGGGCGCCATGACGAACCTGATGTGCCGCGGCCGCAAACGCGGGCTGGCGGGCGTAATCGCCACGCAGCGCCTCGCGAAACTTGCGAAGAACGTTGCGGCGGAAGCCTCGAACTTCTTGATGGGCCGCACCTTCCTCGACATCGACATGGCGCGTGCCGCCGACCTTCTCGGCATGGACCGGCGTCAGGCCGAAATGTTCCGCGATCTGAAGCGCGGCAACTTCGTGGCCCTCGGTCCGGCACTGTCTCGCCGTCCGCTGCCGATCCAGATCGGTGCCGTGGAAACCTCAGCGCGCTCGTCGAGCCCAAAGCTGATGCCGCTGCCGGATGCGCCGCGGGATGTCGAGGATCTGATCTTCACGCCTGACCCTGAGGAATTCCAGCGGCCAATCATGCGCCGAACGGCACCGGCGCCACGGCCGACGACGGACATCCTGGCAGAACTTTCGCGCTCCGCGCCCGCTGCGACGGCAGCGCCGGCCGAGCCGCGTGCAAACCATCCGGATCTCTCCACCGAGGAGCGCGAGGAACGGCTTTCGGCCGTGCTTTTGGAAATCCTCGACGATCCGGCTTCGGGTTTCCGGACGGATTCGGTACTCTATCAGGAATTCCTGGTGCGGCTGCGCATGCGCCGCGTGCCCGGGCCGCCGATGTCGCTTCCGGAGTTCCGCCGGCACGTGGCAATCTCGCGGTCGGGCGTCGATGCCGCAACGGCCGGGACGGCAGCCTGGGCGACGGCGCTGTCGCTTTCAACCGGCGTGACCGACGATCTGCAGGGCGTGTTCCTGATGCTGGCCAAGGCCGCGGTCTGCGGCGAGCCTTGCCCCTCCGACGCCCGGATAGCGCGTGCCTACGGCACGCATTCGGCCCGCCGGGCCAGGCGTCTCCTCGGCTATTTCGAGGAGCAGGGTACGATCGTCGTGCACACTGATTTCGCGGGCAAACGCATTGTGGCTTTCCCGGATATGAACTGCCAGACTGCGCCGGGCGATGCGAATGCGCCTGATGATGCGCGACAAGCGGCGGAATGACGCACAGCTAAGCTTCAATCAGATGGAGGGCTTCGACACCGCCGATGACGGCATCGGCATTGATGCGTCGGTCGAACGTTGCAAGGTAGCCGCCGTATCGGCCGCCTATCCTAACAGAATCTATCTGTTGTCTGTCGGGACGACAGTAAGCGATTCGGTCTGAAAAAGCGGCTATCCAAATTCTGACCGCCTCCGGCCAAAACTCATATCTCGGATCGCATTCCACAACATCAGCGGAGAATTCGTGCTGTCAGGATACCTGGGATTGGCAATAATTCTTATGAGGCCATTTTCTGTAATTGCACGTGTGGCCCAACCAACCTGAGAATTTTCGAGCGACCGATGTGCGGCATTGTGATATTCGCGATAGCGATCAACGAGCAGCTGAATATAGCGATAAACGCGATATCCCCAACGCGCTCCGCTGTTGACATTTTCATGACGAGCCCCTAAAGACCGCGTGAGCACCGGGCAGCAATGTCCGGTGTTTCATTTGACATGTCCCGTGGATTTGTCCTGTTCGCGTAATGGGATAGTCCTGTCGGGCTTTCGGAAGAAAGCCAAAGGAGGGCGTGTTTCCTTCGCGCGGTTTGGCAACAAACCGTCCTAACACTCTGAAAGGAAATACGATGAGCAAGCGCGAATCGTCCAAGTACAAGATTGACCGCCGTATGGGCGAAAACATCTGGGGCCGTCCTAAATCCCCGGTGAACCGCCGCGAATACGGCCCGGGCCAGCATGGTCAGCGCCGCAAGGGCAAGCTTTCCGACTTCGGTGTGCAGCTGCGCGCCAAGCAGAAGCTGAAGGGTTACTACGGTGACCTGCGCGAGAAGCAGTTCCGTGCAATCTTCGACGAAGCCAACCGCCGCAAGGGTGACACCTCGGAAAACCTGATCGGTCTTCTGGAGTCCCGTCTCGACGCGATCGTCTATCGCGCCAAGTTCGTTCCGACCGTTTTCGCTGCCCGCCAGTTCGTGAACCACGGCCACGTGACCGTGAACGGCGTCCGCGTCAACATCGGTTCCTACCGTTGCAAGGCCGGCGACGTCATCGAAGTTCGCCAGAAGTCGAAGCAGCTCGTAACCGTTCTGGAATCCATCGGCCTCGCTGAGCGTGACGTTCCGGAATACATCGAAGTTGATCACAACAAGATGGTTGCGACCTTCGCACGCGTTCCTTCGCTCTCCGACGTTCCGTATCCGGTCGTCATGGAGCCGCATCTGGTGGTCGAATTCTATTCGCGATAATCGACGCGAGGCGTTTTCGCATACGGAAAAGCCGCCTCCTGGGCGGCTTTTTTGTTCTCTGGAGAGAAAGCCATGGTGGATTTGCAGGCCGTCCTCGACAGCATCTACGAGGAGCTGACCCCCCGCATCGGCGAGGGCAAGGTCGCGGACTATATCCCTGAGCTTGCAAAGATCGATCCGAACCAGTTCGGCATGGCGGTCGTGACGGTCGACGGCAAGATCTACCGCGCCGGCGATGCCGACGTGCCGTTCTCCATCCAGAGCATTTCCAAGGTCTTCATGCTGACCTTAGCGCTCGGCAAGGTCGGCGAGGGACTCTGGAAGCGCGTCGGGCGCGAACCTTCCGGGTCAGCCTTCAATTCCATTGTCCAGCTCGAGCATGAGCACGGAATCCCGCGCAATCCCTTCATCAATGCCGGGGCAATCGCCGTCACCGACGTCGTGATGGCCGGTCATGCGCCGCGCGAGGCGATCGGCGAGCTGCTGCGCTTCGTTCGCTATCTGGCGGACGACGAGTCGGTGACGATCGATGAGAAGGTGGCGCGCTCCGAGACGCAGACCGGATACCGGAATTTCGCGCTCGCCAATTTCATGCGCGCCTACAAGAACATCGATCATCCGGTCGAACATGTGCTTGGCGTCTATTTCCATCAATGCGCGCTGTCTATGAGCTGCGAGCAACTCGCAACGGCCGGGCTGTTCCTTGCAGCCCGCGGCAGCAATCCCATGACCGGCCATTCGGTCGTGTCGCCGAAGCGCGCGCGGCGCATCAATGCCCTGATGCTCACCTGTGGCCATTACGACGGCTCGGGCGATTTCGCCTATCATGTCGGCCTTCCCGGCAAGAGCGGCGTCGGCGGCGGCATCTTCGCTGTTGCCCCGGGGGTCGCCTCGATCGCCGCCTGGTCGCCAGGTTTGAACAAGGTGGGCAATTCGCAGCTTGCGGCCGTGGCGCTGGAGATGCTCGCCGCGCGCACGGGCTGGTCGGTTTTCGGCGATTGATGCTTCGTTGACGCATGGCTTTCTGCTAAGGCAGAGTTATTGGATTGGGTAGGACGATGAATAGCGCAGCCAACATTGATGAGGCATTCGGGGAGGCTGCGGGAGACGGCGTGACCGGCCATGCGCTCTTTGCCGATGCCCCGGGTTCCGTCTCGTTCAACAAGCTGCGCAAGCGCCTGCTCCGGCAAGTTCGCCAAGCCTTCGACGATTTCGGCATGCTGAAGGGTCAGAAGCGCTGGCTGGTCGGCATTTCAGGCGGCAAAGATTCCTACGGTTTGCTGGCGCTGCTGCTCGACTTGCAATGGCGTGGACTGCTGCCAGTCGAGCTGATCGCCTGCAATCTCGACCAGGGCCAGCCGAACTTTCCGAAACATATCCTGCCGGATTATCTGACGAGGATCGGCGTGAAGCACCGCATCGAATATCGGGATACCTATTCGATCGTGAAGGAGAAGGTACCGGAGGGGGCGACCTACTGCTCGCTCTGTTCCCGTCTTCGCCGCGGCAACCTTTACCGCATCGCGCGGGAGGAGGGCTGTGATGCCCTGGTGCTCGGCCACCACCGCGAGGATATCCTCGAGACCTTCTTCATGAACTTTTTCCATGGCGGGCGTCTCGCCTCCATGCCGGCGAAGCTGCTCAACGACGAAGGCGACCTCATGGTGCTCAGGCCGCTTGCATATTGCGCAGAGGACGACATGGCGAAGTTTGCTGCGGCCATGCGGTTTCCAATCATCCCCTGCGATCTCTGCGGCTCGCAAGACGGCCTGCAGCGCAATGCGATGAAGGATATGCTTGCGGATATCGAGCGGCGCATGCCGGGCCGCAAGGATACGATGCTGCGGGCGCTCGCGCATGTGAACCCTTCACACCTGCTCGATCCGCAGCTTTTCGATTTTTCCAGCCTGATGGTCACAGAGCCGTCACCGAAGAGCGCATAACTGGGCGAACGCTCAAAAGTAAGGACATGCCATGACTTCGACAGTTGATGTGACGACGCTCTCCGATCTCCTCAGGCGGGCGGCGAAGGCCGAGATATTGCCGCGCTTCCGGCGGCTTGGCAGCGGCGACGTACGGGTCAAGACCGAGGCGACTGACCTGGTGACGGAAGCCGACGAGCAGGCTGAGCGGATGATGAAGGCGGAGGCGGCAAAACGCTGGCCGGACGCAGTCTTCATCGGCGAGGAGTCGGTTGCTGCCGACCCTGCGCTGCTCGGCAAGCTGCAGGGAGCGGATCTTGCGATCGTCGTCGATCCAGTCGACGGCACCTTCAATTTTGCTTCCGGCATTCCCGCCTTCGGCGTCATGGCTTCAGTCGTGTCGAAGGGCGAAACCGTTGCCGGCATCATCTACGACCCGATGGGCGACGACTGGGTGATGGCGGAAAAGGGGGGCGGCGCCTGGCTGCGACGGCCGGAGGGCGAGGCGCAGCGGCTTTCGGTGGCAGCGCCGGTGGCATTGGAACAGATGGTCGGTATGGCTTCGACCGGCTACCTCCCGAAGGAGAAGCGTCCGGAAATTCTCGCAAATCTCGCAAAGGTACGCTTTCTCGTGAATTACCGCTGCGCCGCGCATGAATACCGGACATTCGCGTCAGGACACGTGCATTACCTGATGTACAATAAGCTGATGCCCTGGGATCATCTGGCGGGAACGCTGATCTGCCAGGAGGCGGGCGCCCATGCGGCGCGTTTCGATGGAACGGCCTACCTTCCGCACCACGTCGGCGGCGGATTGCTGATCGCTCCGGACAAGGCGTCGTGGGAGTTGCTGCGGCGGGAGGTTTTCACGGTCTGAGGATTGAGGGCGTAAGCCTCGATCCATGCCCGACATATAGGCAGAAATGCATATTTCCTCCCAAGCTGTTTTGATCACGATACCGCCCCGCTTCTAAGCGGGGTTTTTCGTGTCGGGTTGGGCTTAGTTCGTCGAACTTGTCGTCACCTGATCGACCGGGATGCCAGGCGAGTTTTGCGGGAGGGATGCGATTGCGAACATCGCAAAGGCATAAGCGGCAAATACAGAAGCCGCGACGGTGGTCTTGATCATCTCTTGCTCCATCGTTGCCAGGGCAGATTAGCCCGAAAGGGCGATGGCCACAAGAAATATGAACGCCAGATGAACAAAACGTCATGGAAAGTCTCCGCATCGTCGCGTGCGGCGTGCCGTCAGACTGCTCGGTACCCGAGCGATTGTGCTGGAACGAGTCGCCCGGTGATTCGTTGAGTCGAATGTTTTGCGTGAGGTATTGCGTCATGGAGAAAAAGGATATCCGGAAATTCCCGCCCGTCAGGATCAAACTCGGCGGACGCTATCGCGTCGTCAGGACGGTTCACGATGCCTACAAGCTGATGGTCACCGAATGGCCGATCCACGATGGCCCGGCGCTCTACCGCGCCGAGATCACATGTCTGGATGCCTTCAACGATGCGACGCCGGCCGCTGAGGTGCGGAAGAAGTTCCTGGTCGCGGCCAGCGAGGCGCACCTGGAATATTTGTCTGATCCGGCTCGATGAGCTCCATTGATATTGGCGATCTGCTCGGTACCGGCAAGGAGGCGGAGGTCTACGAGCATGGGGCGCTGGTCCTTAAGCTTTACAGGGTCACCGCGTCCAAAAGTGCTGCGTTCAGAGAAGCCGCGATTCTCGCACACATCGAGCCACTTGGCCTGCCGGCGCCAAAGGTTTCAGACGTCAGACAGTATGGCGACCGCTGGGGACTGGTGATGACCCGGGCCCGCGGGCAGCCATTTGCCAACGCGATGATCTCTCAGCCCGCGTTGATTCCAAAATACCTGGATGAAATGGTGCGGCTGCACAGGGAAATCCACGGCCAATCCGCACGCGCACTTCCGGAGCTTAAGGCGAGACTGGCCTCAAATATTCGGCATGCGCCATCCTTAAATACAGCACATCGTGAAAGGCTTCTGAGGGGGCTCGATACGCTGCCGAACGGGAACGCTCTCTGTCACGGAGATTTTCATCCCTCAAACATCCTCGGCTCACCTGGTCAAGCGATGGTCGTGGATTGGTTGGACGCATGCGCCGGCAGCCCGGCCGCCGATGTCTGTCGCACCTATGTCCTAATACGTCATGCAGCTCCCGAAATAGCCACTTCCTATGCCGAAACCTATGCAAGAGCCAGCGGCCTTGCCCTAGGCGATATTTTCGCCTGGTTGCCCTTTGTTGCCGCGGCCCGGCTGGCAGAGGGAGTTTCGAAGGAAGAAGACGAACTGATACGTATGGCTGACACGGGTTGGTCAGATATCTGATCGCGCGCCAATCGCAAATTCTCCAAATCGAAGTTCCGCCTTCGGGCGCAAGGCGCAGGCTGACATGGCACACCATCACAAATGCGCAGCACCCGGGTCGAGTTGCGGGCTGTCGCCCGGGTGGGTGAAGAGTTTGCCCTTTTCGGCAAAGAGCGTGGCGACGATGCTGATTGCGCCGAAGACCGCAAAGCCTGCAAAGAGCGGCTGGACGGTACCGTTGAAGAGCTGGCCGACGCCTCCTCCGAGCAGCGCGCCGACGGAGGTCGAGACGAAACCGGTGATGGCGGTCGCCGTGCCTGCAAGATTGCCCATCGGTTCCAGACTGATTGCCGTGAAGTTCGTGGCGATGACGGCAAACATCATCAGCAGAATGGAGAAAAGAGCGTAGTCCAACGCGAAATTGACGTTGGCATCGAGCGCCATGACGTAGCCGAATGCCGAAATCACCGTAAAGAGGATCATTGCGGTGTGCGAGATGCGGCGCATGCCGAAGGTGCGCACGAAGAAGCCGTTGGCGAAGTTGGCAACGGCAATGCCGCCTGCCGTTGCCGCAAAGGCGATCGGCAGCCAATCGCCGAGCCCGTAGACTTCACCGAAAACCTGCTGGACGGAGATCACATAGGCGCTGATTACGCCCGTGAACATCGTGAGCCCGATCATGTAGCCGCAGGTGATGCGGTTGGTGAGAACGGTCCTGAAGCCGTCGACGATCGAGCCGACGGAGAGCGGGATGCGCTCATCGACCGGCAGCGACTCCTTCAGGCGTAGCAGTGCCCAGAGGAAGAGGACCGCGCCGACGATGCCGAGCAGGATGAAGATCCAATGCCAGTCGGCGTAGCTGATGATCAGCTGGCCGACGGAAGGCGCGACGATCGGCACGATCATGAAGACGATCATCACGTAGGACATGACGCGGGCCATTTCGCGGCCGCCGAAGCAGTCGCGGACAACCGCCATCGTGGTGATGCGCACCGCGGCACCGCCAATCCCCTGGACGAAGCGCATGACGAGCAGCATCTCGAAGCTGCCGGTCAGTGCCGCGCCGAACATCGCCAGCACGTAGACGGCGAGGCCGCCGAGCAGGATGCGGCGGCGGCCGAAGGTGTCGGACAGGCTGCCGAAGATGATCTGCGAGACACCAAAGCCGAAGAAGAAGACACCGATGATGAGTTGCGCATCGTTGGTGCTCGTCACGCTCAGCGAGCGGCCGATGGCGGGAAGCGCCGGCAGCATACTGTCGATTGCCATGGCGATGCTGGCGGTCATGATCGCGATGGTTATGACGAATTCCGTAAAGCCCATGCCGATGCGGCTGGAGCCCTGATTTTCAGTGTGCGGTTTATGCTGCGGGATCATTCTTCAAATCCAGTCAATGTAAAATGGTTAGATGGCCTGCTCAGAGACGCGGATTGTGAGGCTGAAACAGACGGCCCTTCTCGGCGATCAGGACGAAGACGAGTGCGATGATCGACACGGCGAAATAACCGGAGACCATCGGCAGCGCCGTCCCGTCGAAGGCTTGGCCGATTGCCGCGCCGATGATTGCGCCGCCGATCGTGCTCATGAAGCCGAGGACGGAGGAGGCGGTGCCCGCCACGTGGCCGAGCGGCTCCATGGCGAGCGAGTTGAAGTTCGAGCCGATCCAGCCGAACTGGAACATCGCAATGCCGAAGAAGCCGATGAATAGGAAGAAAGGCATTGGCTGCGGGCCAACGACCTGCACGATCATCCAGAGCGTGTTGACGGCGACGAAACCGAGCAGCGATCCATGCGACAGCCGCCGCATGCCGAACTTGCCGACGAAGCGCGAATTGAGAAACGACGCAATGGACATGAAGACCGCGACAGCGGCGAAGGCGAAGGGGAAATAGACGCCGAGATCGTAGATGCCGACATAGATCTGCTGCGCGGAGTTGATGAATCCGAACAGCGAGCCGAAGATGAAGGTGGTCGCAAGCGTATAGCAAAGTGCAATGCGGTTCGTCAGAACGAGCTGGAAGCCGCTGAGGATCGAGCGCGCGGTGAAGGGGCGCATGTTGCGCGGATCGAGCGTCTCCGGCAGGCGATAGAAGGTCCATGCGGCGATTGCCGCCCCCATTGCGGCGATGAAGACGAAGATCATGTGCCAGCTCGCAAAGAGCATGATGATCTGGCCGCTCCCGGGCGCGACGACGGGCACGATCATGAACACCATCATGATCAGCGACATGACTTCGGCCATCTGCCGGCCGCCGTAGATGTCGCGGACGATCGAAATGGTGATGACGCGCGTTGCGGCAGAGCCGATGCCCTGGATGAAACGCAGGACGAGTAAGCCGGCAAACGAAGGTATGAAAGCAATCCCAATCGCGGAAGCGATATAAATCCCCAGACCGACGAGAAGCGGCAGGCGCCGGCCGAAGCGGTCGGAAATAGGGCCATAGAAGAGCTGAGCGCCGCCGAAGCCGAGAAGATAGGACGAGACGACGAATTGCCGGTGGTTTTCGCTTTCGACGCCCAGATTGGCGCCGATCTGCTGCAGAGCCGGCAGCATGATATCGATTGCCAGCGAATTGGTTGCCATCAAAAAGGCGGCGAGCGCGATGAATTCACGCTTGCCCATGGGCGTCTGGCCCGCGGACACGGCTTGAGATGAATCTGTCACAATGAAAATCCCATAAACAGGTCAAGGCGCTGTTGAGCACAGCGCCTTGAACTCGAATTAGAACAGATTTGGAAACCGGACGGACGCCCGGTGACCTGTCAGGCGGCGCGAACCGTCACGCCGTTTTCCTGGAAGTGCTGCTGTAACTCGCCGGCCTGGAACATTTCCCGCACGATGTCACAGCCGCCGATAAACTCGCCCTTCACGTAAAGCTGCGGGATTGTCGGCCAATTCGAATAGTCCTTGATGCCCTGGCGGATTTCCGAATCGGCGAGCACGTCAATGCCCTTGTAGTCGACACCGAGGTAATCGAGGATCTGGACGACCTGGCCGGAGAAACCGCACTGCGGAAACTGCGGCGTGCCCTTCATGAAAAGGACGACGTCGTTCGTCTTGATTTCGTTGTCGATGAATTCGTTGATACCGCTCATGGGACCTAATCCTTTCAACAGGCAGGTTAAAGGCCTGCCGTTTCAATCGTGAGCCTTAGATAGCATGTGACGGCTCAAATTCCAGCCGCCAAAATCAAAAAAAGATAAGCATGCTTACGGTGGATGATGGCACGATGGCGGAACGCCTAGCGGCTGCGCTGCCTGCTGCGGGCAGTGGCAGTGCGGCGTTTGCTGACCTGCTTGCGGGCGGGTTTATTCGCTGTTGAGCCAGTGCGGGTGAAGCGCCCGGTCGTGGAAGAGCGTGTCTGGCGCTTCTTTCGCTTGGTGGTGGTTCGGAGCGCAGTTTTCTTGAGGATTTCTTTGAGCACGGTCTCGACAACGCCGCTCACGAGTTCCTTCACGATATCAGCCATTCAAATCCCTCCAGCACCCAAACGCTTCGTGGCTATTGAATTCCCGATGCTTTCGGTTAGCAAGCGCTCTTCAACAGCACGAGAGCTTTTTCCGCCACATTTCACATGCATGCGCGTTTTGCGAATTGGCGGGCCGAGCTCGCCGGAAAGATATTTATGGAATTGATCAAGAAGAGGGTGGTACTTCACTTCCCGGGTTTCGAACCGCTGGACGGGAAGGCTCACCGGGCGCGCTACGAGCGAACGGCCAGACAAAGCGGAAAGGTTTGGGGCTTCCAGGCGCAGTTAGGCGAAATAGGCGATTGCCACGAGTTTGCGAAATTCGACGTACTCGCCGCGTCCGATTTCTGGCAGACCGCAAGCAGGGTTCATGTTTTCGATCATGACGTGCTGGTACAGCATCTTAGCGCCAAGCCGGCGGTAAAGCGCATAGTCGACGGCTTTGCCGCCTGCGGCCGCATCATCGTGGACGGGGGATTGGCCGGCTATTTCCGCCATGCCTGGCGCTTCGGCCTTTTCTTCATCTTTCCGTTCGTGCTGATGCTGCTCGGCCTCATGCTGATGGCCACGATCGCTTCGGCGCCGATGGGCTTCGGTCTCCGGGTTTGGCATATCGTCTGGAGCCTGCCGGCGGCGGCTGCCTTCTTCGTCTATGTCTTCCTACCTTTCGCCGAACGCTTCTACGCCCTGCATCTCTTCGCGGATTGGGAAATGGCGGTTGCACTCGGGCGCATGGATCGCCCCGAGGTCGACGCATGGCTCGTACGCTGTGCGACTGCGGCGCGCGAGGCGCTGCTGGAGGATGCTGACGAATATGTGATCTCGTCGCACAGCATGGGCTCGAGCGTTGCCGCGCATGTCGTCGGTCTGCTCCTTGAGAAGGAGCCGGAACTCTTCGACGGCAAGCAGGTCGTCTTTGCTTCGCTTGGTTCGGCGGTGCTGCAATGCGCGCTGCTGTCACCCGCAAAAGCGCTGCGCGCCCGTGTCGGGCGGATCGCGTGCTGCCGATCCGTCTTCTGGCTCGACGTGCACTGCCTGACGGACGCCATCCATTTCTACAAGGTGCCGGTTGTCGCCGCAGCGGGCCATCCGGACGCGCCGCAGGCAAGAATGCAGTTCATCCGCGTCAAGCAGATGCTGGCGCCGGAACACTACAAGAAGATCAAGCTGGATTTCCTGCGGGTGCACCGGCAATACGTGCTGGGGCCGGACCTGCGCGCAACCTTCGATTTCACGCTGCTGACGGCGGGACCGGTGCCTGCCGCGCTTGTCGCCGATGGCGGACTGCAAAAAATGCCCGGCTTGTGACCGGGCATTCCCAATTATCGAAGCATCATTCCGGGGCCGATGTCTGCAGCGCCAGTGCGTGCAGGATGCCGCCCATGTTTCCTTTGAGGGCCTCATACACCATCTGGTGCTGCTGGACGCGGCTCTTGCCCCGGAAGGCTTCGGCCACGACTTCGGCGGCGTAATGATCACCGTCGCCCGCAAGGTCGCGGATCGTCACCTTGGCACCGGGTATCCCGGCCCTGATCATGTCTTCGATATCGCCGGGTTTCATGGCCATGATCGTAACTCCTTGCACATCATTCCGCAGCGACAAATGCCTCTGCGCTATCCATGAATTCAGGGAACCACGATTCATGGGCGTTGCGCAATTGCTGAATGGGGAGCGACAAAAGATCATCGACAACGAGGTCGCTGCCGGCAAGCGTGCCGAGACGGCGGAAGGGCACGCCGGCGCCTTCCGCATTGGCGCAGACGAAATCGGCGACGTCGGGTTTGACCGCGATGACGTAGCGTGCCTGGTCTTCCCCGAATAGGAGGGCATGCGGCGCGCCCTTGCCTTCGGCAAGCGTCACCATCAGGCCCGTCCCCGATGCCATCGCCATTTCCGCGAGCGCCAGAGCGAGGCCGCCGGAAGAGATATCGTGGCAGGCAGTGACCTGGCCGTTGCGGATTGCGGAACGAACGAAATCGCCGTTGCGGCGCTCGGCGAAGAGATCCACTTCCGGCGCCGGACCATCGATGCTGCCGACGATATCGCGCAGGTAGATCGAGGAGCCCAGATGGCTGCCGTCGGTGCCGATCAGGATCAGCTGATCGCCTTCGGATGCGCCGCCGATGCGCGCCATCGCCTGCCAGTCTGGCAGCAGGCCGACGCCTGCGATCGTCGGGGTGGGCAGGATCGCGATGCCATTCGTCTCGTTGTAGAGCGAGACGTTGCCGGAAACGATCGGGAAATCCAGCGCACGGCATGCTTCGCCGATGCCTTTTACGGCTTCGACGAACTGGCCCATAATTTCCGGCTTCTCCGGATTGCCGAAATTGAGGTTGTCGGTCGCAGCCAGCGGCTCGGCTCCCGTCGCGGTGATATTGCGCCAGCATTCGGCGACGGCCTGCTTGCCGCCTTCGAACGGATCGGCCTCGACATAACGCGGCGTGACATCGGACGAGAAGGCGAGCGCCTTGGTCGGATGGCCTTCGACGCGGACAACGCCGGCGTCGCCGCCCGGAAGCTGCAGCGAATTGCCCTGGATCAGCGTATCGTATTGTTCGTAGACCCAGCGGCGGCTGGACTGGTTGGGCGAGCCGACGAGCTGCAGCAGCGCCTTACCATAATCGTCCGGTGCTGATACGAGCTCAGCGGGGAGGGGAGCGCGCTTACCGGATTCCCGCCAGGGGCGGTCGTATTCCGGCGCCTGGTCGCCGAGGTCCTTGATCGGTAGATTGGCGACTTCTTCGCCCTGATGCACGACGCGGAAGCGCAGGTCGTCGGTGGTCTTGCCGACGATCGCGAAATCGAGGCCCCACTTGACGAAGATCGCCTTGGCGACCGCCTCCTTGTCCGGCTCGAGGACCATGAGCATACGCTCCTGGCTCTCCGAGAGCATCATCTCGTAGGCGGTCATCTGCTCTTCGCGGACCGGAACCTTGTCGAGTTCGAGCAGGATGCCGAGATCGCCCTTGGCGCCCATTTCGACGGCCGAGCAGGTGAGGCCGGCCGCACCCATGTCCTGGATGGCGATGACGGCGCCGGTCTGCATCAGTTCAAGGCAGGCTTCCAGCAGGCACTTCTCGGTGAAGGGGTCGCCGACCTGGACGGTCGGGCGCTTTTCCTCGATCGACTCGTCGAATTCGGCGGAGGCCATCGTCGCGCCGCCGACGCCGTCGCGGCCGGTCTTGGCGCCCAGATAGACGACCGGCAGGCCGACGCCCTTGGCTTCCGACAGGAAAATGGCATTCGACTTCGCGAGCCCCGCCGCAAAGGCGTTGACGAGGATGTTGCCGTTGTAGCGGGCGTCGAACTCGACCTCGCCGCCGACCGTCGGAACGCCGAAGGAGTTGCCATATCCGCCGACGCCGGCGACGACGCCAGAGACGAGATGGCGGGTCTTCGGATGATCCGGCTCGCCGAAACGAAGAGCGTTCATCGCTGCGATCGGGCGGGCGCCCATGGTGAAGACGTCGCGCAGGATGCCGCCGACGCCAGTCGCAGCACCCTGGTACGGCTCGATATAGGAGGGGTGGTTGTGGCTCTCCATCTTGAAGACCACACAATCCCCGTCGTCGATATCGACAACGCCGGCGTTCTCGCCTGGGCCCTGGATGACACGCGGCCCCTTGGTCGGCAGCGTGCGCAGCCACTTCTTGGAAGATTTGTACGAGCAGTGCTCGTTCCACATGGCCGAAAAGATGCCGAGTTCGGTGAAGGTCGGCTCGCGGCCGATCAGGTCCAGTATCCGCTGATATTCATCCGGCTTCAGGCCGTGGCTGGCGATGAGTTCGGGGGTGATCGGGCGGGTATTGGATATGGTCATGAGCTCTCGAAAGTCCCTGCCGTTGCGCGTTTTGCGGTGTCTTTAACCTATGTAAGGGCGACACGCGACAGGAAAATGCCCACCGTCAACAAAGAGCGGACGAAGTGCCTTTGAGGCCAGGCGTTCGCCTAGAATTTATACCCGATCTGGACGCCTGCGCGCGTCATGCCGTCGTTCGGACCGTCACAAAGATCTGCGTGCGAGGAATGGGCAACTTGCGCCGTGACGTTCCAGTGGGTGTCGAAACGGTAGCCCAGACCAATATATTCATGAAACAGCAGTCGGCAGCCGAGTGCCGGCCCATCGCCGTCGTCATCGAGATCGCCAGTGTGGATAAGGCCCCCAAAACCGGCTTCGGCAAAAAGTTTGTCATTGATATCGGCGGTCCAGGAAAGGCCGGCGAAGACCTGGGTCGCTTCACCCCCGGTTCCGATCGACGTGCCGAGGTGAATGCGGGGGCGCACCAGCTTTTGCTTCCAATCGGTAGCGGAATCGGCGCCGAAGGGATCGAAGAATGCCGTAACTTCGGGGAAGACGCCGTCCTCACGCTCGTCGCCGCCCTGGGTCGAGGTTGACGCGCCAAAACGCAGTTCATCGAAAATTCGTTCCTCCGCATGAGCGGATGCCGAGACGTCCGAGACGTCGGCGATCAATGACGCCAGCAGACTACTCAAGGAACGCAGCACCAACCCGCGATTAGGGATCGTCATCCGGTGTCCTCCTTGTTCCGCGCCAAGGGCAGAACAGGAGGATTGGTAGCATGAGTCGCTGCCAAGCCAGCACGGCTGTCTTATGTTCATGCTGTCAACGCGGCGGTCAACATCCTAGCGGCCCGAACACGGCCATCGAAGGCGGTTAAACCCGTCGCCCGAGAACGCGAAAGGGCGGCCCGAGCCGCCCCTGAAAATCCCCATCCTTTCGGGCGGGGAAGATGTTAAATTTCGCCGACATAGGCCGAGCCGCCGCCTTCCAGCAGGCTTCTCAAAATGATCAGGCCGTTTTCAAGCGCGTCCTTGCTCTTCGGCGAGGAGAAGCCGATGCGCACGCGGTGATAGACCTTGTCGGCGCGGGCGGCCTTGAATTCATCCTCGTCATCGACGAGCACGCCATCGCGAAACGCGGCGTTCTTGAAGGTGCCGGACATCCAGGGATCGGGAAGCCTCAGCCAGAGGAAGGGAACATGCGGGTGTGATTCGAAATCGAACCCGTCCAGCAATTCGCGGACGAGCCGCTCTCGTGTGGCGAGTTCGGTGATACTTGCCTTGCGCATGGCATGGGCGATGCCGCTTTCGACGAGGCGTGCGCAGGTCTCCGCGAGAATGAACGGCAAGCCACCCGTGATCATCTTGTGCGTGACCTTGATTCGCTGGGCAAAATGCGGCGGGCAGGCGACCCATCCACCGCGGACGCCGGCAGCGACCGATTTGGAAAGCCCGTTGACGAGGAAGGTACGGTCGGGCGCCAGCGACGCCAGCAAAGGGATTTCGTCACCCGTCATGCCGCCATAAAGGTCGTCCTCGATTAGCCAGACGCCATGCCTGCGGGCCGTCGCAGCAATCGCGGCGCGGCGTTCATAGGGCATGGTTGCGAGCGTCGGGTTGTGCGCGGTTGGCATCAAAAAGGCGAGCTTGGGATGCTGCTGCTGGCATAGCCGCTCGAAGTCGTCAGGAAGGACGCCGTTCTCGTCGGAATCGACGGTGATCGTCCGTCGACCCAGCAGGCGGGCGCTGCGGCTCACCTGCGTGTAGCTCAGGTTCTCAAAGACGATCTTGTCGCCGGGCGAGGACACGGCCGAGATGATCGACACCGCGGCCGCATGGGCGCCTAGCGTCGGAACGATATTCTCCGTCTCCGGCGTCCAGCCATTTCGCGCCAGCCACCTCTGCCCTGCCAGGAACCAGTTCCGCGGAAAATTGCGGGAGTAGGAGGATATCTCCGAAATGTTCTGCTCCCCGATTTCGGCGAGGATCTGACCGATAATGCGGCCCTGGCCGAGATCGGGAGCCGCGGTGGTGTCGAAGCGGATCTTGTTTGCCGGCGCGTCGAGAACCCGCGTGCCGCCAAGCGAAATCGTCAGCGGATCGGCCTGTTCGCCCGGCGCCGTCTCCGCGCGATCAAGCACATAGGTTCCACGCCCGACTTCGCCCGCCACCAGTCCACGTTCGTGCACCAAAGCATAGGCCCGGCCGATTGTGCCGATCGTCACGCCGATATCGTAGGCAAGGTTCCGCTGCGGCGGCAGTTTGCTGCCTGCGGGGAGGGCGCCGCTGGCGATGGCGGACTCGATGCTGTCCGCCAGACGCATGTATACTGGGCCGGAGCCGCGCGAAAGATCAGGGAGCCAATTTGTCATGGTAACAATTTGATAGATTGTCACCCTTCACATGTCAAGAGTATGAACAATCGTCAGTAACGAAGCGGACCTTCATGACGATGTCTATCAATCAGAAGATCGATCAGCATATTGTATCAATTGTTGCCATGGGCGAGCGGTACAAATTGCAACCCAGGCCAACCCAAGGGCTGCTTGCCAAGATTCAGGACATACTGTCTTGCTGTAGCATGAAGCGCGAAGGGCGGCGAGCCCTGCGCGAGATGGCGGATTGGCAGCTGCGCGACATCGGGCTTTCGCCGGCAGATGCGGCGAAAGAAATCAGCAAGTCGCGTTTTTGGGATTGATCAGCGGCAGGTTTTGCCGCCGCCGGACCAGCGGGTCACGTCGCTAGCAATGCGGGTGGAAACCGGCTCGGACATCATCGGTCCGAAGGCCTGGAGGCGGGCTGGGTTGCCTTCGGCCTGAACGACGAGCAGTGGCCTGCCTTCCGGGCTGTTCTTGTGGACAACCAGGATTCGTGGGCGGCCGGAGAAGGAATTGAGTTCCGGCGCCAGGCGGTAGGCTGAAAATGCAGCATCGCCGGATTTGAACCAGCACGAATTGGCGCCGACGGCAACGCGCTCCATGGTGGAAAGCGCGCTGCGATCCGGGCCGGAGGCGGGTGCCCTGGACTGGCACGACGCGATCAAAATGCACAGCATGCTTGCCGCCGCAACCGCTGCGATATTCGTGGAAGGGCGCATCAATCTTGCTCCGGTGGACCTCTTGAGTGCGTCTTACGCGCCGAAGGTTAAGCAGCGATTACGTCGAGCGCCGAAGCAAACAGCCCGCAGCCGTCGGAGCCGCCATGGGCTGCTTCGATCAAGTTTTCCGGATGCGGCATCATGCCGAGAACGTTGCCCTTGGCGTTCATCACCGCGGCAATGTCGTTGATCGAACCGTTGGGGTTGGTGCCTTCCGCATAACGGAAAACCACCTGGCCGTTGCCTTCTATCTCAGCCAACGTCTCGGCATCCGCGAAATAGTTGCCGTCGTGGTGGGCGACCGGGCAACGTATGACCTGACCCTTGGCATAGGCGCGGGTGAAATCCGTATCGGCGTTGGCGACCTCAAGCTTGATCTCGCGGCAGACGAACCTCAGCGAGGCGTTACGCATCAGCGCACCCGGCAGCAGGCCGGCTTCCACGAGGATCTGAAAGCCGTTGCAGACGCCAAGAACCCTGACGCCTTTGTGAGCCTTGTCGACGATAGCCTGCATCACCGGCATGCGGGCCGCAATCGCGCCGCAGCGCAGATAATCGCCATAGGAAAAGCCGCCCGGAATGACGATCAGATCGACGTCGGGAATGTCAGTTTCCGTCTGCCAGATTGTCACCGGCGCGTGGCCGGAAATTTTCGTAAGCGCTGCGATCATGTCGCGATCGCGGTTGAGGCCCGGAAGTTGAACGACGGCTGATTTCATGGGTGCGGTTCAAACCTTGCTTGTGCTTCTGCCAATTCTCGAAGTTCGAGACGATTTTCAATGCGGCCCAGGCGATCAAGTACCTGGCTCATCGTGCCATGCAGATTGTTGGTGTCGCCCTGCATGACGTGCAATATGGTTGCGCAGGCTGTTGATATCTCGACGAATGCCCCTCTGTCCTTCCTTCAATATAGAGACATCGGACTGAATTTTCCTCAAGATTTCAAACAGCAATTTCCTACGTCAGGTCAGCCATCACATTCTCCGCAACCGTCAGTCGAGAGAAATAGTGTAATTTTCGATCACCGTGTTTGCGAGGAGTTTTTCGCACATGGCCTTGAGGTCGGCTTCGGCCTTGGCCTTGTCGGCGCTTTCGAGCTCGAGGTCGAAGACCTTGCCCTGGCGGACATGGCCGATGCCTGTGAAGCCGAGGCCGCTCAGCGCGCCTTCGATTGCCTTGCCCTGCGGATCGAGAACGCCGTTTTTCAGCGTGACGGTTACACGAGCCTTGATCACTTCTTCTTCCCTGTCTTTGACCAGAACGTCTTACTTGACCAAAACCGGGCCGGTGCCGCGCACAGGCTCGTTTTCGTTGATGATGCCGAGGCGGCGCGCGACTTCGGAATAGGCTTCGAGAAGCCCGCCCATATCGCGGCGGAAGCGGTCCTTGTCCATCTTCTCGTGGGTTTCGATGTCCCAGAGGCGGCAAGAATCAGGCGAAATCTCGTCGGCAAGGATGATGCGCATCATGTCGCCTTCGAACAGCCGGCCGCATTCGATCTTGAAATCGACAAGCTGGATGCCGACGCCAAGGAAGAGGCCGGTCATGAAGTCGTTGACGCGGATGGCGAGCGCCATGATGTCGTCGAGCTCGGCAGGGTTTGCCCAGCCGAAGGCGGTGATGTGTTCTTCCGAGACCATCGGATCGTCGAGAGCATCGGATTTGTAGTAGAATTCGATGATTGAGCGCGGCAGAACCACGCCTTCCTCGATGCCGAGGCGCTTGGCCAGCGAACCGGCAGCGACGTTGCGCACAACGATCTCGAGGGGGATCATCTCCACTTCCCGGATCAACTGCTCGCGCATGTTGAGCCGGCGGATGAAGTGCGTCGGGATGCCGATCTTGTTCAGATGGCTGAAGATGTATTCCGAAATGCGGTTGTTCAGAACGCCCTTGCCATCGATGACTTCGTGTTTTTTCTTATTGAAGGCCGTGGCGTCATCCTTGAAGAACTGGATCAAAGTCCCCGGTTCCGGTCCCTCATATAGAATCTTGGCCTTGCCCTCGTAGATACGGCGGCGACGGTTCATTTTAGTTGTTCTCTGTCGTTGGCGCTCTTGGGATAGCGCGAGTGGATGGATCTCGTGGCGTCCCCATAAAGGAAAAGAGAGAGTTTCACAATGCGCCTGTCACTCCTTCCCCGGATTCCAGATATGTAGGAACGCGGCCCAAGAGAATCGAAGACTTTCTGGAGATAAGCTTACAGTTTTTTGTGATGCGGTGGAATCAAAGCCGCCAGCACGGCCGCTTATGCAGGCTTTATTTGCTGCGGTTGCTTTTGATCTGCTGGCGAAGAACGCCCTGAAGGGCGTGGGCGCCGCCGTCGTGCCGCCGCCAGCCCGCATTGCGTACAAAAGCCGGAATCTGCATGGCCGGCATCGGCCGCGCCAGGGCATAGCCTTGCAGCATGTCGCAGCCGAGATCGCCAAGGATGCGGACATGATCCATGCTTTCGACACCCTCGGCCGTGACGAGGATGTTCAGCGAACGGCCAATATCGATGATGGAACGGACGAGCTTTCTCTGCTCGGCCGACTGCGGCAGCATGCGGATCAGCTCCCGGTCGATCTTCAGCGTGCGAGGACTGAGTTTGAGCAGGCTGACGATCGAGGCGTGACCGGTACCAAAGTCGTCGATCTCGATATCGATCCCGAGCTTGCGGAATTGCCTGAGATTGGTCAGGACTGCATCATCGCAATCGTCAAGCGATATGGATTCCAAGAGCTCGAAGGAGAGGATCCCCGGCTCGATCTTCTGCACCCGCAGCTTCTTGCCAAGGCCCGGATCGGCCAGGCGCCTGGAGGAGACATTCACCGAAAGCTTCGGTGTGACGAAACCGTCTCTCGCCCAGGCGGCGCGATCAGCCAGCCCTTTTTCGAGGATCAGGCCGTCGATCGCTGAGACGACGTCAAGATCTTCGGCAATCGTCAGGAAGTGGCCTGGTGTCAGCAATCCGTGCTCCGGATGCCGCCAGCGTGCCAGCGTCTCCACGCCGGCAACCTCCAGGGTCTGGGCATGAAACTGTAATTGATAGAAGGGAATGAATTCGTTGCGCTCCAGTCCCAGCAGCATTTCGTCCGACAGGCGCTTCGCCGCGATGATGGTGCGGCGGGCGTCCTTCGAGAAGAATTCATGGCGGTTGCGGCCTGCGCCCTTGGCGCGGTAAAGCGCGATATCGGCGTTGAGCAACAACTGCTTTGCATCGAGGTCCTTGCCGCTTTCCGCGGCAATGCCGATGCTGGCGCCGAAGCGACAATCATGACCTTCGTAGCGGATCGGCTTGCTGAGTTCGCGGATGATGCGGGCTGCCATATTGGAAAGCTTCTTCGGAGAGCTGTCGATCGTGCAAAGTACGACGAACTCGTCGCCGCCGATGCGCGCAACGAAATCGCTCGCGCGCACGCTCTCCTTCAGCACCCTGGCCGCGTGTTTCAACATGGCGTCGCCGGCGCGGTGGCCGAGCGTGTCGTTGATCTGCTTGAAACGATCGAGGTCGATATGCAGGATCGCGAGCGTCAAGCCATTCTCGCGGCATCCGGCGGAACGCTCGTCAAGCATGCGGTCGAGATAGCGGCGGTTGGGCAGTTCCGTGAGATAATCGTGAAGCGCCAGATGCTCGATGCTTTCCCTGGCGGCTTCGAGTTCCTGATTGCGGGCTTCCGCGAGATCCTTTGCCTTCTGCAGATCGTTGCGAAGACTGACCTCTTCGGTGACGTCCCAATTTGCGCCGATGAGCTTGCGCTTGCCGTCGGCATCCAGGAAGAAAGCCGAGCGGGCGCGAATGACGCGTTCGGCGCCATCGCCGCGGATGATACGAAACTCCTGCAGCAGGCCGCGGTCTTTTTCGAGACTTGCCTCCAGGTTCTTCAGCGTGCGCTCGCGGTCGTCCGGGTGCAGCGCCTGCTCCCATGCCTCGCTCAACTTTACGCGCGGCGTGCCTTCAAGCCCGTACATCGCCAGCAAGCGGTCGTCCCACTCGACTGTTCCGGCGTTGAGATCGGCTTCGAAAACGCCTATGCGCGAGATTTCGAGAGCGAGATCCAGCCTGCGCGACAGGTGCTCGAGCATCTCCTCGGATCGTTTGCGGGCCGTGATGTCCGTATCCGTGCCGACGATGCGGGCAGGGGCGCCGTTTTCGTCCCATTCAACGCAGGCGCCGCGGCATTCGATCCAGACCCAGCCGCCGTCCTTGTGGCGCTCCCGGTATTCGAAGACGTGATAATCCGGGTCCCCTGCGATCTGCTTCTCAATGGCCCCAATGACGAAATCGCGGTCATCGGGATGAAGAAGCTTGAGCCATTCCTCGTAGTCTCCGTCGGCCTCCTCGTGCGGAGCCATGCCGCGGATTTCTTTCCATGTATCGGAGTAGTATTTGGTGCCGATTAGGTTGTTGTGGTCCCAGACGCCGAGGCCAGAGCCGACGAGCGCATAGTTCCAACGGCTCTCGCGCTCCGCCAGATCGGAGGTATCCGGTGCCTGCTTCACCGCAAGCTTGTTGTCAGTATTGATCGCGCTGACCTGTTTTCGCTGCTTCACTGCGCACTCGCCCAATTCGCGTGCAGGCAGTCTGAAGTCATTGAATAAAATAACTGTTAAGCAGTGCCTGAAAGACGTGGAAAACTTTCGGTTTTCCAGAGCCTAAGGCTTCAGGCGGCTCAGGAACTGCGCGAAGACCATCGTTCCCTCCGGCCAGGGGCCGTGGCCTGACTCCGCGTTGATATGGCCGGATTCACCAGCGTCGATCAGAAGCGAGCCCCAGCTTGCGGCAACGTCATCGGCATGCTCGTAGCTGCCGAATGGATCGTTGCGGCTTGCCACTGTGATTGCAGGGAACGGCAGCGGATCGCGCGGGTAGGGACCGAAGGTCATGAGGTGCTTCGGGCGGATCTTCGGATTGGCGACATCGGGCGGTGCCACGAAGAAAGCGCCGGCCACCTTCTTCCTGAAATGCGGGATCGCATGGATCGCCGATGGTATTCCGAGCGAGTGGGCGACAAGGACGACGGGGCGGGACGAGGCGTTCACCTCCTCGGCGATGCGGGCGACCCAATCTTCGCGGACCGGTTTTGACCATTCCGCCTGTTCGACGCGCCGCGCAGTGCTGAGCTTTGCTTCCCAGCGCGTCTGCCAGTGGTCGGGGCCGGAATTCGTGTAGCCAGGGATGATGAGAATGTCGACGTCAGAAGCTTTCATGATCCCGCCGATGTGAGAAAGCTTGGCCGTTCTGTCAAGGGAAAGCGCGACAACGGCAGTGAAATTCGTTATGATCGCGCCATTGCCGGTTGCGGTTTCTCGTGTCGGCTGCGTCAATGCCGATGCATTTCCGCCGCCGGCCGATCGGCTTACGGAGGAGAAAGCCATGTCGGCATTTCATGTTATGACAGGATCAGGCGAGCGCTACGCACGTCTTGCTATTAACAAGATCAGCACCGCAGACGTCTTCGACGCGTTACGTCGCGGGCTGGACGATTTTCGCGAAAAGCCTTCCCATTACGTGTTCTTATGCCTCATGTATCCGATTGCCGGCATTTTTCTTGCCCTTGCGTCATCGGACGCAAACCTTCTGCCGATGATCTTTCCGCTGATGTCCGGGTTTGCACTGATCGGGCCGATTGCCGCCATCGGGCTCTATGAAATCAGCCGCCGCCGCGAGGCGGGTCTCGATACGTCGTGGAGGCATGCGCTCGAAGTCAGGCAATCGCCGGCCTTGCCGTCGATTATCGTCGGCGGGCTGCTGCTGTTCGGCTTCTTCATCGTCTGGCTCGTCGCAGCGCAGACGCTCTACACGAACCTGTTCGGCGATGTTTTCCCGCGGTCGATCGAAGTGTTCACCTCGCAGATTTTCGGCACGCCCGAAGGCATGCAACTGATCATCTGGGGCAATCTGCTGGGGCTGGTCTTCGCCATCGTGGTTCTGGCGACGACCGTCGTCACGTTTCCCTTGCTTCTCGATCGCGATGTAGGGCTGGTGGCTGCTATGGCGGCTTCGATCCGCGCAACTGTCGTCAACCCGGTACCGGTCATGCTGTGGGGCCTGATCATTGCTGCGGGGCTGGTCATCGGCACGATCCCGCTTTTTGTCGGGCTGGCGCTGGTGATGCCTATCCTCGGCCACGCAACATGGCATCTCTACAGAAAACTGGTCACGCCTGCATAAGGCACGATGCAGTCTGTGCGTTAAGCGAGCGGAACCTGCAACCTCCTTCAAAGTTAATCTGACGATGTCTTTGAAGGAGGCTTCCATGCCAGCACCGCGGCACGTCTTTACCCGCTTTGCCACCAACGTGTCGGAATGGGCGGGCAAGCCGGCCGTCTTCGTTCTCGCGGTCGCGGTCGTCATTGTCTGGGCGGTGTTGGGGCCGTTCTTCGACTATTCGGAAACATGGCAGCTGATCATCAATACAGGCACGACGATCGTGACCTTCCTCATGGTTTTCGTGCTGCAGAACGCGCAGATGCGCGACACGCGAGCCATCCAGGCCAAGCTCGATGAACTCATCCTGACCAGCCATGCCGAGAACCGCTTCATCGGTATCGAAAACCTCGACGAGGAGGATTTGAAACATCTAGACCGGCTGGTGGCGAAAGCCGCCAGAGGGAAAGGCCGGACGGAGGCGAGCAATGTATCGCCGGCGGTGGAAGGACGCCGCAAAAGATCGCAGGGAAGCAAACACGCTGCACCATCGAAAACGCGCAAGCAGAAATGACATCGGCGCCGTTGCTCCGGCGCCGTTTTCGAATGCAGCCGGGGGTTAGCCGAAAACGCGCTTGAAGATCGTGTCGACGTGTTTGGTGTGGTAACCGAGGTCGAACTTCTCTCGGATATCATCTTCCGAAAGTGCCGCACGGACTTCCTGGTCGGCGAGCAGTTCTTCGAGGAAGTCCTTGCCCTGTTCCCAGACCTTCATGGCGTTGCGCTGCACGAGGCGATAGGCGTCCTCGCGGGAAACGCCTGCCTGGGTGAGGGCCAGGAGAACACGCTGCGAATGGACAAGGCCGCGGAACTTGTTGAGGTTCTTCTCCATGTTCTCGGGATAGATCACGAGCTTTTCGATGACGCCGGCCAGGCGGTTCAGGGCAAAATCCAGCGTAATCGTCGTATCCGGGCCGATGGCGCGCTCGACACTCGAGTGGCTGATATCGCGCTCGTGCCACAGCGCCACGTTTTCCAGTGCCGGAACGACCGACATGCGCACCAAGCGGGAAAGGCCGGTGAGGTTTTCGGTCAACACCGGGTTACGCTTGTGCGGCATAGCAGACGAGCCCTTCTGGCCCGGCGAAAAGAATTCCTCGGCCTCCAGTACCTCGGTGCGCTGCATGTGGCGGACCTCGATCGCGATGTTCTCAATCGACGAAGCGATGACACCGAGTGTGGCGAAGAACATCGCATGGCGGTCGCGCGGAATGACCTGGGTGGAGACCGGCTCAGGCGTGAGGCCGAGCTTGGCGCAGACATGCTCTTCGACGCGCGGGTCGATATTGGCGAAGGTGCCGACAGCGCCGGAGATCGCACCGGTGGCAATCTCGGCGCGTGCGGCGACGAGGCGGGCGTGGTTGCGGCCCATCTCGGCATAGAAGCGGGCGAGGGTGAGCCCCATGGTGGTCGGCTCGGCGTGGATGCCGTGGCTGCGGCCGATGCGGACCGTGTCCTTGTGCTCGAAGGCGCGCGTCTTGAGCGCTGCGAGTACGCGGTCCATATCGGCGAGCAGAATGTCGGCGGCGCGCACCAGCTGGATGTTGAACGTTGTGTCGAGCACGTCGGACGAGGTCATGCCCTGGTGCACGAAACGGCTGTCCGGTCCGACGAATTCGGCAAGATGCGTCAGGAAGGCGATGACGTCATGCTTTGTGACGGCTTCGATCTCGTCGATCCTGGCGACGTCGAACTCTGCCGCGCCTCCTTTTTCCCAGATCGTCTTTGCTGCTTCCTTTGGAATGACGCCGAGTTCGGCCAGCGCGTCGCAGGCATGTGCCTCGATCTCGAACCAGATGCGGAACTTGGTTTCGGGCGACCAGATGGCGACCATCTCTGGGCGGGAGTAACGCGGGATCATGGCACACTGCTTTCGTTGCGAGGAAGACTTTCTGGCGCCCCTGTAGCAAAGACGCGCGGTAATCTCAACGCATGCGTTTTGCAAGCGCGTAGCTGGTTACAAGCAGGAAGACGAGGCCGAACGGCAGGAAGAGCCGCAGACCGAGGACCAGGAACTGATAGACGGCGTTCGCGCCGGTGAAGATGAACTGGTAGGTCCATACCAGGCTGCCGAACGGCGCATGCCAGCGCGAATAGAAAATGCGGTAGTCCATGGAAAAGAGAAATGCCGTCATCAGCATCGTGCCCGCCGTCAGGCAGACGAAGAAGGCGGCAAAGCGCGTTTCGATCCGGCGCCGGTAGGCGAAGAAGCGGCCGATCGGCAGCATGAAGGGCCAGGAGAAAAGGCCGCCGGCGAAATAGAGAAGCGCCAGTTCGGCCGCGTGTTCCGTCTCGAGGCGATTGCGCATGTAAAGCGCCGACATCGCCGAGGCCATCATCATGAAGCCCCAAAGCGCGGCGCCGCCAAACAGCTCGAAAATGGGTGGTCTGGCAGCGCGTATCCGGTCCATCGTCAACGATATGCCAATGTCATGAGCGCCCGGCCTTTGCAGCGCTTCGCAGGTCGCTGATGGCGGTGCGGTAGGCTTCGACGGAGGCGCCCTTGAAGATCGCCGAACCGGCGACGAGCACATTGCAGCCCGCCTTGCCGACGATCGGTGCGGTCTCGACCGTGACGCCGCCGTCGACCTCAAGCTCGATCGGCCTGTCACCGATCAGGGATTTCGCGGCTGCAATCTTTCCGGCCATCGCGGGAATGAATTTCTGGCCGCCGAAGCCGGGGTTCACCGACATGATGAGGATGAGGTCGACGTCGTCGAGAACGTTCTCGATCGCCGACAGCGGTGTTGCCGGATTGACCGTCACTCCGACCTTCTTACCGAGATTGCGGATCGTCTGCAGCGAGCGGTGAAGATGCGGTCCTGCCTCAGCATGAACCGTGATGCGGTCGCAGCCAGCCTTGGCGAAAGCCTCCAGATAAGGATCGGCCGGCGAGATCATCAGGTGGCAATCGAAAGTCGCGTCCGTATAGGAGCGCAACGACTTGATGACGTCGGCGCCGAAGGAGATGTTCGGCACGAAATGGCCGTCCATGACGTCGAGGTGGATCCAGTCTGCGCCTGCCGCCGTCACATCGCGCACTTCCTGTCCGAGCTTGGCAAAATCCGCAGCCAGAATGGAGGGGGCAATCCGGATCGGCAGGGTCATGGCACTCTTCTCTCTCCGTGGGGAACTTGCGGCGGTTTAGCAGGGCTCAATCGAACGGGCAACAGCATCAACGCTGCACTCGTGAACTCTGCGTAAACGGCATTCTCGTCTCGGGCTAATCGCCGGGCGCGGCGGGCGCGGCGAAAATGCCGCGGCGCCATTCCAGCAGCCTGTAAGGGTTCTCCGAAAGCTCGTGGCCAGCCGTGAACGTTAGATCGCCGATCGGCGTAGAGAACCTCGTGCCGACGAGTTTTTCCGCCACCGTCTTTCCTTCTGCCGTGGCGGCCGTTGCCGCCTGCTGCGCGACGGCCGCTGCTGCGGCTGCCGGCAGGACATAGCCTTCAGGCTCGATGCCTTGCGCGCGCAATGCCGCCGCTGCGGCTTGTGCGGGCTGCAGAGTGTCGAATTCCGGCATGGTGACCGCACGCACGCCGTCCGGAAGCGGCAGCGGCTGGTTTGCCGCGCGCATTGCATCTCCGCCCAAAATAGCGAGCGGAATCTTCTCAGCTGCGGCATCTCGGGCGATGACTGCGACGTCGCCGCGGTCGCCGCCGATGAAAACCTTGGTGGCGCCGGCCTTCTTCAGGCGGCGGACGAGGGCGATCTGCTGGTCCTGACCCGGGCGATAGGTGTCCGTAAAGACGGGCTTCAGCCCTTTTTCCTCAAGCGCATTCCGGATGGCCTCGGTCAGTTCGCGGCCATGGATGGTGCCGTCCTCGATGAGGGCGATCGGCGCTGCCTCCCAGTCGTTGAGGATCGCGTCGATGATGCGTGCGGCTTCGGCGCCATCGGCCGGCGCCAGACGAAACAACGGCCAGCCGTTCTTCAATGCGTCTTCCATCAGGATGCGTGCGCGTACCGAGACGGTGATCGCCGGAATGTTCGCATCCTTGAGCTTCGGCAATGCACTTTCCAGCGTTTCGCTGCAGAGAAAGCCGATTGCGACTTGCACCTTGGCGTTCACCAGCGCATCGGCAATCGCGGCACCACTGTTTTCCTCGCAGGGCTCGTTGATTGTGACGACGGTATTGCCATCCTTGGTGATCTGATAGTTCGCTCCGGCGAAGACCTGCGCGCCAAGTTGCTGCAGGTTGCCGCCCTGGGGGGCGACGACGCCGATCGTAACGCCCGCAGCATGGCTTTCGGCTGCTGCAAGAAACAGCATCGAAAAAGCCGCTATGCCACGCAGAATACTCATGAAAATCGCCGGTTCCCTGTCGCCCTTCATGCCCTTTTAGCTGCCCTTCGGCAATCGTCAAAGAAAAACAGGCGGAATGCGCCGCATTTCGTCGGCTTCATTGTAGAAAAGGTAACCGATGGCATCCATATTAGCGGCACAAGAATAGGCGGCGCGGCCGCAGGAGACCGCATTTGTTGAACAGGCAGCCGATCGATCCGCAGCTCTATCGCGATGCCATGAGCCGTTTCGGCGGTCATGTGCAGCTCGTGACGACGGTGCTTGGCGAGACACGCCGCGGGGTGACGATCACCGCAGCCTGTTCGGTATCCGACGATCCGGCCTGCGTGCTCGTCTGCCTCAACAACAGCAATCCGAAGAACGACATCTTCTTCCAGAGCGGCATTTTCGCGCTGAACACGCTCGGCGCGCACCATCAGGCGCTGGCCGACGCCTTTTCCGGACGAACGCCGATGAGCAACGATGAGCGGTTCGCGACCGGCAAGTTCGACAAGCTGGTCACCGGTGCGCCCGTGCTCTGGGATTCGCTTGCCTCCTTCGATTGCAGGGTGATGGAGATCAAGGAGATGTCGACCCACCACATCATTTTCGGTGAGGTCGTGGCCGTGCGTTTCAACGAAACAAAACCGGCGCTGCTCTATATGAACCGCGACTACCACACGCTATAACTCCCTTAAAAGGGAGGAGACATGCCCGATCATCCGCTGCCGCCCGCGTCTATCGACGAGACGATCGCCATGCTGGCAAGAGAGGATTATCTCGCAGGCCGGTCGCTGGCGACGGTCCTCTTTCTCGCCCTGAAGATGAAGCGGCCGCTGTTTCTCGAAGGAGAGGCCGGCGTCGGGAAGACCGAGATCGCGAAGGTGCTGTCGAAGGCGCTCGACCGGCCGCTGATCCGGCTGCAATGCTACGAAGGCCTCGATATCGCATCCGCCGTCTACGAGTGGAATTATCCGGCGCAGATGCTGGAGATCCGGCTTGCCGAAGCCTCTGGATTGACCGATCGCAGCCGTATCGAATCCGATATCTTTTCCGAGCGCTACCTTATCCGCCGCCCTGTGTTGCAGGCGCTTTCGTCTGCGGAAGGCCGTGCGCCGGTCTTCCTGATCGACGAACTCGACCGTACCGACGAGGCTTTCGAAGCCTTCCTGCTGGAAGTGCTCTCGGATTTCCAGGTGACGATCCCCGAGCTCGGGACCATCAAGGCCGCCGAGCCGCCGATCGTCATCATCACGACCAACCGGACGCGCGAAGTGCACGATGCGTTGAAGCGCCGGTGCCTCTATCACTGGGTCGATTATCCGGAGGCCGCGCAGGAATTGGAGATCATCCGCCGGAAGGTGCCCGGCTGCAACGAGGCTCTCTCCCAGCAGATTATCGCCTATGTGCAGAAGCTGCGCACGCTCGATCTCTTCAAGAACCCCGGCGTGGCAGAGACGATCGACTGGGCGACGGCGCTGACCGAACTCGACCGTCTGGCGCTCGATCCGGAGACCATTTCCGACACGATCGGTACGCTCCTGAAATACCAGGACGACATTGCGCGCATTCATGGCGGCGAAGGCGCTCGTGTGCTGACCGAGGTCAAGGACGAGTTGAGGGCAGCGGGTTAAAGATGAAAACGCAACCTGCGCAGGATGGGATCGTCGTTCCGCCGCCGCCGGCCGAGGGGCGCTTTGCCGACAATATCGTCTTCTTCGCCAGGGCGCTCCGTAACGCCGGGCTCAAGATCGGTCCGGGATCCATTGCCGATGCTATCGAAGCTGTCGAGGCGATCGGCATGGGTTCGCGCGAGGAATTCCACGCGGCGCTCTTTTCGGTCTTCGTCAAACGGCACGAGGACAGGCCTGTCTTCGACGAAGCCTTCCGGCTTTTCTGGCGCTCCCGCGATCTCGTGGAGAAGATGATTGCGATGATGTTGCCGCAGGCGCCGGACAACCGTCGAAGGGAAAAGGCGAAGGCGGGCGAAACGCGCGCCAGCGATGCGCTTCTCGGTGATCGGCGCGACAATAGGCCCCCTCGTGATGAGCCGGATATCGAGATCGACGCGCGGTTCACCACCTCCGGGAACGAAGTCTTTCGCCGGATGGATTTCGCGCAAATGTCGGCGGCGGAAATTGCGTTGGCGAGAAAAGAACTGGTCCGGCTGCAACTGCCGCTCGACAGCGTTCCAACTCGGCGTTTCAGGCAATCGCATGTTCACCGGCAGGTCGATCCGCGCGCGACGATGCGCTCGGCGCTGCGCACCGGCGGGTCGCTGATCCTGCCGCGCTATCGCGAACAGAAAGAGATCCAACCGCCTTTGGTGGTGCTTGCGGATATTTCGGGCTCGATGAGCCAGTACACCCGTATCTTCCTGCATTTCCTGCACGTGCTGACGGAGAGCCGGCGCCGCGTCCATACGTTCCTTTTCGGAACGCGGCTCACCAATGTCACCAGGCAGATGCGCCACAAGGATCCGGACGAGGCACTGAACGAATGTGCTGCCGCGGTGAAGGACTGGTCGGGCGGCACTCGTATCGGCGAAACGGTGAGGGAGTTCAACCGGCTGTGGGGACGCCGCGTCCTCGGGCAGGGCGCGTTGGTGCTGCTGATCACCGACGGGCTGGAGCGGGAAGGCATCGAATTGCTGGCCGAAGAAATGGACCGGCTGCACCGATCCTGCCGGCGGCTGATCTGGCTGAACCCGCTTCTGCGCTTCGAGGGCTTTGAGCCGCGGGCTCGCGGCGTTCGCGCCATGTTGCCGCATGTTGACGAACTCCGTCCGGTTCACAATCTATCATCCTTGAGCGACCTTGCTGCGGCGCTCGACGCGGGCAGATCACCGGCGCACGATCCGCGGCGCTATCTCGACAGAATGAGAGGTTTTGCATGAGCGAGACGTCTTTCGACCTCGATCCGCTGATGACGGCGGAGGAATGGATGAAAAGCGGCCGCAGTGTGGCGATCGCGACCGTCATCGAAACCTGGGGCTCGGCGCCCCGTCCTGCCGGCAGCCATCTGGTCATCGATGGTGACGGCAATTTCGAGGGCTCGGTCTCCGGCGGTTGCGTCGAAGGTGCGGTGATCGCGGAGGCGATGGACGTCATCGGCGACGGCAAGGCGAAGATGCTGGAATTCGGGGTTGCCGACGAGACCGCCTGGCGCGTCGGGCTATCCTGCGGCGGCCGGATCCGCGTCTTTGTCGAAAGGCTTACCTGATGGACGCCGCCAATCTGGAGCGGCTGAACGCCGCCCGCCGAGCACGCAAGGCCGTGATGCTGGTCACCAACTTGGAGCATGGAACGGATCGCGTGATCGTCGAAGGCGGGCCGGTCGATAGCGCACTGAGCGATACCGTCGCTGCGGCATTCCGCTCCGGCAAGTCCGGCATCTGCGACATCGATGGCGGCAGGTACTTTCTGAATGTGCACCTGCCGCCAGCCCATATCGTCATCATCGGCGCGGTCCATATTAGCCAGGTCCTGGCGCAGATGGCGGCGCTTGCCGGCTTCGATGTCCGCATCATCGATCCGCGAAGCGCCTTTGCAACGCCGGAGCGTTTCGCCGGCATAGATCTCACCGCCGACTGGCCGGTCGATGTGCTGAAGGACCGTCCGCTCGATGCCTATACCGCTGTCGTCGCGGTCACGCATGATCCGAAGATCGATGATTTCCCGATCGCCGAGGCGCTTCGAACGGGCTGTTTCTATGTCGGAGCGCTCGGCAGCCGCAAGACCCACGGTTCGCGTCTCGAGCGGCTGAAGAAGGAGGGTTGTTCCGACGGCGAACTGGCGAGGATCAATGGCCCTATCGGGCTTGATATCGGCGCCTCCAGCCCGGCGGAGATTGCCGTTGCGATCCTTGCGCAGATCATCCAAGCCTTGCGCTCGCGCGACGTCTCCTCTCCGAAAGGTGACAAAGCATGATCTTTGGCGAATTCGATGTCGGCGGTGCGGAAGGGCTCATGCTCGCCCATTCCGTCAAGATGCCGGATGGGACTTTGCCCAAAGGGCATGTGGTTGACGCTGCCGACGTCGAGCGGCTGAAGAGCTCGGGCATCGAGAAGATTGTTGCGGCACGCCTGGAGGACGGCGATCTAGGCGAGGACGAAGCGGCCGCACGGCTGAGTGAGGCAATCGCGCCCGATCATCTCCGCTTTTCGGAGGCTGCGACCGGCCGCGTCAACATCTATGCTGCGGCGGACGGGCTTTTCGTGGCTGACCGGGAGGCCGTCGATCGCCTGAACCGCATCGACCCGGCGATCACGCTCGCCTGTCTTGCCGATCATACACATGTCAGCGCCGGCGATATGGTGGCGACCTTCAAGATCATTCCCCTGGCGGTTCCGGGCGCGAAGATAATTGCCGCCTGTGCGGAGCTTCGCGCGAGTGGGCCATTTCAGGTGAAGCTGTTTGCCGACCATGCCGTTTCGCTGATTGCCACGGAACTGCCTTCGCTGAAAGTGTCGGTGATGGACAAGACGGCGCGCATCCTTGAGCGGCGGTTGGCTGCTTGCGGCAATCGTCTGCTGCGGGAGCGGCGCGTGCCGCATGAGACCAAGGCTCTTGCCGCTTCGATCCAGGATATCATGAGGATTCCGGAGAAGGCGCCGAAGCTCGTCATCGTCTTCGGTGCCTCGGCGGTCATCGACGCGGCGGATGTCATTCCGCAGGCAATACGCGAGGCGGGCGGGCGTATCTTGAGCGTCGGCATGCCCGTCGATCCGGGAAATCTGATGGTCCTCGGCAGCATCGGCGAGACTTATGTCGTCGGTGCGCCTGGTTGCGCCCGCAGTCCGAAGGAAAACGGTTTTGACTGGGTTCTCGACCGCATTCTGGCCGGTGAAGAGCCGAGCGCGCATGAGGTGACCGGAATGGGCGTCGGAGGCCTGCTAATGGAGATACAATCGCGGCCGCAGCCGCGCGATGTGCCTGCCAGGAAACGTGCCGACGCTTCCGTTGCGATCGTCCTGCTTGCCGCCGGCAGAGCGCGCCGCATGGGCGAGGGCGGCCAGCACAAGCTGCTGGCGGAATTCGATGGCATGCCGCTGGTGCGCCGCTCGGCATCCATTGCTGTTGCCAGCAGGGCTTTATCGGTTACGGCCGTAACGGGGCATCGCCGTGCTGAGATTGAAGCAGCACTTGAAGGCTTGAGCGTGCAGCCGGTCTTCAACGCCGATTATGCCTCCGGCATGGCAAGCTCTCTCGCGGCCGGCTTCGCACATGCCCATGCGAACGGCGCCGAGGGCGTCCTTGTCATGCTTGCTGATATGCCGGGGGTCTCGACGGCGGACCTCGATCACTTGATCGGCGCATTCGAGCAGGCCGAGGGCCGGGCGATCGTTCGGGCGGTCTCCGGAGGCAAACGCGGAAATCCGGTCATTCTGCCGCGATCATTGTATTATGCAGTGCTTTCACTCGAAGGCGATGTCGGCGCGCGCCACATCGTCGAGACGGCGCGGCTGCCGGTCGTCGATGTCGATATCGGCGAAAGTGCGCATCTTGACGTGGATACGCCGGAGGCGATTGCCGCAGCAGGCGGCATATTGAAGGGATAGCAATGGACGCGGCCGGTATAGAGGAAATGTTTCAGGGGCTCGGCCCCGTGACGATCAAGCGTATGTTCGGCGGCAAGGGCATCTATCACCTCGGCCGTATCGTCGCGGTCGAAGTTGGCGGCGAGGTGTTGCTCAAGGCCGACGACAAGAGCTCGCCGGAGTTTGCCGCAGCAGGCTCCAGCCAATGGTTCTATGAGGGCAAGAAGGGCAATCCTTTGAAAATGCCTTACTGGTCGATCCCGGACGCGGCTTATGACGATCCGGATGAAATGGCTAGATGGGTGCGGCTTGCCTATGAGGCGGCGCTTAGAGCCGAATGATCAGCGGAAGTCTTCGTTGTCGAGATAACCGATTGCGGCCTTGGCAAAGTCGGAAAGTGGTGTCGGCAGTTCTGATCGCGTGAACCAGCCGAAATCCGAGAGTTTTTCCGGTTCCGTCAACTGCGCATCGCCGCTGACTTCTCTAGCTATATAGAGAAACGAGACCCAATGCTGCGCATCGGCGCCTGAAATCACTTCCGCATGACCGAGAAGTTCGGTTCGAGCAATCGTCAATCCGGTTTCTTCCTCGGCTTCCCGGCGCGCGGCTTCGGCTATTGGCTCCATATGATCGACTTTGCCGCCGACGATGCTCCAATGACCGGCCTCAGGCACACGAATGCGCTTGTAAAGCAGGATCTTGCCGTCGCGCAAAATCACCAGGCCGACGCCGAGACCTGGAAAATGAATGCCAGGCTTGCCCATCGGACGATCAAACCTTGGCGTTTGCCGCGATCAGCATGAAGGCGGGAATGTCGTCGCCGAAGCCGACCGGCGTCGGGCCGTCGTCGTGGTCGCGATAGCGGCGGCGCTCGCGATTATCGTCGTTTGCCGGATAGGGCCGAGAGTTGCGCGCGTTGTTCTGCGGCTTGTTTTCTGCTTTGCGCTCGTGCTTCACGCTTTCGGCCTTTGCTGGTGCTGCTGCTTCGATGGCTTCGGCGGCATTATCATCGGCGCCGATATCAGTTTTATGACCCCGGCGCTCCTTGACGCGGCCACGGCCCTTGTCGCGATCCCGGCTACCTGCGCGGCGTGGGCGATCGTCTTCGCGGCCGGGTTCCGGAGGCGGAAGAGCGGAAAGATCGCCATTCAGCCACTCGACCTTCTCGCCGATCAGCTTTTGGATCGCGTCGGCATGTTTCTGGTCACGGCCTGTGACAATGGTGAAGGCAGCGCCGGAACGGCCTGCACGGCCGGTGCGGCCGATGCGGTGCACGTAATCCTCGGCATGAATCGGAACATCGAAGTTGAAGACGTGGCTGACATCCGGAATGTCGAGGCCGCGGGCGGCGACGTCGGAGGCGACGAGCAGTTGCAGCTGTCCATCACGGAAGCTTTGAAGCATGTTGGTGCGCGAGCGCTGGTCCATGTCGCCGTGGAGCGCGCCGACGGAAAAGCCATGGCGTTCGAGGGAGCGGAAGAGGTCGGCCACGTCCTTCTTGCGGTTGCAGAAGATGATGGCGTTCTTCAGGTCTTCCTGCGCGCGGACCAGATCGCGCAGGGCGGCGCGCTTCTCATAGTCCTTGCCGTGCGAAGCAACGAAACGCTGCGTGATGTTCTTGGCGGCGGAGGCCGGCTTTGCGACTTCGATTCGCTCCGGATTTTGCAGGAACCGGTCGGCGAGCTTCTGGATTTCCGGCGGCATGGTCGCCGAGAAGAACAGTGTCTGACGCGTGAAGGGGATGAGCTTGGCAATACGCTCGATATCGGGGATGAAGCCCATGTCGAGCATTCGGTCGGCTTCGTCGATGACGAAGATTTCGACGGCGCTCATCAAAAGCTTGCCGCGCTCGAAATGGTCCAGCAGGCGGCCGGGCGTGCAGATGAGAACGTCTGCACCGCGCTCGAGCTTGCGGTCCTGGTCTTCGAAGGAAACGCCGCCGATCAGCAGCGCGACGTTCAAGCGGTGGTTCTTACCGTATTTTTCGAAGTTCTCCGCGACTTGCGCGGCGAGTTCGCGCGTCGGTTCGAGGATGAGCGTTCGTGGCATGCGGGCGCGGGCGCGGCCCTTTTCCAGCAGCGACAACATCGGCAATACGAAGGATGCCGTCTTGCCCGTTCCTGTCTGCGCGATCCCGCAAATGTCACGGCGCTGCAGGGCGAACGGGATTGCTCCTGCCTGAATAGGAGTGGGGATCGTGTAGCCGGCGTCGGTAACGGCGGAAAGCACTTTTTGGCTCAGGCCAAGGTCAGCAAATGTCGTCAAGGGGAAAACTATTTCCGTTCAGGTTCGGCCATACTCTGGTTGAGTCGGCGGGATTGCATGCCGCAATGCAGCGCGACATAGTCCCAAACGGCTTGCAAGTCAAGGAATACGGGCTCTGCAGCCGTCGAACAGGTAAAACTGTGGTTACTGCAATTGGTTATTTGATATAAGTCGCGAGTTTCAAGCCTGCGTTCAAGAAATACACCGGATCGACCGCGCGGCCGTTCTGGCGTACCTCGTAATGCAAATGGGTGCCCGTCGAGCGGCCGGTGCTTCCGGCAAGACCGATCACATCCGAGCGGCCAACCGTGTCGCCGGCCTTCACCAGAATCTGCGACATGTGGCCGTAACGGGTAGAAATGCCGTTACCGTGATCGATCTCGACCATGTTGCCGTAGCCGCCCGTCCAGCCGGCATTGACGACCTTGCCGGGGGCTGTCGGGCGGATCTTTTCGCCCGCAGCAAAGCGAAAGTCGACGCCGGAATGAAGGGCGAGACGTCCGAGGAAAGGATCGCGCCGATTGCCGAAGGGACTGGTGATTTCCTTGCCGATGGCCGGATTGCGGAACGGCAGGGATTCCGCCGTACTGCGAACGGCTTCGAGCCGGGTCAGGGCGGTATCGAGCTGCGCGAGGGAATTGTTGAAGTTGTCGCCGTTTTCCGGCTCGACATAGGGACCGCCGACAGCGCTGTCATCATCATCGGGCTTGACGGCTGCCTGCTCCGGTACGGCAATCCTGAAGCGGGTCAGGACTTTCTCGATATTGCTGGCGGCATCGCCCGCATCCACGGTCAGCTGCTCAACGCGGGCGCGCTGCTCTTCCTCGACGCCTTTCAGTGAAAGCGTGACCTTCGAGAACAGGCGGTCGGCACGATCGCCGACGGTTTCGGGTGTGGGGACGTAGGCGAGCGTGGAATTGTCGGGCGTTGCGTCGGCGGGTTCGTCCGTGCCTGCCAGGAGCTTGTCGATCGCCCGGGCACCGGCTGAAAGCGATGCACGCTTGTCCTTTGCTTCGGGCACGAGGGATTGAGCCGGTATCATCTCATCCTTCCTCGTCAGGCCGGAATTTTCCGCACGGTCGAGGAGGGAGCCAAACTTGCCGTGGCGCGAGGTCAGCGCCATCTGCTGCTGCATAAGCTTGTCCACCTTGTCTTCCACCAGCTGCTGGTCGAGCAGCTGACGCGAGGTGACCCGATCGACCTGCGCACGAAGGGCCGCAATGCGATCTTCATAATCATGCTGCATGCGGGCTTGGCGCGCCATGGTGGCGCCGATCAGGTCGTCGCGAAGGACGAGGTAGGAGGTTGCAAGCAGATAGCCGATCACGAAAACGGCGGAAAAACAGAAGCCGAGGGCTGCCATCCACGGCTTTATCGTTACGTGCCGGACCTTGTCGCCACTGGCGAGAATGAGGATATGTTCCTGCGAACGCTTGCCGAATACGCGATTATGCTGTGCATGCGTCACGGAGAATCTCCCAATTGATGCGCCCGTGCTTCGATCAGGAATGATTACACACTGTTATGGTTAACAAATACCTTAGCGGGCATATTAATGCACGCATAGGTTTATAGATTGCTGGTCGATGTCAATGAGCGATAGAAAGAAGGCGTGAGGCCGGCTTCGGCGCGCGCCAGGTCGTTGAATGGCGGTTTTAGCGGACCGCGGAAGTTTGCACGCACCAGCTCCTTGAAGGTCTGGGCCGGGTCGCGGCGCTCGCGGGCGCAGAGAAAGCGGAACCATTTGGCGCCGATTGCCACATGCCCCTTTTCGTCATTGTAGATAACATCGAGGACGGCCGCACTTTCGAGATCGCCGGTTTCACGCATCTTCGCCTGCAGCGAGGGCGTGACATCCAAGCCGCGGGCCTCGAGAATCAGGGGAACGACGGCAAGCCGCGCCGTCAGATCGTTTCTGGTCGCGTGCGCCGCCTGCCAAAGGCCGTCATGCGCGGGCATATCGCCGTAATCGGCGCCAAGATCGCGCAGCCGCCCGCGCACCAAGCGGAAGTGCTTCGCCTCCTCGAAGGCAACCTGCATCCATCCGTCGAAGAAAGAATTGGGGACCGCTTCGGTGGCAAACCGCGCAACGATATCGAGCGCCAGGTCAACGGCGTTGAGCTCGATATGGGCGATCGCGTGAAGAAGCGCGATGCGGCCGTTGATGGTGTGCAGCGAGCGCCTCTCGACCTGCGTCGGGGGTACCAGTGTCGGCTTTTCGGGGCGGCCCGGCCTATCCGGCAGCGACGCATCGCGCGGCGAACGTAGGGAAACCCTCCGTTCGAACCAGCGGGTCGCAGCTTCCTGCGCCAGAGCTGTCTTGCGATCGAGATCGGCGGAACGGATGGCCTCGATCGCGCCACCGCGCAGCGATGTCATCGAAAGCGTGCTCACGCAGTAAGGTTCCTGAGGGCCTTCAAAACGTCTTCGGCATGGCCGGGTACCTTGACCTTCTGCCAGATCATCGCGACGGTACCATCGGTGCGGATCAGAAAGGTCGTGCGCTCGACACCCATGAAATTGCGGCCATACATGCTCTTTTCCTTCCAGACGCCATAGGCCTGCAGCGTCGTTTTCTCCTCGTCCGAGGCGAGCGCAACGGAAAGGCTGTACTTCTTGATGAAGCGTTCGTGGCATTTGACCGAATCAGGGGACATCCCGACGACCGCCGCTCCCGCGGCATCGAATTCGTCGGCCAGAGCGGTAAAGGCCAGCGATTCCGCGGTGCAGCCGGTCGTATCGTCCTTCGGATAGAAGAACAGAACCAGCGATTTTCCGCGGAAATCGGCAAGCGATACCCGCCCGCCGCCGTCGCGGGGAAGGTTGAAATCCGGCGCCGTGGCGCCGATGCCGAGAACCGCCATATGTGGAAACCTTTCTTTTGCCGGGTTTATGGATGACACTATGTTCCGCGGATATATATTGAAGCTCAAATCGTCCCGCCAGACCGGGCGGCCACATTCTAACTCGGGGTTATCCAAAGCGCATGTCGGTGATCCGCGGCGAAAAGATTACGTTTCGCAAAAAAGACATCGTCGCGCTGCATGAGCTTCCCTCCGCACAGGCCGAAGACCCCATCATCGTGCATTGCCCGCCGCCGCGGCGTTCACGCATGCGACGTGCGGCCAATGTGACGGCTGGTTGCTTTGCCGCCGTTCTCATTGTTCTGGCGGCGATCATTTTCACTATCGAAAGCGGAATGTTCGACGCGACGCTGTCGCGCCAGGCGCAGACGGCGTTGAATTCGGCGATAGGTCCCCGCTACCGGGCAGAGGTGGGGTCGACCGTCATCCGTTTCACCTCCGGTGCACAGCTCGCGCTTGAAGCCCGTAACGTCAATATGGTCGATCAGGAAAGCGGGCAGCATCTGTCGACGACTGGCGCGATGCGCATGGCGCTCGATCCGTTTGCGCTTTTTCGCGGCCGGGTGGCCGTGACGGCGATTGAAGCCGACGATATTGCGCTCGACACGGCCCTTCTGCCGTCCGGCAGCCCGCTGAACTTAAGCAAGCTTCGCATCGACGCAATTCCGCAGGCGATGGAAGCTGCGTTTTCTCATCTCGATATCCTGGACGATTTTGTTGAGCGCGGGGGTACGGATACCGTGCGTCTCTCCGGCATCGACATCAAGCTCGCCGATACCGCGAATGGTCCGCTTTCGATCGTGGTCGACAATCTGGTCTTTGCGCATGCGGGGCCATCTTCGCTGCATTTGACGGGCGAGGTGGCGATCAACGGCGAAGTGGCGATGCTGGACGTGCTTGCTGAAAAGAGCGCCGGGAAAGCGTCGCGGTTCATGGCAAAACTCACCCATGCCGATCTGACGCCATTTACCTTGAAGAGGAACGGGCTCGGGGAAATTCGGCAGGGCGTGAACAGTTTTGCGGACGTTGCCGTTTCCGCCGTGCGGGGTGCGGGCGATGTTGCGCCGTCCCTGGCCGCGAGGGCGGATCTTGCGCCCGGGTCGATCTATGTCGACGGGGACGAGCAGCAGCTTTCCGGCGGCCGCATCAATCTCGGCTATGACTTTACGAAGCAGACGCTTGAGATCGCAAGATCGCAAGCGCAGTTCGGCAACACCGCCGTCCCGTTCAACGGCGCAATCATCGACCTCGACAAGCTCGATCCGGCCGTCGGCAAGGGTTTTGGCATCGATCTCCTGATCAGCGGCGGCACGGCTGCGCCGGTGGGGTCGGGCGAACAGCCGCTCCCATTCGATATCCAGACGACCGGCCGCTATCTCGTCGCCTCGCGGGAACTGCAGTTCGCGGGCATGACAGTTTCTAGTCCTCTGGGGCAGCTGTTCGGATCGCTTCATGTCAAATTCGGCGACAAATCGCCGGAAATCAGCTTCGTCGGACAATCGCAGCAGCTTCAGACGGCTGCGATCAAGCAGCTCTGGCCCTTTTGGATGGCGCCCAGGGCGCGCGAATGGGTTCTGGGAAATCTCTTCGGCGGCACGGTCACGAATGCGTCGATCTCCGTATTCATTCCGTCCGGGAAATTGGACGAGGCCGTCGGCAAGGGGCTGAGACTCGGCGATGAGCAAATCCGTATCAATTTCGATATCGCGAATGCGCGCATGAACGTGGCAGGCGATATTCCGCCGATCCGCGATACGTCCGCCCATTTCGATCTGACCGGCCAGAGGGCGACGATTTCGATCAAGAGTGGCACGTCATATTTTGCGTCGGGCCGTTCCGTCAGCCTCGGAGAGGGTCAGTTCGTACTGCCCTCGACTTACCAGAAGCCACTGATGGCGGAAATGAAGCTCGCGATTTCCGGCGATGCCGATGCGGTGGGCGAACTCCTGACCTACAAGCCGGTCCAGGTCCTGCAGCGCGCCGGCCTCGTGCCTGGCGACCTGAAGGGCAAGATCACCGCCGACGTCGAGGCGCGGCTTGGCCTTCTGAGATCGCAGGATCCTCCGCCGCCCGAATGGAAGGCGACCATGCAGCTCAGCGGCGTCGATGTCGGCAAGCCGGTGTCGGGCCGGATGATTACCAGTCTCAACGGCGCGCTCGACGCCGATCCGCAGCAAGTGGCGCTCGACGCCGAGGGGCAGATCGACGGCGTGCCCGCCGAGATCGAGCTTGTCGAGCCGACCGACAAATCGTCCGGCGTCAAGCCGCAGCGCATCATCACGGCGACGCTGAACAACGCTCAGCGCGCAAAGGTGCTTCCTGGCCTATCCGGGATCATCGACGGCAGCCTGACGATGCAGCTGACCAAAATCGATGAGGAACGCCAGAATGTTCAGATCGATCTCGACAAGGCGTCGTTGCAGCTTCCCTGGATCGGCTGGGCGAAGGGAAGCGGGATCGGCGCAACGGCGGAATTCGAAGTATCGGGACCGCCCGAGAAAACGCAGATCAGGAGTTTCCGTCTGAAGGGCGACGGCTTTGGCGCCAGCGGCTCGTTTGCCCTCAGCAAGGGCGACCTCGAGTCTGCCGATTTCGACAGCGTGAGACTTTCGTCCCTTGATGACTTTGCGATATCGATCCGGCGCAACAGGGGCAATTTCGACGTTTCGGTATCTGGGAACACTGCCGATGCGCGTCCGATCCTTGCACGACTGAAGAACGGACAGGGCGACAGCGACGGGGATGGTGGTGGCAGTGCCAGCGTCTCTGTTCGTGCGAATCTCAACAGCGTCGTTGGCTTCAACGATGAAAAGATCGGCAATTTCGAGGCCAGGTACGTATCGAGCGGCGGCCGGCTGCAGGCGCTGAACTTTTCCGGCATCACCGGCAGCGGCGAGGCGGTCGTCAGCCAGACAAGGGAAAGCCGTGCCTTGAATATCACGAGCGGCGATGCCGGTGCCGTCTCGCGCTTCGCCGATCTCTATCAGCATATGCAGGGCGGGCTGCTCAACATGTCGATCAGGCTCGGCAACGGCGGCAATTGGGATGGCTCGGTCGATATACGCCGCTTCGCCATCGTCAACGAACAGCGCCTGCACTCGATCGTTTCAACGCCGGTCGGTGAGAACCAGCGCAGCCTCAATTCCGCCGTCAAACGCAATATCGACACTTCCGCGCAGCGCTTCCAGCGCGGCTTCGCGCGCGTCGTGTCCCGCGGCGGCGTGGTCGGTATCGAAAACGGCGTGGTGCGCGGCGATCAGATCGGGGCCACGTTCCAGGGCGTGATCCGCGATCAGCGCGGCAACATGGATATGACCGGCACCTTCATGCCGGCCTATGGCTTGAACCGGCTGTTTGCCGAACTGCCGGTCATTGGCATCATTCTCGGGAACGGTTCGGATCGCGGCCTGATCGGCATCACGTTCAAGCTGACCGGCAAGTTCGACCATCCGGCCATGCAGATCAATCCGCTGTCGATCATTGCGCCGGGCGTTTTCCGCAACATCTTCGAGTTCCAATAAAAAAGCCGGCGCGAAGGCCGGCTTCCTTGGATTTCGATACCGTGTGGCTCAGGCCGCGCGGCGGATCAGGATGTGCTTCTTCTTGCCGAGCGACAGCTTGATGACGCCATCGGCGGTGATTTCACCGCTGCCGATCAGCCTACGCTCGTCGCTGACCGCTTGGTCGTTGATGCGCACGGCTCCGCCCTGAACGTGACGGCGGGCTTCGCCGTTGGAGTGAGCAAGGCCGGCGCGGACCATCAGCGAAAGCAGGCCGATACCGGCGTCGAGTTCGGATGCAGGAACATCGACGGAGGGGAGGTTCTCGGCGATCCCGCCTTCTTCGAAGGTTTTGCGAGCCGTTTCCGCGGCCTCTTCGGCAACGGTGCGGCCATGCAGGATCGCCGTTACTTCGGTTGCGAGTATCTTCTTTACCTCGTTGATTTCCGAGCCACCGAGCGCAGACAAGCGTGCGATCTCGTCCATGGGCAAGGTGGTGTAAAGCTTGAGGAAGCGCGGGATGTCCGCATCTTCGGTATTGCGCCAGTATTGCCAGAAGTCATAGGCCGAGAACATATCGGCGTTCAGCCAGACGGCACCGGTCGCCGACTTGCCCATCTTGGCGCCGGAAGATGTCGTCAGAAGCGGTGAGGTCAGGGCATAGAGCTGTGTAGTCCCCATGCGGTGACCGAGGTCGATGCCGTTGATGATGTTGCCCCACTGGTCGGAACCGCCCATCTGCAGCTGGCAGCCGTAGCGCTTTGCCAGTTCGACGAAATCGTAGGCCTGCAGGATCATGTAGTTGAATTCGAGGAACGAGAGCGACTGTTCGCGATCGAGACGCGTCTTCACGCTGTCGAAGGCCAGCATGCGATTGACCGAGAAGTGGCGACCGACATCGCGCAGGAAATCGAGGTAGTTGATCGAACGCAGCCATTCGGCGTTGTTGATCATCAAGGCGTCCTTCGGACCCTCACCGTAGGTCAGGTAATTCGAGAAGACACGCTTGATCGAGGCGATGTTGCTTTCGATCGTTTCGACGGTCATCAACTGGCGTGCTTCCTCCTTGAAGGACGGATCGCCTACCATGCCGGTGCCGCCGCCCATCAGTGAAATCGCGCCGTGGCCGGTTTTCTGCAGCCAGTGCAGCATCATGATCTGGATCAGCGAGCCTGCATGCAGGCTCGGCGCCGTGGGATCGAAGCCGATATAGGCCGTCACGGTTTCCTTGGCGAACAGATCGTCGAGGCCTGCTTCATCGGAGATCTGATGAATGAAGCCGCGCTCTTTCAGGATGCGCAGGAAATCGGATTTGAACTCGGACATGACTTCGTCTCTTCGGGGGTGTCGGATTGATACTTGTTGAACTGCCGCGGCGCGTTTAGCACTGTTTTGCCGAAAGTGCACTATTCCGTTCGGAATGTTTTGGAGGATGGATGGGTAAAATAAGAACCGCAATCGGCCTGATGAGCGGAACGTCGATGGACGGGATCGATGTCGCCCTGGTTCGTACGGACGGTGAAGCCAGCGTGGAACGCGGGCCGTTTCTGGGTGTGCCTTACGATCCGGCCTTTCGCGACAGGCTGAAGCTTTCGCTTGAAGGCGCAAAATCCATACTCAGGCGCAAGGAACGCCCCGGCGAACTTGCAACAATCGAGCGAGAGCTCACGCTGCGTCATGCATCTGCCGTTACGGAGTTTCTCGATCGTTGCGGTCTGGATCGAAGCTCGATCGATGTCGTCGGATTCCACGGCCAGACCGTGCTGCACCGGCCGGAGGAGGCGCTGACCGTCCAGCTTGGCGACGGGCCGTTGCTTGCGAGCGAGACCGGCATCCCGATCGTCTACGACATGCGGGCGAACGACATGGTGCATGGCGGGCAGGGTGCGCCGCTCGTGCCGGCCTATCATGCGGCGCTTTCTGGGACTCTTCGAGACGCAAAGCTGCCGGTCTGCTTCGTCAATATCGGCGGCATCTCGAACCTCACCTATATCGGCGCCGACGGCTCGATCGTCGCCTATGACAGCGGGCCGGGAAATACCTTGATCGACCAATGGGTCGAGACAAATGCCGGAGTTCCGTTCGACCAGGGCGGTATGATTGCTTCGGAAGGCAAGATCGTCGCCGAACTGGCCGAGCTGTATCTGGAAAGCCCGTTCTTTACTGCGGGGAAACGCCGTTCGCTCGATCGCAATGACTTTCTACCGCCGAGCGGAGCGGACGCCGAGCTCGCGGACGGTGCGAGGACGCTCGCCTATGTGGCTGCCGCCTCGATCATCAAATCGGCCGGTCACCTTCCGGTGATGCCGACGCTCTACATTGTCTGCGGCGGCGGACGGCTGAACCGCACGATCATGCGCGATCTTGCTGATCTCGCTGCCCGCCAGAATGCCGACGTGATCTCCGCCGAGGTTGCGGGCTTCAACGGCGATGCCATGGAAGCTGAAGCCTGGGCCTATCTAGCAGTCCGGTCGCTGGAGGGACTGCCGCTGACTTTTCCGGGCACGACCGGCGTCAGGGAACCAGTCAGCGGCGGCATTCTTGCGAGGCCATGATGGTGGGAACGCTTATTCTCGAAACGTCGCGGCTGCGGCTGGTGATGTGGGACGCAAGCGATGCGGGACTCGTCCGCACGCTGCATTCGACGATCGGCACAACGCGTTATATGTCCGGCGGCGCGCCTTGGAGCATCGAGAAGTGCGAGGAGCGGCTTGCCAGCTGGTTCAAAGAGAATGCGCAGGACGGTACGACAAAGTACAAGCTCCTGAGCAGAGATGACGGCCGCTTCATCGGCCGCGCTGGCATTTCGATGCATGACCGCGACGAGAACGAATTCGAACTCGGTTACGCGCTTTGCGAGGAAGAATGGGGAAAGGGCTATGCGACGGAAGTGGCCAGTGCGCTTGCGATGTGGTTCTTCGACAAGGGCTTCGCTACGCGTTTCATCGCTTTCACGCATCCGGAAAACTTCGCCTCGCAGCATGTACTGAAGAAGATCGGAATGCGGCCGGTCGCGCCGCGGCTGATCGACGGCTTTGTGGCGCCGACATTCGAGCTCGGCGCCACCGACATTTGATTGTCAGCGAATACGCTTCGCTGCCGGTTCCGGCACCAGTTCGCCGTTCAGGCGGCGGTCGAGATAGTCCTCGCATTCCGCCATCAGTGTTTCGACCTGGCCGTTGAAGAAGTGATTGGCATTCGGCACGGTACGGTGAGTGATGAGGATGCCCTTCTGCGTCTTCAGCTTTTCGACCAGACCGTTGACATCCTTTTCCGGCGCGACCTTGTCGGCGTCGCCGTTGATGATCAGGCCGGAAGACGGGCAGGGCGCCAGGAACGAGAAGTCGTAGGTGTTCGGTTGCGGCGCAATCGACATGAAGCCTTCGATTTCCGGGCGGCGCATCAGCAGCTGCATGCCGATCCAGGCGCCGAAGGAATAGCCAGCGACCCAACAGGTCTTCGAATCGGGATGCAGGCTCTGCACCCAATCGAGCGCGGAAGCGGCATCCGAAAGCTCGCCGGCGCCGTGGTCGAATTCGCCCTGGCTGCGGCCGATTCCGCGGAAGTTGAAGCGCAATGTCGTGAACCCGCGCTTCTGGAACATGTAGAAGAGCTGGTAGACGATCTGGTTGTTCATCGTGCCGCCGAACTGCGGGTGCGGGTGCAGGATAAGGGCGATCGGCGCGCTTTTTTCCTTGGAGGGCTGGTAGCGGCCTTCAAGACGGCCGGCTGGGCCGTTGAAAATGACTTCGGGCATCGGTACTCCGGGTTTTTATTTTCGCGTTCCTGCTGCTTAGACTTGACGAACGTTGTCAGCTTTTCTAAAACGCAGTTTAGAACAATTCGAAACTTGCATGCGATCCACGCATCGTGGACGTGTCATAAGGCAAGCCCGGCGGAAATTTCAAGGAAAATGAACCGTGGCAGCCTAGCAGGATCAAGCGCAGGACAAAAGAGCATGGCGCCGCCCCGCCTTTATCTTGATTGGAACGCGACATCGCCGCTGCATCCCGCAGCGCGCGAGGCGGTTCTAAGCGCGCTTGCTCTGTTTGGAAATCCGAACTCTGTTCACGGCGAAGGCCGCGCCGTACGCGCTGCGATCGAGGGTGCGCGCCGCCAGATTGCGGCGCTGACCGCGGCTGAACCGGCAAATGTGATTTTTACCAGCGGCGCGACGGAAGCGGCCAATATGGTGCTGACGCCGGATTTCCGCATGGGGCGCACGCCGCTTGCGATCGACCATCTCTACTATTCGGCGGTCGAGCATCCGGCCGTGCGAGAAGGCGGGCGCTTTCCTGCTGAGAAGACGACCGAGATTCCAGTTACGTCCGCAGGTGTCGTGGATCTGGCAGCGCTGGAGAGATTGCTTGCGGGCCACGACAAGGCCCCGGGCTTGCCGATGGTGGCGATCATGCTCGTCAACAACGAGACGGGTATCGTCCAGCCGGTCCGCGAAGCCGCCAAGATCGTACAGACGTATGGCGGACTTCTCGTAGTGGATGCGGTGCAGGCAGCAGGACGCCTGAAGCTCGACATCAACGAGCTCGGTGCCGATTTTTTGATCGTGTCCTCACACAAGCTCGGCGGGCCGAAAGGCGCCGGCGCGCTTGTTTCGCGCGGTGAAGTTCTGATGCCGAGGCCGCTGATCCGCGGTGGTGGCCAGGAAAAAGGTCACCGTTCGGGGACTGAAAATTCCGCCGCCATCATTGGCTTCGGTGCCTCCGCAGCCGCGGCACTTGCCGAATTCGACGAGCGCAATAGCAGATTTGAAAGGCTTCGCGACCGTCTTGAGGCCGGAATGCGGCGCGCAGCGCCCGGTTTACTGATTTATGGCGCGGACGGGCCGCGGGTATCGAATACGAGCTTCTTCACGCTTCCGGGCCTCAAGGCCGAGACCGGCCAGATCGCCTTCGATCTCGAAGGCGTTGCGCTTTCGGCGGGCTCCGCCTGCTCGTCCGGCAAGGTCGGCGAAAGCCATGTTCTTGTGGCCATGGGCGGCGACCCGAAAATGGGCGCGCTGCGCATCTCGCTCGGTTTTGCGACGACGGAAGAGGAAATCGACAGGGCGGTCGCCGCCTTTGCGAAGATAGCCGGGCGGTGCAGGCCGGCCGGAGAGGCCGCCTGACGGCCTCATTAAATTGCGGAAACACAAATTTCCGCTTGCCAATCGGGCTGAAAAGCGCCTTTTGGCCACCTACATACGGGGTAAGGAAAATTTCCCCAAGACAAGCTGCCGGACCTTTCCCCGGCGAGATTGGAGAACGACATGCCCGCCGTCCAAGAAACGGTTGAACGCGTCCGCCAGATCGATGTGGACCAGTACAAATACGGTTTCGAAACCATCATCGAGATGGACAAGGCACCCAAGGGCCTGTCCGAAGAGATCATTCGCTTCATCTCCGCCAAGAAGCGTGAGCCTGAATGGATGCTCGAATGGCGCCTTGAAGCCTACAAGCGCTGGCTGACGATGGACGAGCCCACATGGGCGCGCGTCGACTATCCGAAGATCGACTTCAATGAAATCCACTATTACGCTGCGCCGAAGAGCACATCAGGCCCGTCGTCGCTGGCTGAAGTCGATCCGGAGCTTCTGAAGGTCTATGAGAAGCTGGGCATCCCGCTGCGCGAGCAGGAAATCCTTGCCGGCGTTGAGAAGCCGAAGATCGCCGTCGATGCGGTCTTCGATTCCGTTTCGGTCGTGACGACCTTCAAGGAAGAGCTGAAGAAGGCCGGCGTGATCTTCATGTCGATCTCCGAAGCGATCCGAGAACATCCCGAACTCGTGCAGAAGTATCTCGGCTCCGTCGTTCCCCAGACCGACAATTACTACGCGACGCTGAACTCCGCCGTCTTCACGGATGGCTCCTTCGTCTTCGTGCCGAAGGGCGTCCGCTGCCCGATGGAGCTCTCGACCTATTTCCGCATCAACGAGAAGGATACCGGCCAGTTCGAGCGCACGCTGATCATCGCCGAGGAAGGCGCCTATGTGTCCTACCTCGAGGGCTGCACGGCGCCACAGCGTGACGAAAACCAGTTGCACGCCGCCGTCGTCGAACTGATCGCGCTGGACGATGCCGAAATCAAGTATTCCACCGTCCAGAATTGGTATCCGGGCGATGCCCAGGGCAAGGGCGGCATCTACAACTTCGTCACCAAGCGCGGCGATTGCCGCGGCGACCGATCGAAGATCTCGTGGACGCAGGTCGAGACCGGCTCCGCCATCACCTGGAAGTACCCGTCCTGCATCCTGCGCGGCGACGATAGCCGCGGCGAGTTCTATTCGATCGCCGTGTCCAACGGCCATCAGCAGGTCGACAGCGGTACCAAGATGATCCATCTCGGCAAAAACACCTCGAGCCGCATCATTTCCAAGGGTATTGCCGCCGGCGTGTCGCAGAACACCTATCGCGGTCAGGTTTCGGCCCACCGCAAGGCCTCTAACGCGCGCAACTTCACGCAGTGCGACTCGTTGCTGATCGGCGGCAAGTGCGGCGCGCATACGGTGCCCTACATCGAGGCAAAGAATTCGACGGCACATTTCGAGCACGAGGCGACGACCTCGAAGATCTCCGAAGATCAGCTCTTCTATTGCCTGCAGCGCGGCATCCCGGAAGAAGCGGCGATCGCGCTGATCGTCAACGGCTTCGTCAAGGAAGTCCTGCAGGAACTGCCGATGGAGTTCGCCGTCGAGGCGCAGAAGCTGATCAGCATCTCGCTCGAAGGCAGCGTGGGCTAACGCCAACCGAAACGACTACGCGATGGCGCGCGCGGCGCGCCTTTCTACGATTGCTTTTTATGGGACATAACCATGCTCGAAATCAGAAACCTGCACGCCCGCATCGCCGAAGACGGCACCGAAATCATCCGCGGCTTGGACCTTACGGTGAAGGCCGGCGAAGTCGCTGCCATCATGGGGCCGAACGGCTCTGGCAAGTCGACGCTCTCCTATATTCTCGCGGGTCGCGAAGATTATGAAGTGACCGAAGGCGATATTCTTTACAACGGCGAGAGCATCCTCGAGCTCGACGCTGCCGAGCGCGCCGCCAAGGGAATTTTCCTCGCCTTCCAGTATCCGGTTGAGATCCCGGGTGTCGCCACCATGCAGTTCTTGAAGGTCGCGATGAACGAGCAGCGCAAGGCGCGCGGCGAAGAAGAGCTGAAGACGCCAGATTTCATGCGCCTCGTCAAGGACGCGGCCGGCAAGCTGCAGATCAATACCGAGATGCTGAAGCGTCCGCTGAACGTCGGCTTCTCCGGCGGCGAGAAGAAGCGCGCCGAGATCCTGCAGATGGCGCTGCTTCAGCCGCAGCTTTGCGTGCTCGACGAGACCGATTCCGGCCTCGACATCGACGCGCTGAAGATCGTTGCCGATGGCGTCAACGCACTGCGCTCGCCGGACCGTGCGGTGGTCGTCATCACCCATTACCAGCGCCTGCTCGATTACATCGTTCCAGATACCGTTCACGTCCTCTACAAGGGCCAGGTGATCAAGTCCGGCGACAAGACGCTGGCCTATGAGCTCGAAGCCAACGGATACGCCGACATCATCGGAGCGGCAGCCTGATTCAGGCGGAAAGGACGGGTCTCATGAACATGCAGACGACGAGCCGCCTGACTGCCGCGGAAGCGGCGCTCGTTGAGGCTTTCAACAATCAATTCGGCGATCTGCCGGGCGACGGCGCCGTGACGGCGACCCGCGACCGGCTGCTCGACGACCTGAAGAAGGGCGGCCTGCCGACACGGAGGATCGAGGCCTGGCACTATACCGACCTCAAGAACCTGCTGCGTGAGGTGCCGGCCACTGCCGGGGACGCCGCGTCGAAAGAGATCGAGCCGTTGATCGAAGGTTCTTCGGTTCTTTCGATCGTGCAGGGCCATGCGGACCCTAGCGTAAGGGCGGGCGACCTCGAAATTTCCAGCTACGCGCAGCGCCTGATCGACGGCTCGGCTGCCGCCGCGCTCGGTGCGCTCGGCGCCGATGACGCCGTCGGCCGCATCAATGGCAGCTTCGTGCGCGACGGCTATGTCGTCGATATCCCTGCAAAGACTGAGTTCGATAAGCCGCTGGAGATCGACGTCGTTCACGCCGGCGGCCAGATCCATACCCGCCTGCCGGTGTCCTTCGGCGAAAACGTCAAGGCAACCGTGATCGAGCGTCACCTGTCGGTGACCGGGGATGCGGCATTCGTGTCCCATGTCAGTGACGTCACGATCGGCGAGGGCACGGAACTTATCTGGATCATCCTGCAGCAGCAGGGCCGCGAGGATACGCATCTCGGCCAGATCCGTATCGATCTCGGCGCCAACGCCAAGCTGAAGCTCTTTGTCATCAACGCTGGCGGCAAGCTGGTGCGCCAGGAAATGCATATCAAGGTGACGGGCGAGGGTGCGGACCTGACGCTCCGGGGCATCAACCTGCTCGGCGGCGATACGCATACCGACGTGACGATGGTGCTTGGCCACAACGTTCCGCACACCGGTTCTACGGAGATCATCCGCAACGTCGTCTTCGACCGCGCCAAGGGGGTCTTCCAGGGCATGATCCGGGTTGCGCCTGACGCGCAGAAGACCGATGCGAAGATGTCCTGCAACACGCTGCTGATGTCGGACGATGCCGACTTTTCGACAAAGCCGGAGCTTGAGATCTTCGCCGACGACGTCCAGTGCGGCCACGGTGCGACCGTTACCGACATCGATGACAATCATCTCTTCTATATGATGGCGCGCGGCGTTCCGGAGAACAAGGCCCGCGCGATGCTCGTCAATGCCTTCGTTGCGGAGATCGTCGAAGAACTTGAAGACGAAGCCCTGGTCGAGGCGCTGGAAGGCGTCATCTCGGCCTGGCTCGAAAAGCACGCCTGATCGGAAAAGCGCCATGGACAAGATAGTACCGGCAGCCACCTACGACGTCGAAGCCATCCGCAAGGATTTTCCGATCCTTGCGCGGGAGGTCTATGGTAAGCCACTGGTCTATCTCGACAACGGCGCGTCCGCACAGAAGCCGCAGGCCGTCATCGACGCCATCTCGCGGACCTATTCGACCGAATATGCGAATGTGCACCGTGGCCTGCATTTCCTCTCCAATGCCGCAACCGAAGCCTACGAAGGCGCGCGCGAAAAAGTGCGCCGTTTCCTGAATGCGCCGTCGGTCGACGACATTGTCTTCACGAAATCCTCGACGGAGGCGATCAATACGGTCGCGCATGGCTGGGGCATGCCGAAGATCGGCGAGGGCGACGAGATCGTCGTCTCGATCATGGAGCACCACTCCAACATCGTCCCTTGGCATTTCATCCGCGAACGGCAGGGCGCCAAGCTGGTCTGGGTGCCGGTGGACGACGAAGGTGCCTTTCATATCGAGCACTTCGAGAAGAGCCTGACGGAGCGCACCAAGCTTGTCGCGATCACGCATATGTCGAATGCGCTCGGCACGATCGTTCCGGTCAAGGAAGTCTGCCGTATTGCTCATGAGCGCGGCATTCCGGTCTTGATCGACGGTTCGCAGGGTGCCGTGCACCTGCCTGTCGATGTTCAGGATATCGACTGCGACTGGTACGTCATGACCGGCCACAAGCTCTACGGTCCCTCGGGAATCGGCGTGCTCTACGGCAAGAAGGACCGGCTTCGCGAGATGCGTCCATTCCAGGGTGGCGGCGAGATGATCTTTGAGGTGACCGAGGATGCGGTCACCTACAACGACCCGCCGCATCGCTTCGAAGCCGGGACGCCGCCGATCGTTCAGGCGATCGGCCTCGGTTATGCGCTGGACTATATGGAGAAGGTCGGGCGCGAGGCGATTTCGCGTCATGAAGCCGAACTGACGGCCTATGCTGGCGAGCGGCTGCGGTCGATCAATTCGCTGCGCGTCTTCGGAACGGCACCCGGTAAAGGCAGCATTTTTGCGTTCGAACTCGCCGGTCTTCACGCTCACGACGTTTCGATGGTCATCGACCGGCAGGGCGTTGCGGTGCGTGCCGGCACGCATTGCGCCATGCCGCTCTTGAAACGCTTCGGCGTCACCGCCACATGCCGTGCATCCTTCGGCATGTACAATACACGTGCCGAGGTCGATGCCTTGGCCGACGCGCTGGAATATGCGCGCAAGTTCTTTGCTTGAGGAGTGTCCGTATGAGCCTGGACGAGAGCGAACAGAAGACCGACGTGCGCGAGGGCATCGTGCATTCGAGCATTCCTGCCGATGAACTGGCGCGCCTCAGCGACGACGTCATCGGGGCGCTGAAAACCGTCTACGATCCGGAAATTCCCGCCGACATCTTTGAACTCGGTCTGATCTACAAGATCGACATCGAAGACGACCGCATGGTGAAGATCGTCATGACGCTGACGGCGCCAGGCTGCCCGGTTGCCGGCGAAATGCCGGGTTGGGTCGAGAATGCCGTCGGCGCCGTCGAAGGCGTATCCGGCGTCGAGGTCGCAATGACCTTCGATCCGCCGTGGACGCCGGACCGCATGTCGGAAGAGGCGCAGGTGGCCGTCGGCTGGTATTGAGGGTCAGGCGGCCGACTTTTCATTGGCATGAAGGGAGCAAGGCCGATCCCGAGAGCTTTCATTTCTTTGATGATGGCCGCTCAGCGCCTTGTAAAGCGCGGAGCGGCTCATTCCAACCTCGCGCGCGCCGGCTGGCTCATGTTTTTAGCACTTGCCAGAACGCCCAGACGCCTGGCGATGAGAGGACATACATCAATGAAAAGGCGTAAGATGAATTTCGCGTTTGATTAAGGGATTGAAGCATTAGGCATAACTGCCTAAATTGAAAAGATGAAGCGCCGGATCTTGACCCCGGTGTGGAAGGAGAATGAGCCGATGGGCTTTGCAGTGATGAGCATGACCGGCACCGCCGCGGCGCGCGTGAAGGCAATCGTTGAAAATTCCGGGCCGGACGCCAAGGGCATCCGCGTCGGCATCAAGAAAGGCGGTTGCGCCGGGATGGAATATACCATCGAGCTGGTGAGCGAACCCAATGCCAAGGACGACCTGATCGAGCGCGACGGCGCCAAGGTCTGGGTGGAGCCCTCTGCGGTCCTCTATCTGCTCGGCACGGAAATGGACTTCGAGACCACGACGCTGCGCTCGGGCTTCACCTTCACGAACCCGAACCAGACATCGGCCTGCGGCTGCGGCGAATCCGTCGAGCTCAAGCCTGCCGATCTCGCGGCGCTTGCCGCGCGCGGCGACGCGGTGGTGCCTGCCGCGCACTGAATTCTTCGAGACCGCAACCGAAAGCCGCCAGCGATGGCGGCTTTGTTATTTTGATTTGTCCCTTTCAGCAGCGAAACAGTTTCTACCTTATGATCATCGAAACGCTGCTACTGCTCTTTGCCAAAGGCGCGCTCCTCGGCCTCATCGTCACAGCGCCGCCGGGGCCGATCGCGACGCTCTGCATCAACCGCAGCCTTCATCGTGGTTTCGGATCGGGTGCAGCCATCGGCATTGGGGCAGCGCTTGGCGATGCGTGTTACGCGCTGGTCGCGGCCGCCGGTCTCGCGATGGTTTCGGATATCGTCGATGACTATTCGCTGCCGATTGCGGCGGCCGGCGGTGCACTTCTGATCTTTCTCGGCATCCGAGACCTGATGACGCCGCCCGCCGGTGCCTTGCAGGTCGGTGCGCGCGATCTCTTGCGCACGATCGCCTCGACATTTCTGCTGGCGATTTCCAACCCCGGCGCGCTTCTGTCCTTCGGGGGCCTCTTTGCTGGCCTTGGTTTGGTCGATGGCAAAACCGTCACCGAGGTGGCATCGATCGTCATCGGCGTGTTCTTCGGGGCCATGGTGTGGTGGACGGCGCTGAGCGCGGCGGTGAATCTCGCCCGCGACAGGATTTCAAGCGATCTCACGCTGCTGATCCGCCACATTTCCGGGGGCCTGATCATTGCCTTCGGCACCGTCGTTCTCGGCTTTGCCGCGCGGCTGCTGCTTGCGTAGAGAGTTACAGGCGCCGGTCAGTCGCGCTTGATGCTCATCAGTAGTTCCCAGATGTCAGCGCCCGTCTCGAAGACGACAGCATTTGCCTTGAAGCTTTGCTCGGCCTGAATCAGGCCTGTCAGTTCCGTGGCGGGATCGACACTTTGGCCTTCATCGGCAGGCAGCCTATCGAGATCGATGCGGCCATAGCCCGGCGTGCTGATACTCGCCACGTTGCTGGCGATCGCGCTGACCTTGTTGGTCTGCGTGCGCATGCCGGAAAGAGCGGTGTTCATGACGCTCGACACATTCATCAGCCCTTCCCTCTTGTCTCTATAGGAGCCGCTGTACAGCAGAGGTTTTAGGGAAAGCTGAACGCAGTTCGTTAATGCCGAGCTTGGACCGTCGGCATAGCGTCCGGAAATGGCACATTGTCATGCCTGGGCATCCGATTGGCCGGCCGTGGCGGAGCCAATCGTCAAGCGTTGAAATGGCGCTCGTTCCAAACCCTCGAGCAGATGCGAGGGACCGAAGATTGGCGGCCGATCACGGCGGCGATGTCCTTGAAGCGCCGCCTTGTCCGGCGCCGCCGTGATTGCATCCGCCCGCCTGGCCCTTCTTTCGAGCCCCGACGGTAGAGGGGGCCGGCGTCGAGACGGTGGACCGCCGGCCATTGATTTTGACCTTCACTTATATGGGCCACTATGAGAAGCTTGCGTCAGGTAGCATATGCCGTAATGGGAGAGGGAGGCGCGTTTCGCGGTTGCGGTCTTCTGGGCGCAGTAGGCGCGGGCCGGGGTCATCAGAAGTAATGCGGCGCTGGTCGATGAACTCTGCCGTTCCAGGGCAACGTTCGAGGCGATATGGCGCAAATATCATGTCGGCAATTGCGGCCAGGGCGCGAAGCACTCCCATGACGATAAGGTCGGGAACTCGCCTCGAATGTTCAGCCTTCGCCGGCGACGCCGGAGGATTTGGCCAGGGTGCAGAGGCTCGGCGAGGGAAAGGCCTAGGCGACGGCCTTTGCCCTAAGCTCCTTTCGGCGCAATATGGCCATTGCCAATGACCGCTTGGCCGCCCTGCCAAGTGCTCAGTTTTAACTGCCATGCCTCTGGCTGATGGAGCTTTCGATGTCCTCAAGCTTTAACGTTCACAACGCGGCCGGCTACGAGCAGCTCATGGGACGCTGGAGCCAAAAGCTCGCGTCGCCATTCATTGGGTTTGCGGGTCTTGCCGCTGGTGAGAAGGTACTTGATGTCGGTTGCGGCACGGGCAGCCTGACATTTGCCCTTGCCAAGGCCGCTGATCTCAGCGAGATCGCTGCCGTCGACTATTCGCCAGTCTTCGTCGAGGAGGCAATTCGGCGCAACATCGACCCGCGCATCAAGATCGGGCAGGCGGACGCTTGCTCTTTGCCTTTCGAAGACGGAGGCTTCGACCGCGCGCTCGCACTGCTCGTTCTTCATTTCGTGCCCGAGGCCGGCCGGGCCGTTGGAGAGATGCGCCGCGTCGTGCGTTCGGGCGGGGTAGTCGCCGCAGCTGTCTGGGATCATCTCGGCGGCATGCCCGGCATGCGAATGATGGTCGACACGGTGGCGGCGCTCAGCGAGACCGGGCGGCAGCTGCGCAATCGCTATTGCTTTCAGCCGATGATGCAGCCTGGCGAAATGAAGCGGACTTTTGTCGAGCAGGGTCTGCTGGACGTTACCGAAACTCAGCTGGTGATCCGCATGGAGTACCAAAACTTTAATGATTACTGGGCACCTATTGCCGCAGGCGAAGGCCCTCTTGGCAAATATGTGGCGACGCTCGACGCCGCTGAGCGGGCGCGCATCGATGCTGCCGTACGCGACGCATACGAGGCGGGCCGGTCCGATGGTCCAAGGTCGTTCGCAAATGTTGCATGGGCCTGTCGCGGCATCGTTCCCTGAGCCGGCAGCCAGAGGTCTGATCGGCCCCCCGCCGTTTCTTACACGCACGATCCTTGATCTTGGAATCGAAGGCCCCTCCGACGAGGAGCCTTCCAGCCCCGCTTCAGGCTCGGGGCATCCGTCGCTGCAATCGATTGACCGGATCGATCGGCTCGGGCTTTGCCCGACCGCTTCTACTCCGCAGCCTCTGCGTAGCTCTCCACCGGCGGGCAGGTGCAAACGAGGTTCCTGTCCCCGTACACATTGTCGACGCGGTTGACCGGGGACCAGTATTTGTCGACACGAAAGGCCCCGGGCGGGAAGCAGGCTTGTTCGCGGCTGTAGGGGCGGTCCCATTCGCCGACGAGGTCTTCCACCGTGTGCGGGGCGTTCTTCAGCGGGTTGTTGACCTTGTCCATGCGGCCTTCCTCGATGGCGCGGGCTTCCTCGCGGATCGCCAGCATTGCCTCGCAGAAGCGGTCGAGCTCGGCCTTGGTTTCGGACTCGGTCGGCTCGATCATCAGTGTGCCGGCGACCGGCCAGCTCATGGTCGGGGCATGGAAGCCGCAGTCGATCAGGCGCTTGGCGATGTCGTCGACCGTGACGCTCGCGCTGTCGGCCAGCGGACGCGTGTCGATGATGCATTCATGCGCGACGCGGCCGCTCTCGGACTTGTAGAGCACCCCGTAGGCGCCCTTCAGGCGGGCGGCGATGTAGTTGGCGTTGAGGATCGCAACCTTGGTTGCCTGCGTCAGGCCTTCGCCACCCATCATCAGCACATAGCTCCAGGAGATCGGCAGGATCGAGGCCGAGCCGAAGGCCGCTGCCGAGACGGCGCCTGAGCGTCCGTCCGTTTCCGGGTGGCCGGGCAGGTGAGGCGCCAGATGGGCCTTGACGCCGATCGGGCCCATGCCGGGACCGCCGCCGCCATGGGGGATGCAGAAGGTCTTGTGCAGGTTGAGGTGACTGACGTCGGAACCGATGTCACCGGGACGCGACAAGCCGACCATGGCGTTCATGTTGGCGCCGTCGAGATAGACCTGGCCGCCGTGCTTGTGCACGAGATCGCAGATCTCCTTCACCGTTTCCTCGAACACGCCATGCGTCGAAGGATAGGTTATCATGCAGCAGGAGAGATTTTCCGCATGCTCCTCCGCCTTGGCGCGGAAGTCGTCCATGTCGATGTCGCCGTTCCCGCGAACCTTGACGACCACGACCTTCATGCCGGCCATCTGCGCGGAGGCGGGGTTGGTGCCGTGCGCCGAGGTCGGGATCAGGCAGACGTCGCGATGGCCGTTGCCGTTGGCGATATGGTAGTTGCGGATCGTGAGCAGGCCGGCATATTCGCCCTGCGCGCCGGAATTTGGCTGCATCGAGAAGGCGTCATAGCCGGTCACGGCGCAGAGTTTTTCCGTCAGATCGTCGATCATTTCGCGGTAGCCGAGCGCCTGATCGACCGGAGCATAAGGATGGATATCCGAAAACTCCGGCCAGGTGATAGGCAGCATTTCCGCCGTGGCGTTCAGCTTCATGGTGCAGGAGCCGAGCGGGATCATCGCGCGGTCGAGGGCGAGGTCGCGGTCGGAGAGCCGGCGAATGTAGCGGGTCATTTCGCTTTCGGCGCGGTTCATGTGGAAAATCGGATGCGTCAGATATTCGCTGGTGCGCAGCAGGTCCTTCGGCAGGCGGTAGCCTGGCTCGAAATCGGCCACGGCGAAATTGCCGCCGAATGCGCGCCAGGCGGCTTCGAGCGTCGCGGGGCGCGTGCGCTCATCGAGGCTCATGCAGATCTTGGTCGTGCCAACCTTGCGCAGGTTGATACCCTCGGCGACGGCCGCGCGCAGGATGAGGCCCTGCATGTGGCCGACATCGACGGTGAGCGTGTCGAAAAAGGTTTCTGGCTCTATCCTGTAGCCTAGCTTTTCTAGGCCCTTAGCCATCAGCACGGCCTTCTGGTGGACCTGCTGGGCGATCGCCTTGATGCCCTTGGGACCGTGGAAAACCGCATACATCGAGGCCATGACCGCGAGCAGCACCTGCGCGGTGCAGATGTTCGACGTTGCCTTTTCGCGGCGGATATGCTGTTCGCGGGTCTGCAGCGACAGCCGGTAGGCGCGATTGCCGCGGGCATCGACCGAGACGCCGACGAGACGGCCGGGCATGGAGCGCTTGTGCGCATCCTTGACCGACATATATGCGGCATGCGGTCCGCCGTAGCCCACCGGAACGCCGAAGCGCTGCGACGAGCCGATCGCAATATCGGCGCCCATTTCGCCCGGCGACTTCAGAAGCGTCAGCGCGAGGATATCGGCCGCGACGATGGCGATCGCGCCCGTCTGATGCAGGCGGGAGATCAGGCCTGTGAAATCATGCACGTGGCCGTGCGTGCCCGGATACTGGAAGATGGCGCCGAAGACGTCCACCGGATCGAGATCCTTGAAGGGGTCACCGACGATGACGCTCCAGCCGAGCGGTTCGGCGCGGGTCTGGATGAGCGCGATCGTCTGCGGATGGCAGGCGGCATCGACGAAGAAAGCCTTGGCCTTAGACTTCGCGACGCGCTCGGCAATCGCCATGCCTTCGGCAGCAGCGGTCGCTTCGTCGAGAAGCGAAGCGTTGGCGACGTCGAGACCGGTCAGGTCGCAGATCATCGTCTGGTAGTTCAAGAGCGCTTCCAGACGGCCCTGACTGATCTCCGGCTGGTAAGGCGTGTAGGCCGTGTACCAGGCCGGATTTTCGAGGATGGTGCGCTGGATGACCGGCGGCGTGATGGTGCCGTAATAGCCTTGGCCGATCAGGGAAACGAGGACCTTGTTCTTGTTGGCGGTCTCGCGCAGCTTGTCGAGCGCCTCGCGCTCCGTCATCGGCGCGCCCCAGGCAAGCGCCGCCTTCTGTCGGATCGCAGACGGCACGGTCGCGTCGATGAGGCTGTCGAGGCTGTTGTAGCCGACGACCTTCAGCATGTCGCTCATTTCGGCCGGCGACGGGCCGATATGGCGGCGGTTGGCGAAGTCGTAGGGCTGGTAGTCGGTAAACTGGAATTCTGTCGGCGTCGTCATTACGCGGTGAGCTCCTTATAGGCCGCTTCGTCTAGCAGGCCATCGGCATCGGCCGGATTCTTGAGCTTCAGCTTGAAGAACCAGCCGGCGCCCTGCGGGTCGGAATTGACCAGCGACGGATCGGCAGTGATCGCTTCGTTGACTTCGGTGATCTCGCCATCGAGCGGACAATAGACTTCCGAGGCAGCCTTCACGGATTCGACGGTGGCGGCATCGTCATTCTTGGAAAAGGTCGCGCCCACTTCCGGCAATTCGACGAAAACGAGGTCGCCGAGCTGTTCGACGGCATAATTCGTAATGCCGACCGTCGCCACGCCGTCTTCGACTTTCAGCCATTCATGTTCTTCGGTAAATTTCAGCATGGTTTTGTTCCTCTCTGGAAAATATCTTAGCGTTTGTAGGTCGGCGTGATGAAAGGCAGGGCGGCGACCGTAGCGGGGAGATACTTGCCGCGCACCTCAGCGTAAATTTGGGTTCCAACGGAGGCATGCGAAACCGGCACATAGCCCATGGCAACCGGGCCTTCGACACTCGGGCCGAAGCCGCCCGAAGTGACTTCGCCGATCTCGGTCTTGCCTTCGGCATCCGCATAGAGTTTGGAATGGCCGCGCACCGGCGCCTTGCCTTCCGGCTTCAGGCCGACACGGCGGCGTGTGGCACCATTGTCGAGTTCACCGAGAATGCGTGCTGCACCCGGAAAGTCCCCCGCGCGCGCTCCGCCCGTCCTGCGGGCCTTCTGCATGGCCCATTCGAGCGCCGCCTCGACCGGCGTTGTGGTGGCGTCGATGTCGTTGCCGTAGAGGCAGAGTCCCGCCTCCAGACGCAGCGAATCGCGGGCGCCGAGGCCGATCGGCTGCGCATCGGGATGTTCGAGCAACCGCCTGGCGACATCCTCCGCCTTGTTAACGGGTACGGAGATCTCGAAGCCGTCCTCGCCGCTATAGCCGGAGCGGGAAACGAGACAGGAGATGTCGTGCAAGCGGCAGTGACGCACGTCCATGAACTTCATCGCCGCGACATCCGCCCAGAGTTCGGCCAGCACGTTGACGGCGCGCGGACCTTGCAGCGCGACTAACGCGCGGTCGAGAAGGGTTATGTCGCAGCGGTCGCCGATATGCCTTTGCATGTGCGCGACATCGGCCTCCTTGCAGGCGGCGTTGACGACGACGAAGAGATGGTCGTCGAGATGGGTGATCATCAAGTCGTCGAGGATGCCGCCGTTTTCGTCGGTGAAGAAGCCGTAGCGCTGGCGGCCTTCGGCGAGGCCGAGAATGTCGACCGGTACGAGGCTTTCGAGTGCGAGGGCGGCATCTTCATATCTGCCGGACTTCGCCCTCACGACGACCTGACCCATGTGGGAGACGTCGAAGAGGCCGGCGCCGGCGCGCGTCTGCAGGTGTTCCTTCAGCACGCCGGCTGAATACTGAACGGGCATCTCGTAGCCTGCGAAAGGCACCATGCGGGCACCGAGCGAAAGATGCAGCGCGTGTAGCGGAGTTTTCTTGAGGGCAGCAGTATCGTCCAACGACGCCTCCGGGGTTTGCGCGTGGAATTCCATGCGCGGGCTCAATCTGAAGGCGCGGGTACGCCTTGCTTTCGAGCCCCCTCTGTCCCTGTGCCTGAGATTGTTATCCCTTCGGCGAGCGTTTCGAGAACGCTTCTCTCCAGAGTTCCGTCTGCCCCTTGCTGGTCCTTCGGCCTGAGAGTTTCCGGGGCGGTTGCTCCTTCGGCACCGGCCGTCTGTAGACCGGATTCTCCCAACAGGGTTGCGGCAATTATCCGGCGGAACAGGCTCTTGGCAAGGGGGAATGTCGCCGCCGAACAAATTTTTGTCGCGCCGTCTTTCGACAAAGTGTTGAACTGCGTCAAATGAGCTTTTGCTTTTTTCGGATAAAGTGCTTAATCGCGAAATCCGCTAAAGAGGATCCAGATGACGAAAACGGGCCGAAACGCTGGCATGCTGACGCGCATTCTCTGCGCGCTGAGCTTGCTTATGCTTGGCCTTGCGCAACAGGCGCCGCAGGCGGCTGCGGCGGACGCGGACTATAATAGCGCCGCATACGTCCTGCCGGACGGCACCCGCGCCTCGCTTTGCGTGACCGCTACGGACAGCAGCGGCAAGACGGTCCCTCCGAAGCCGAATTGCGAAGTCTGCCGGCTTACGGCTTTCGTCATCCTGCCGGTGCCGGATAACGGCTCCTGGCTGCATCTCGAGTTCGCGACGCTGCATAACCCCCCGGTTGTTGCTGACACCCCCATCGGGGTGCACGCCGTCGAACGGCCGAAGTCCAGGGCACCGCCGGTTCTGGCCTGATCTCCAGCCACCACCGAAATGACACGACAATGCCGGTGCGCCAGCCATTGGGAGCTGCAGCCGGCGAGGAGATACCCGATGAAGACAATCAAGACACTCAGCGCTGCGGCCCTGGTTTTCGCAGCCGCATTCACGGCAGCGCAGGCGCATGTCACCTTTCTTAATCCCGAAGCCCCACAGGAAAAGACGTTCCTCGCAACGCTGCAGGTGCCGCATGGCTGTGACGGCAAGCCCACCAACGAAGTGCAGGTGAAGCTGCCGGAAGGCTTTGTATTCGCCAAGCCGCAGCCGAAGTCCGGCTGGGAACTTGAAGTGATCAAGGGCGACTATCAGAAGACCTACGACAATCACGGCACCAAGGTGAAATCCGGCGCAGTCGAAATCCGCTGGAAGGGCGGCAACCTCTCGGACGATTTTTACGATACCTTCGTGATCCAGGGCAAGGTTTCGGGCGTGGATGCCGGAACATCGCTGGCCTTTCCGGTGAAGCAGCTTTGCGGCGATGCGGCCGAGGCATGGGAACAGGTGGCAACCGATGGCGGCGATCCCCATAGGCTCAAGAGCCCGGCGCCGTTGCTGAAGGTCGTTGCCGGTGGCGACAATGGCCATGACCATGGCGACATGGCCGGGATGGACATGAATGCTGCAGCAGGCGGCACTGCAACACTCGGCGACCTCGAAATCTCCGGCGCCTTTACGAAGGCAATGCTGCCCGGCCAGCCGGTCGGCGGCGGCTTCTTTACTGTCAAGAATAACGGCAAGACCGACGACAGGCTCGTCGTCGTTTCCTCGCCGACCGCGGGCGAAGTTCAAATGCACGAAATGGCCATGCAGAACAATGTCATGAAGATGCGTGAACTGAAGGATGGGATTGCCATTCCAGCGGGCGGGACGGTGAAGCTAGCGCCTGGCGGCCTGCATCTGATGTTCCAGAAGGTGAAGGCGCCTTTCAAGCAGGGTGAGAGCGTGCCGGTGACGCTAACCTTTGAGAAGGCAGGCAAGATCGACGTGACGTTGGAGGTTCTCTCGGCCCAGGGCAAATAACCAGCAACAGGCCTGCGGCAGTCGCCGCGGGCCGTCTGCTTTCCAAAGGTGAGAAACTCAAAAATCCTCGTAGGATTTCAATGCCTGCTGCAATCCTGCCTGCGGCTGCTTGTTGCCCTTGGCCATCAGGTCGAGCGCCACTTCGGTGGACTGAATGATGCTTGCCGTTTCGTTCAGCTCCTGGTCATGTCGGCCCTTGAGCTGACGGTCTGCGATCCGGCGCGCGTCCTTTGCCGCCATGCTCGTCGGCACGCGGGGAGCAATCCTCAGCGTTTCGAAAGCGGCGGCGGCCGTGCTCGCGGATATGGTGACGACCTGTGTCATAGGACGTTTGATACACATCGCCGGTTCGTGCGCGGCTAAGGAAATCATTCGCATTTTAATGAACGGTAGGATTTCTTCTCATCCAATTGGAAACGGTCAATTCGTCAGGTAAACCAGAACGATGATCCAGGCTCTTCTTGTCGGCGCCGGCGGCGCTATCGGCTCGCTTTTGAGATATTATGTCGGCCAATGGTCGCTGCGGCTCCTGGGGCCTGGCTTTCCTTGGGGCACGCTAATTGTCAACGTCATTGGCTGTTTCGCCATTGGCGTTTTTGCCGAAATGATCGCGCGCCGGTTCAACGCCTCCGTCGAGATGCGCCTGCTGCTCATCACCGGCTTCCTCGGCGGCTTTACGACCTTTTCCGCCTTTTCTCTTGACGCGATCTCGCTTTTCGAGCGGGGCGAGGCAGTCGCCGGCGGACTTTACGTCGCCGCAAGCGTCGGGCTTTCGATTGCCTCTGTCATGGCTGGTCTCGCGCTTGTGCGTGCTTTGATCTGAAAGGCAGTTTCCGCGCGGAGAAAAATGCTCTAAAGCCACCGGCAACAGCCGCGCGTGGCGCGCCCAAGAATTTCCGAAAGAACAAGAATGGCCGGAATCGAACATATCAAGGTGGATGCCGACGAGGCGGGAATGCGGCTCGACCGGTGGTTCAAGATTCATTTCCCTGGCCTCGGCTTCGGCCAGCTTCAGAAGCTGCTGCGTTCGGGCCAGGTCCGCGTCGACGGTGGACGCGTAAAGACCGACGCGCGCGTGCAGCCGGGCCAGATGGTTCGCGTGCCGCCGCTCGATGTCGATGCGAAGGTCAAGAGCGGTCCGATCGCCGGGAAGGAGCTGAAGCATTCCAGCGATTACGAACTTCTTCAGCGCATGGTGCTGCATGAGGACGACAAGGTGATCGTGCTCAACAAGCCCGCCGGACTTGCCGTGCAGGGCGGTTCCGGCCTGACCCGGCATATCGACCAGATGCTGGAGGCCTGGACGAGCCCCAAAGGCGAGAAGCCGCGGCTCGTGCACCGGCTTGACCGCGACACATCGGGCGTGCTCGTCATTGCCCGCACACGTGGTGCCGCTCAGAAGCTGACGGCTGCCTTTCGCGAACGCGACACCAAGAAGACCTACTGGTCGTTGGTGAAGGGCGTGCCGCGCAAGCATGAGGACAAGATCTCCACGTGGCTCGTCAAGGAAGCGACTGCCGACGGCGATCGCATGCGCATTGCCAAGCACGGCGAGGAGGGTGCGGATCATGCCGTGTCCTACTACCGCGTGATTGAAACGGCGGCGCAAAACCTGGCCTGGCTCGAGATGGAGCCGTACACCGGCCGTACGCATCAGCTTCGTGTTCATGCGCTGCATATCGGCCATCCGATCATCGGCGATCCAAAATACTTCATCGACGACCCGAACTGGGACTTTCCCGGCGGCATCCAGAAGCGGCTTCACCTGCATGCCCGTCATATCGACATCCCGCATCCTGCAGGCGGACGCCTGCGCATCACGGCGCCGCTGCCGCCGCATATGGTGCAGACCTGGAACCTTCTCGGCCTTGATCTTGCCGGTGCGGAGAGGATTGACGAATGAAGCTTATTCTCTTCGATTGCGACGGCACGTTGGTCGACAGTGCCGCCCTGATCCATGAGGTGATGGCCAGAACCTTCGTTCAATTCGGTCATTCACGGCCGGATCTTTCCAGCACCAAATCGATCATCGGTCTGACGCTCGATATCGGGATTGCCCGCATGCAGGGCAAGCTGCATGTCGATGACGAGGCGATCGCCATGACGGCCCACTACAAGTCGATCTACATGGATGTCAGGCAGGAGTCCGGCATGGATGTGCCCCTTTTCGCCGGGATAAAGCCGATGATAGACAGGCTCGCCGCACGGGAAGACATCCTGATCGGCGCCGTCACCGGAAAGTCGCGCCGCGGGCTTGTCAACGTCCTCGAAACACACGGTTTCACGCCGCATTTCATCGTCTCGCGGACGGCCGACGATTGTCCGTCGAAGCCGCATCCGGCCATGGTAACCGAATGCTGCGACGAAGCCGGCATGAAGGCCGCTGATGCCATTGTCATCGGCGACGCTGTCTACGATATGCAGATGGCAAAGGCTGCAGGCGCAAAGGCAATTGGTGTATCTTGGGGTTATGCCAGCGTTGACGACCTGATTGCCGCCGGCGCCGATACTGTCGCTTACCATCCGAATGACGTGCTTGACCATTTTTGAGGTGACGCCATGCGCGACCTGCTGAACGACCTTTCCGAAGGACTGAGCCACCCCGATCCGATCCGCCGCGCGCAGATCCAGATGAAAAGGCCGCTGCCGAAACGCTTCTACAAGAACGTCACGGTTGCCGAGCGGGACGACGCCTTCGCGATCGAGCTTGATGGCAAGGTCGTGCGCACGCCCGCCAAACAGGTTCTGGCGGTGCCGGTAGAGGCTCTGGCCGAGCTCCTCGCCGCCGAGTGGGATGCACAGGCTGAAGTGATTGACCCGGCGACCATGCCCGTGACACGCCTCGTCAATACCGCGCTCGACGGCGTCGCGATGGACACGCAAGCCGTCTTCGAAGACATCCTGCGGTTTTCCTCGAGCGATCTTCTCTGCTACCGCGCCGAAGGACCGGAACTCCTGGTGCAGCGCCAGACCGAGCAGTGGGACCCGGTTCTCGATTGGGCGGCGAATGATCTCGGCGCGCGCTTCATCCTGATTGAAGGCGTGATGCATCACGAGCAGCCGCGCGAAGCGGTCGCAGCCTTCGACGTCACTTTGCGCAGACACGATAGTGCGTTGGCACTTGCCTCCCTTCACACGATAACGACGCTAACCGGGTCGGCCCTTCTGGCCCTGGGGTTCGCCGAGCGCCATCTGACCCTGGACGAGGTCTGGTCGCTTGCCCATCTCGATGAGGATTGGACGATCGAGCATTGGGGCAGCGACGAGGAGGGCGAACTGCGCCGTGCCAAGCGCTTTGAGGAGTTCAAGGCAGCGGCGGAGGTTTTTTTGGCGCTAAAGGCCTGAAACATATTGCTTTGGCAGCCATTATGGCGAAATCTGCGACTCCGAGCGGGAGAGGTGCGGAATTCAGCATGAATTGGTTTAGGTCGCTTTTTTGTCAGCTGGGGCTGGTCTGCGCCATGCTGACGTCCTGCATGGGCCTGACCTCCGATGAGCCGGCCGCTCCTATCTACGATGTCCGCAGTGCCGTGGTTCTCGGCGGTCCGAATACACCGCCCGAGCTGCTTTCAGGCATCGGCGACCGCATCAATGCCGCTATCAATGCAACGGTTCGGACCGAGGTCTATCCGCGCGTCGTGCTGACGATTCGCATCGCTTCCCTCCAGAAAGTCACAGGCTTCGACAAAAACAGGAATATCGCCAAGATCAATATCGATGCGGCGTCCGTCGACGAGGGCTCGGTCATCGCCGTCAGCTCGTTCGAGGTGACCAGCACTGCCAACGATCGGGCCATGGCGGATCAGATTCTAGCGGAGGATATCGCAGCGCGAGTCCGCTCGGCCTTTAAGCTCAATACCGGCCGCGGCTGAAGATCATGCCGCGATCGAGCGGCGAGGGGAGATTTCATGAAGGAAGTTCTCGACGAGCTGGAGCGGCGCCGGGAGATTGCTCGGCAGGGCGGTGGCCAGGCGCGCATCGAAGCGCAGCACAAGCGCGGCAAGCTGACGGCACGCGAACGGATCGACCTCTTCCTCGATGAAGACTCTTTCGAGGAGTTCGACATGTTCGTTGAGCATCGCTCGACGGATTTCGGCATGGACAAGAGCCGGATTGCCGGCGACGGCGTCGTCACGGGCTGGGGAACCGTCAACGGCCGGACGGTCTTCGTCTTCGCCAAGGATTTCACGGTGTTCGGCGGCTCGCTTTCCGAGGCGCATGCCGAGAAGATCATGAAGGTCCAGGACATGGCGCTGAAAAATCGGGCGCCGATCGTCGGCATCTATGATGCGGGCGGCGCGCGCATCCAGGAAGGGGTTGCTGCGCTCGGCGGCTATGCCGAAGTCTTCCAGCGCAATGTGCTCGCCTCCGGCGTCATTCCGCAGATTTCCGTGATCATGGGCCCATGTGCCGGCGGCGACGTCTATTCGCCTGCGATGACCGATTTCATCTTCATGGTGCGCGACACCTCTTACATGTTCGTGACCGGTCCGGATGTCGTCAAGACCGTCACCAACGAGACCGTAACCTCCGAGGAACTCGGCGGCGCCTCTGTTCACACGACGCGTTCCTCAATTGCCGACGGCGCTTACGACAACGATGTCGACACATTGCTGCAGGTCCGCCGCCTCATCGATTTCCTGCCGCTCTCCAACACCTCGCCGGTGCCGGAGATCGAATGTTACCAGTCGGTGATGGATGGGGATCAATCGCTGGACACGCTCATCCCCGCCAATGCCAATAAGCCGTATGACATCAAGGAGCTGATCCACAAGGTTGCGGACGATGGCGATTTTTTTGAGATTCAGGCAAGCTTCGCCAAGAACATCGTCTGCGGTTTCGGGCGCGTCGAGGGCTCGACGGTCGGCTTTGTGGCGAACCAGCCGATGGTGCTTGCCGGCGTGCTCGATAGCGATGCATCACGCAAGGCCGCGCGTTTCGTGCGCTTTTGCGATTGCTTCAGTATTCCGATCGTCACCTTCGTCGATGTTCCGGGCTTTCTGCCGGGCACGGCGCAGGAATATGGCGGTCTCATCAAGCATGGGGCGAAGCTGCTTTTTGCCTATGCGGAGGCGACCGTGCCGAAGCTGACAGTCATCACCCGCAAGGCGTTCGGCGGGGCTTACGACGTAATGGCCTCCAAGCATCTGCGCGGCGATCTCAACTATGCCTGGCCGACGGCGCAGATCGCAGTGATGGGTGCGAAGGGCGCAGTCGAGATCATCTTCCGTAAGGACATCACCGATCCGGAAAAGATTGCGGCACACACAAAGATGTACGAGGACCGCTTCCTGTCGCCCTTTGTCGCGGCCGAGCGCGGCTATATCGACGAGGTGATCATGCCGCATTCGACGCGCCGCCGCCTGGCGCGCGGTCTGAAGATGCTACGCAACAAGGATCTCTCGAACCCCTGGAAGAAGCACGACAATATTCCGCTCTGAGGTGTGAGAATCGTGAAAATCAAGCGAAATCAACAGGAAGTGAACGCACGTCACCGATCCGTGTATTCATTCCGGTCGTTTAGGAAATTAACGCTCGACTGTCTTATCTCAAGGGAGAGCCCAAATGTCCGGTTTCGAACGTCTCAGCGCCTATCAACCCTACGCGCTGGCCGCTCTTAGGATCATCACTGCGCTTCTGTTCATCGAGCACGGCACGATGAAGTTGTTTGAATTCCCGATCCCGCAAGGAGAGGGCGGCCCGCTTCCGCCGCTCATGCTCGTGGCGGCGCTTCTGGAATTCGTCGGCGGACTGGCAATTCTCGTCGGTTTCCTGACACGTCCGATCGCGTTCATCCTGAGCGGCCAGATGGCTGTTGCCTATTTCATGGCGCATGTGCCGATGGGTTTCTACCCGGCCGTCAATCAGGGCGAATCGGCGATCCTCTACTGCTTCGTCTTCCTGTTCCTGGTTTTCGCCGGTGCAGGCGCCTTTTCGGTCGACAAGCGCAACGCCTGAGAAGAATGCCGCGGGTTCGTCCCGCGGCATTCATCGTCATACAGTGAGCTTAAGTCCGACAATGCCGGCGATGATGAGTGCGATGCAGCCGAGGCGGGCCGCGGTGACGGGGTCGCCAAGCAGCCAGATGCCGAGCAGCACCGTTCCGACGGTGCCAATTCCGGTCCAGACCGCATAGGCTGTGCCGATCGGCAGCGTTTTGACCGCCAGACCGAGCAGCACGATGCTGATCACCATGGAAATGACGGTCAGGACCGTCGGCATGGGCCGCGTGAAGCCATCGGTGTATTTCAAACCGATTGCCCAGCCACATTCAAAAAGACCTGCAAGAAACAGCAGAAACCAAGCCATCTCACTCTCCTTTTTAAAGAGCGAGGCCGTCCCCGCGACGTTTGCGCCCGCAGGGGAGTGGACGCCGCAGTCGTCTGCGTTGGTGCTCATATGCGCGGTTTGACTGTCGTTGCAAGGTAGGAATTGGCATAGCTGCCATGCCACCGTTTCTTGCGTTCCTTATCCAAGCCGCTCGGCGTGCCACCTCAGGTGATTATCCATGAAGGTGGAGATGAAATAGTAAGAGTGGTCGTAGCGCTCATGCAGCCGCAGCGTGAGCTTGATATCCGTGTCCTTGATCGCCTCTTCGAAAAGCCACGGCCTAAGGCCGTTGTCGAGGAAGCCGTCAGCCTTACCCTGATCGATCAGAAATTCCGGGAAGCGTGCGCCGTCGCTTACCAAGGCGCATGCGTCGTACTTGCGCCAGGCCGCGCGATCGGAACCTAGATACTTTTCAAATGCCGGCGCCGACCAATCGGCGGTCGACGGCTCGACGATCGGCGCGAAGGCCGAGCAGCTCCTGAAGCGGTCCGGGTTCCTCAATGCGATCGTCAGTGCCCCATGACCGCCCATTGAATGGCCGAAGATGCCCTGGCGGCTCATGTCGATGCGAAATTGCTTGGCGACGAGGGCCGGCAGCTCCTCGGTGATGTAGGTGTACATCCGATAGTTTTCTGCCCAGGGCTCTTCGGTGGCATCAAGGTAGAAGCCCGCGCCTTTGCCCATCTGCCAGTTGGTGAGCTCGTCGGGAATATCATTGCCGCGTGGGCTTGTGTCCGGGCAGACGATGATCAGGCCGAGCTCGGCCGCCATGCGCCGGTACTCGCCTTTTTCCATGACGTTGGCGTGCGTGCAGGTCAGCCCGGAAAGATACCAGAGAACTGGGCAGGGCTCCTTGATGGCCTTCGGCGGCGCAAAGACTGCGAAGGTCATCTCGCATTTGCAGGCTTCGGATTCGTGCGAATACACGCCCTGCATGCCTCCGAAGGCGGTCGCCTGGGAAATGATGTTCATTTTTGATCTCCCGTTCCTGGGGCTGCCGCCTTGGCGCGACGGCAAAGCCGGTCGAAGGTTTCGAGGAACCGCGAACGGTCCTTCGGGCTGAAGGCGGCGTTGTAGCCCTTGCTTTCGCCGGTTTCCCGCAGGTGCGCGCCGAGATCGCGCATGGCGCTCGCCATGCCGATATTTGTGTCGTCGAAAACGCGCCCGGTGGGGCCGCACACCAGTGAACCACCCGCAACGCACCGCACGGCGAGCGGCACGTCCGCAGTCACCACAACGTCGCTGTTGGTTGCGTGTTCCGCAATCCAGTTGTCGGCGGCATCGAAGGCATTGGAGACGATGACGTTACGGACCATAGGATCACGTGAGGGCCGCAGGCCGGAATTGGCGACGAAGGTCACCTCGATGCCGTGGCGTTCGGCAACCTTCAGGATTTCCGGCTTCACGGGGCAGGCGTCTGCATCGACATATATTTGCGGCATGTGTCGTTCGTTTCTAATCGTCGAAATAGCGATGGTAGTCTCGTGCCGCATTGAGAATGCGGATCAGTTCCAGGCCTGCGCCGTCCGGCAACGGATCGTAGATGATGATGTCGTCCCGATACTGGAACATCCTGATGCTTGGATATTTCGGAAAGCGCTGTACGCTGAGAAGCGGGTTTCAGCAAAGATTCGATATCGCCTTTCCAATTCGAGAATGAATGCATCTGAGCGGCTCAAGTGCTGGAATGCAGCCGTATCTATCAATCGGCCGGCTGCAATGCCAGATCGATTTTAAATTACCGACACGAGATCAATACAGCACCACGCCCCGGATGCTTTGACCGGAATGCATGAGTTCGAAGCCCTTGTTGATGTCTTCGAGCGGCATCGTATGGGTGATCATCGGATCGATCTCGATCTTGCCTTCCATGTACCAGTCGACGATCTTCGGCACGTCGGTGCGGCCACGCGCGCCGCCAAAGGCGGTGCCCATCCAGCTGCGGCCGGTGACCAGCTGGAACGGGCGGGTGGAGATTTCCTGGCCGGCACCGGCCACCCCGATGACGACCGACTTGCCCCAGCCGCGATGGCTGGCTTCCAGCGCCTGGCGCATCACCTTGGTGTTGCCGGTGCAGTCGAAGGTGTAGTCGGCGCCGCCGATCTGGTCGGCGCCGCGCTTCGTCATGTTGACGAGATAGGGCACGATGTCGTCGCCGACCTCCTTCGGATTGACGAAATGCGTCATGCCAAACTTTTCGCCCCACACCTTGCGGTCATTGTTGATGTCGACACCGATGATCATGTCGGCGCCGGCAAGCTTCAGGCCCTGGATGACGTTGAGGCCGATGCCGCCGAGGCCAAAGACGATCGCCGTTGCGCCGATCTCCACCTTGGCGGTGTTGATGACGGCGCCGATGCCGGTGGTGACGCCGCAGCCGATGTAGCAGATCTTGTCGAAGGGGGCGTCCGCATTGACCTTGGCAACGGCGATCTCGGGCAGCACCGTGTAATTGGCAAAGGTCGAGCAGCCCATGTAGTGATGGATCTTGTCCTTGCCGATCGAAAAGCGCGACGTGCCGTCCGGCATCAGGCCCTGGCCCTGGGTGGCGCGGATCGCCGTGCAGAGATTGGTCTTGCGCGACAGGCAGGACGGGCATTCACGGCATTCCGGCGTATAGAGCGGAATGACGTGGTCGCCCTTCTTGACCGAAGTGACGCCCGGTCCGACATCGACGACGATGCCGGCACCCTCATGGCCGAGGATTGCCGGAAACAGGCCCTCCGGATCGGCGCCAGACAGCGTGAAATCGTCCGTGTGGCAGATGCCGGTCGCCTTGACCTCGACCAGAACCTCGCCGGCCCGCGGGCCTTCCAGCTGCACGGTCATGACTTCCAGCGGTTTTCCAGCCTGAACGGCAACGGCGGCGCGAACATCCATCGTCTGATCTCCTCGTGATTTTCCGGCGTAACCTTGGCATGCCGGGCGACGGCGGCTCAAGCGAAAAGGAAAGGCGGCGACGACATTAACGCAAAATCAGCTACTTGCGACAACCAGTTTGCTCAGAGCGTCAAAAGAGCTTTTCCGCCGAAAAAATAACGGCATAGCCGTGAATGAGGATCGCAGCATAAAGACCGAAGGTGACCAGCAGGCGCTCGCAGGCCTTCATCTCCTCGAGCTTGTGGCGAGGCTTGAGGGATCCCGCGCCAATCATGCTGAGCAGGATGAAGACGGCGAGCGCCGCAGCCAGGATGCCGCTGGAAACGCCGACCTCCCAGCCGATGACGAGAATGCAGGCCGTAATGGCAAAGCTCGCTCCGATCAGCGAGCGGGGTGTCCTGAAGATCTGCCGCAAGACCTGACCACCGTCGAACCTTTGCATGGGCAGAAGATTGAGCAGGTTGAAAGCGCCGAGGATGAGCAGGAAGATCAATAGCGGCCCGCGGAATTGCTCCGACAGCAGGCCATGTGCCGCAATGTTATCCCCGGCAATCAGGATAGGCACGAAGAAGGCCGAGATGCCGGGCCCCATCAGCGCACAGGTGGCAACCTCGAAATGGCTCTTGTAGGGTCTGCCGCCAATCGCGATGCCGCCGAGGAGCGGCACGAAGATCATGCGCACGGATTCATGTCCGAAAGTCCGGTAGGCGGCGAGATGCCCGAGCTCGTGCAGAGCGATGACGAGGGTAAGAAATGTCGAGATCATCAGCCCGGATGTCGTCAGTCCGAAGAACGGCCAAAGCAAAAACGTCGAAAGTATAGCCAGGCCGCATTGAAACGTGGGATGTTCGAAATATCCCTGCGGAACCGATGCACCGGTTTCAAGCCAACCTTCGAGCGCACGCAGCTCGCGGCGCAGCATGACATATCGGAAAAGAAGGAAGGCGAGGCCGCGGTAACGATCCGTCTGCGTAATTTCGATCTCGGCGCCGTCGGGCAGGCGGCGGACGATCCTGCTTTCGCTGAAATCCCGCCAGAAGGCCAAATCAAGCGTGCTGTCGTCAGCGACGCGCGAACGAAAGCCGCGTCCGCCGGCGGCCGGCAACGGCTCCAAAGCCAGCAAGCGGCGCAGAGGTGCGCCGTCGCGGTCCAAATGGCTGTAGATCTGCTCGACGATGCCTGCGCGGTTTTTGAGCGGCTTGCTGCTGATGACGGAATGGTGCCAGTCGGCGTCGGTGCCGGCGGGATCGATCGCTCTCCACAGCTCCTCCGGCGGTCTCTGGAATGTCCGCGTCAGGCGAATGGTGCGCACGCCGAGTGGGATGCGCATGAGCAGCCAGAGCAGGCCAAGATTGATGAAAAGCAGCAGGGCGGCAGATTGCAGCGCCGTCATTCGTGTCTCCGAGGCCCCAGCCACAGGACGAAAACGCCGCATACTAGGCTGCAAGACCTTAACAAATGCGAAGTCGCGTCAGCGGCGGCGCAGACGGACCTGTGCCAATCCGGATCAGGCGAATTCCAGGATCACGGCATCGACGGCGAGGCTCTCGCCAGGCTTCGCATTGATCTTGCCGACGACCAGATCGCGTTCGGCGCGCAGCACGTTTTCCATCTTCATAGCTTCCACGACGGCAAGCGTCTCGCCGGCCTTTACCTCCTGGCCTTCCGCGACGGCGATCGAAATCACCAGCCCCGGCATCGGGCAAAGCAGCAGCTTCGAGGTATCCGGCGGGAGCTTGACCGGCATCAGGCAATCGAGTTCGGCGTGGCGCGGCGTGAAAACCGTGGCGCGGACCGCAAGGCCCTGCCAATCGATGCGCATGCCGTTCAGAACCGGCCGGATCTGGGCCGTCACCGCCCGTCCGCCGATTGCCCCGTTCCAGACTGGCGCACCGGGTCGCCAATCGGTGACAACATGGAACTTTTCTCCCGCTGCTTCCATCTCCATGTCGAACGGGATGGTCACCAGTCCATCGGCAAGCCTCACCGGCACATAGTCCGTGCCGATCTTCACGACCCATTGCTTGCGAAGATTACCGTCCGAAGCGCGCAATCGGTCGATATGGCGTTCGCGGCGATTGGCTTCGATCAGCGCTGTGGACAGCGCTACGGCCGCAAGCAGAGCCTCCTCCCGCTGATCCGGGGCCATCGGCGCAAAGCCGTCCGGATATTCCTCGGCAATGAAACCAGTCGAAAGTCTGCCCTCGCGCCAGCGCGGATGCTTCATCAATGCCGAGAGGAACGGCAGATTATGCGCTATGCCGTCAACCACGAAGCCGTCGAGTGCCTGGCCCATGGCCTCGATCGCTGCCGAACGGTCCGGCGCCCAAGCGCAAAGCTTGGCGATCATCGGATCGTAATACATCGAGATTTCGGCGCCCTCGAAGACACCGGTATCGTTGCGGACGATCGTGCTGCCGTGCCAGCCTTCCGCGGGCGGGCGGTAACGCGTCAGGCGGCCGATCGACGGCAGGAAGTTGCGATAGGGATCTTCGGCGTAGAGGCGGCTTTCGATCGCCCAGCCATTCAGCTTTATGTCCTTCTGGCTGATGGGAAGTGTTTCGCCCGCGGCAACCCGGATCATCTGCTCCACGAGGTCGATCCCGGTCACCAGCTCCGTCACCGGATGCTCGACCTGCAGCCGCGTGTTCATTTCGAGGAAATAGAAATTGCGGTCGCGGTCGACGATGAATTCTACCGTTCCTGCGCTCTGATAATCGACGGCCTTCGCCAGTGCGACGGACTGCTTGCCCATCGCCTGTCTGGTCTTTTCGTCGAGGAAAGGCGAGGGTGCCTCTTCGACGACCTTCTGGTTCCGCCGCTGGATCGAGCATTCGCGCTCGCCGAGATAGACGGTATTGCCGTGCGCATCCGCCAGCACCTGGATTTCGATATGGCGTGGATCGACAATGTATTTCTCGATGAAGACGCGATCGTCGCCGAAAGAACTCCTTGCCTCCGAGCGGGCACGGTCGAAACCGTCGCGGACTTCCGCCTCGTTCCAGGCGATACGCATGCCCTTGCCGCCGCCGCCGGCCGAAGCCTTGATCATCACGGGATAGCCGATCTCACCGGCGATCATCTCGGCATGCGCTGCATCCTCGATGACGCCGAGATAGCCCGGCACCGTTGAAACCTTGGCGGCATTGGCGAACTTCTTCGATTCGATCTTGTCGCCCATCGCCCTGATGGCCTTCGGTTTCGGCCCGATGAAGACGATGCCCTCCCTTTCGAGGGCCTCGCAAAAGGAGGCCCGTTCGGAAAGGAAGCCGTAGCCGGGGTGAACAGCTTCCGCGCCGGTCTCCTTGCAGACGGCGATGATCTTTTCGGCGACGAGATAGCTCTCGGCTGCCGCCGCCGGGCCTATATGCACTGCCTCATCAGCCATCTCGACGTGAAGGGCATCGCGGTCTGCGTCCGAATAGACCGCGACCGTTGCAATACCCATGCGGCGCGCAGTCTTGATCACGCGGCAAGCGATCTCGCCGCGGTTCGCGATCAGAATTTTCTTGAACATGCAGACTCCACCCGAAAAATGCGTCCAGAAGTTCTACGCAGAAACGCCGGGACGCACAATCGTGCGAAATCTGACGGTGGGGAAGGGACCTGTCCTAACGCAAGTCACGCAACGGCTTGTTCGTCGTCCACGATCCGCAGCCAGCGGCTGGTGCGCGGTTCGGCGTAATCCCGAAGCTGAAGCGCCTGGAGGATTTCAGCCCAGCGGGGATGATTGGCGGACGGCAGCGTTTCCGCTTCGATCCGGCGCAAGACGCTGTAGGTGAGATGCGAAACTGGAATCACACCGCCCTCGCAGATGTTCCGCAGCACGCGCATCACGAAATCGATGTCCTGGCGGGCGATGCCTTTGCGGTCCACTGCACGCGACAGCTTGTAGCCGCCGACATCGTCGGTAATCGCAAGGCGCAGCTGATCGAGCGCAAAGGCGCGCAGCTCGTCCGGTACATGGGAGGAAATCTCCATGATGTGCAGTATGAGTTCCAGTTCGAGCGTCGAATTGATGACGCCGTCGGTCGCGAACATGCGCATGATCCAGGCGACATTGATCTCGTCCAGCGAGCCCTGCGGATAGCTGTAGTTGACAATGAAACCGGCGAGTTCCTCCACGAAGAAGGCGCTCCATTCCGGGCATTTTTCAGGACAGGAATTGTTCAGTGCAAGCATGACAACGACGTCGTCGGCCCTCCGGACGCCGTGCGGAAAGCTGTGCTTGCGCAAGAGGCTGATATCGTCGGCGGCCAGCCGATGCTTTCCCGCGATCACGCATGCCGGAAAAGCGAGTCGGAATTCGCTCATCTTTCATCTCCAGACTTCTTCATGAAGCCAGAAATGATTTTAGCCCAGCGGAATTGAAGAACCCTCAACGACAAGGGTTAATCGACTACGCAGGTGTTTCCGATGATTTTAGCGATCTTGACTGAACCCGTTCGCGCCAGATGATGAAGAGGCCGGACGCGACGATGATGAAAATGCCGATCCATTTGGAAAAATTGGGAAAATCGTTGAACAGCGCGTATCCGAGCACGGTCGCCGAAATGATCTCAAAATATTGGAACGGGGCAAGCAGCGACAGCGGCGCAAGGCGGAATGCCCTGACGATCAGCATATGCGCATAGCCGGAGATGGTGCCGAGGACGAGCAAAAGGACGAGGCCCAATACCGACGAGGGAAGCGACATTTCGAAATCGGGCATTGAAAGCGCATTTCCGCCCAGGAGCGCGGCCCCCATGAAAAGCATTCCACCGATTCCGGCCAAGGTCTGCATCGTTAACGGCGAATCGGCTTCACCGATTGCGCGGTTAAGGAAGAGATAGAGCGAGAAAAGGAAGGCACAAAGCACTGGCAGCAGCGCCTTCAGGCCGAAGATTTCGTAGCTCGGCTGGATGACGATCATCGCACCTGCGAAGCCGACGACGATCGCCGCCCACCGCCGCCAACCGACCTTGTCGCCGAGGAAGAGCGCCGAAAGAGCCGTCAGCATGAATGGTTCCACGAAATAGATCGCGAAGACATCCGCGAGCGGCATGTATTTGACCGCGACGAAGAAGAGCAGGCTGGCTGCGCCATGCAAGGCGCCCCGCAGCAGGTTCATCCATGGCCGCTTTGCCGAAAGCGCCTTCCAGCGGAAGACGGCAAGCAGGATAGGAAGCGTGCAGGCGACCTGAAAGAAGAAGCGATAGAATGTCACCTGCCCCGGTGACATCGCCTCGAAGGTCGCCATGTATTTGGCGATCGCGTCCATGGCGGGCAGGACGACCATGGCGCCGGCCATGATGACCATGCCTTGAAGCGGATTATGCGGAGATTGTTCTTGGGACATGGTGCAGGCTTTCGAAAACGAAGCCATCAACCACAGGAATGCATGCCGATCAATATGGCCTAGCGTTCGCCCACCGTTTTGCCGAAGACCGATTCGAAGGCTTCGCGCAGGCGGATATCCACATCCGCCATCATCACCGGCAGGCCGAGATCGACAAGGCTCGTCACGCCGTAGGCAGAAATCCCGCAGGGTACGATGCCGGTAAAATGGTCGAGGTCGGGATCGACATTGAGCGACAAGCCGTGAAACGTCACCCATCTGCGAAGCCGGATGCCGAGCGCAGCAATCTTGTCCTCGCTCATGCTGCCGTCCGGAAGATGCGGTTTCTCCGGCCGTCTCACCCAGACGCCGACGCGGTCCTCGCGCCGCTCGCCGCGTACATTCATCGAATCGAGCGTAAGGATCACCACTTCTTCAAGCGCCACGACGAAGGCGCGGACATCCTGCCGCCGGCGTTTGAGATCAAGCATCACATAGGCAACGCGCTGGCCGGGGCCATGATAAGTGTATTCGCCGCCGCGGCCGGTCGCAAAAACCGGAAAACGGTCCGGCTGCACAAGGTCCTTCGCATTGGCGCTGGTGCCTGCCGTATAGAGGGGCGGATGCTCGACAAGCCAGACAAGCTCGTCGCCGCCCTCGGCGATCAGGGCCACCTCGCGCTCCATCGTCTCGACGGCTTCGCTATAAGGAATGAGACCATCGGAGATGCGCCAACGCACCGGCTTTGAGCCTGCAAGCGGAAACATCGAGAATTGTAGATCGGTGCGCAGCATAGACTTCCCTCGCCGCACGGCGATCACAGGCGGCAGATCGCCTATATGGCCCCGTTTGACGGGCAATTCAAATGCTGTGATTTGTTTTGCAAAAATCTGCCATATCGCCCTTGTGCACCCCAAATGCTTTTGCTACATGCTGCCCCGCCGACGCAAATCGGCACCTACCACGATGCGGTCGTGGCGGAATTGGTAGACGCGCAGCGTTGAGGTCGCTGTGGGGCAACCCGTGGAAGTTCGAGTCTTCTCGACCGCACCATTCTCTTCCAGAGAAATTTTAGAACGTCCCATCTCGCGTGCGACATGAAAAATGGGCCGGTTTCCGGTCCCTTTTCGTTTGCGGCATGCCCGACGGTTCGATTGGCCTTGGACTTCAATCCTCGTCCGATAGATGCGAATCAACACCGATCGTTTCCAGCCGGTTGCGGATATGGTGGACGCCATCAACTGAAAGGGCACCGAGTTCGACCTTCCGGGCCATTCCGATGGTCTCGACCGCGCCTTCCAGCGTTACGGTATGGCCGTCGGCGTGAACATCGATGCTGTCGAGGTTCAGATCCGGGATGTTTTCCAGGTTCTCCGTCACGCGCGCTTCAAGGTCATCGCTTTCGTCGCGATGGATCGTATCGGCCCTGAGCGAATCCTTGAGCCGGTTTTCGTTTCCGTCTTCGTCCGTGCCGTCAACGCGAAAGCCGCTGTTAGGCTCGCGATCGAAGTTTGCGGGCGTTTCGCCGTAGGCTCGATTTTGCGGTTCAGGCGATCGCGCACCTGCTTCGTCGGAGTAGGGCCAGCCGTCGTCAAGATTGCGTTCTTCGTAATCGCGATAATCGTCTTCGCGCGAAAAGGTGGTCTTGTCGTTCTTCTTTGGCATCGTCATTCTCCCTCAGGCGTTACCTTGATCGAAGAACGCTCGTGGTCCGGAATGGTTCGCCAAAGTTTCGTGAAATCACAGCGTCGCTTTTTCCCATTTCCGGATCAGGCGGTCGCGCTTCAGCTTCGACAGGCGCTGAAGCCAGAAAATTCCGTCAAGCTGGTCGACTTCGTGCTGAATGCAAATCGCCAGGAAGCCATCGGCATGCTCTTCATGCTGGACACCGTTGATGTCCTGGTAGCGGAAACGGACTGCGCGGGGTCTCGTCACCTCGTCGGTCACGCCCGGCATCGACACGCTTCCTTCGGTCTGGCGCATGAGTTCATCCGAAACCGAAATGATATGGGGGTTGATAAAGATCCGAACCCCGTCCGCCTTGTTGAGCTCGATCACCACCACCCGCAGGAAGACGCCGACATGGGCGGCCGTGATGCCGACGCCGGGTGACACGCGCATCGTCTCCAGCAGATCGTCAGCAAGCCGACGCAGTGCCGAATCGAAGACCGCCACCGGTTCGCAGACTGTCTTCAGGCCGGGATGCGGATAGCGAAGAATGGGGCGAATGGCCATCGGCGGCGGTCCTTGTTTGCTGGCGCGCGGAAACTATCGGCAAGACGGCGCATTGTCATCTGCGCGATGCGCTTTGGCGCTAGACGACACCGAGCATTTCGGTTAGCAGGGGCTGGAATTCGGGCGGGCCGAGAGGGCAGGCGGAATTCGTTTATCCGCTTGTTGACAATGCTTTTTCAGCCGCCATTCTCGAATGCGGCGCGACAGTCGTTAATCTTGGAATGCGAGGACGGCAGATGACGGAAACCGGAGAAGACGACCGCATCCGCAGACGTCCGGACGACGAAGGAGCCGACATCTACGACGAGGACGGCAATGTCCGCAGCGACTTTCTGGCGCTTGTCGGCGCTGCCATCGCCGACCGCGATACGATTTTTCTCCGGCAGAACGTCGCGCGTCTTCACGAGTCCGAAATAGGCGACCTGCTGGAATCGATCCAGCCGGATCAGCGTCTAGCGCTTGTCCGCCTCCTCGGCGACGATTTCGACATGACGGCGCTGACGGAGGTCGATGAAACGATCCGTCGCGAAATTGTCGATCAGATACCGAACGAGCAGATTGCCGCTGCAATCGGCGACCTCGATTCGGACGACGCTGTCTACATCCTCGAGGACCTGGACAAGGAAGACCGGGAAGAAATTCTGGCGCAGCTGCCGTTCACCGAGCGGGTGCGCCTGCGTAGGGCACTGGATTACCCGGAAAGCTCTGCCGGCCGCCGCATGCAGACGGAATTCGTGGCGGTGCCGCCATTCTGGACTGTCGGTCAGACGATCGACTATATGCGCGAAGAGGAGGACCTGCCTTATTCCTTCACGCAGATCTTCGTTATCGACCCGACCTTCAAGCTGCTCGGCGCCGTCGATCTCGACCAGATTCTCCGCACCAAGCGGCAGACAAAAATCGAAGCGATCATGCGCGAGACGACCCATCCGATTCCAGCCGAGATGGACCAGGAAGAGGCGGCGCAGCTCTTCGAGCAATACGACCTTCTCTCAGCCGCCGTCGTGGACGAGAACGAGCGTCTTGTCGGTGTTCTTACCATCGACGATGTAGTCGACGTCATTCACGAGGAAGCGGATGAGGACATCAAACGCCTCGGCGGCGTCGGTGACGAAGAGCTGTCCGACAATGTCATATCGACCGTCCGCTCGCGCTTCCTTTGGCTGATGATCAATCTCGGCACGGCGATGCTTTCGGCCAGTGTCATCGGCCTCTTCGACGCCTCGATCGAGAAGATGATCGCGCTTGCCGTACTGATGCCAATCGTGGCCTCCATGGGAGGCAATGCCGGCACGCAGACGATGACCGTGACCGTGCGCGCGCTCGCGACCCGCGACCTCGACATATACAATGCCGGCCGCATCATCCGCAGGGAGGCGGGCGTCGGGATCATGAACGGCATCGTCTTTGCCAGCATCATGGGCACGATTGCCGGCGCGTGGTTCCACGACTACCAGCTTGGTATGGTCATCGGCGCCGCCATGATCATCAATCTGGTGGCTGCGGCGCTGGCGGGCATTCTTTTGCCGCTTCTTCTGGATAAAGTCGGCGCGGACCCGGCTATTGCGTCGTCCGTTTTCGTAACCACCGTCACCGACTGCACAGGCTTCTTCGCTTTCCTCGGTATCGCCACCTGGTGGTTCGGTATCTGAGCCGGACTTGCCTAAATTGACTATTACGTAAAAGTCAATATTATGGGCTACGAGAGTGGGAAGCCAATGCCAGTGAACAAGTACTATAGCATAACGGAGCTGACGCGCGAATTCGGAGTGTCGACGCGCACGCTTCGCTTCTACGAAGACGAGGGCCTGATCCATCCGGAACGCCGCGGGCGCACGCGCCTCTTTCGTCCGGCCGACCGGCGCCTGATCCAGGAAATCCTGCGCGGCCGCCGCATCGGCTTCACGATCGCGGAGATTCGCGAGATCATTCAGGTCTATAAGGACCCGCCGGGGGAACTCGGCCAGCTCAAGCTTTTGATGAAACGTGTTGACGAAAAGCGGGAAGACCTGCGCAAGAAGCGCAAGGATATCGACGACACGCTGACGGAGCTCGACAATATCGAAGAGGCCTGTCTCGGCCGGCTCGCCGAAATCGGCGTTGGCACCTGAGCGTCAGATCCAGCGTCGGTTCTTCTGCAATAGCTTTCGAAATCGCAGCCGAAGCGGGCCTGCAGGTGTCTTTCCTCGCGCCGGATCGCGACAAAGGTGGTGACGATCGCCGCGAAGACCGCTGCGACGTAGAACCAGCTGTTTGCCGTCATGAGGCCGAAGGCGACCGTTGCAAGCGTGTAGCCGAGATAGATCGGATTGCGCGTGTAGCGAAAGGGTCCGCGGGTGACGAGATGGGCTGTTGCGCGATGCGGCATGATCGTTGTCCCGCTCTCCAGCAGGGTCTTGATCGCCCATATGTCGAGCGAGACGGCTGCGACGGTGAGCGCTGCGCCTATGATCCAGCCAAAGGCGGCATGCATCCGTGGTACCGGAAACCCGGCGATTTCGCCGAGCAGGAAAGCGGAGAAAAAAGCGAGGCCGTATAGAACCGGCGGCCATGGAAACTTCAGCGGCTTAGAACGATAGGCATTCATCGAACTATTGCGCTTCGGTGCTGCACTCCAATGCGATACGCTGTACGCTTTCATCCTTATCCGCCTGGATTGCGCCAGACTGGAGTGGCGTGAACGAGTTCTCACCCTGCAATCTTTCGAGCGTGCACTGGCAGAAGCTGCGGCAAAGGGCTTCGCCTTCCTGGACGACGCAGGAGGACTGGCATTGCTGCAAGTAGGTCTGCACGGGATCCGGCTTTGCGGGCGGGACGGTGATCGAAAGCGCATAGGCGATCGAGATCAGGATCGGCTGGTGGATCAGGTAGATGGCAAGGCTGTGGCGGCCAGCTTTTGCGAGCAGAGTGGTGCCGGTGCCAAACTTTGCCAGCCATTCCGCCCAGCCCTGTTTCAGCGCTATTCTCGAAACGCCCATTCCGATGAGAAAAGGCCCGATCCAGGGTAGAACCGGCACATAATCGTTCGATCGCGGAACCGTTTGGGATAGGCCCACCCACCAAAGCCATGGCGTATCGAAGAATGAAGAGCGCAGATAGAGCGGGGCGATGACGGCCGTAATGCCGGCGGCGATCGTTATAATCCCGGGCATGCGCAGGAAGAGCAGGCCAATGACGCTTGCCGCTGCGATACTGTGCAGAATACCGAAAAATATCGCGCCCTGTGGCATCGCAATTGCCGTCGCGGCCGTGATAAGAGCCGCGGCTGAAACGATCATGCCAAGCCGCCGGAGATAGGCTTGGCGCCTGATGCTTGGTGTGCCGGAAAGCACCAAGCTGACACCGGCGAGGAAGAGGAATGTCGAGGCGATCGCGCGGGCATAGATCTTCAGCCACCCAGCCTCCGCTGTGCCGCGCGCCAGATAGCCCATGAACTCCATATCCCAGGTGAAGTGGTAGGTCGCCATGGCAATCAGGGCCGCGCCACGCGCCGTATCGAGCAGGCCGATGCGCGGCGGCCGGGAGGACGCACCGTTTTCGTTCGCCGAAATAGCCATCATAATCCCCCGGGCAAATCACTTCCGCCACCTGGCGGCATATCGCGGCGAATAGCAGAAAGGTGGAGAATTGATGGCGGGTTGGCATCCATGATCGCAAGCCGCGCCTCCGAGAAGAACTGCCTGCGCGTGAGCACCACGACGATGATCGCCGTCGTCGCCATGAATACGTAAGCGTTCACGAACCATCCGAGATAGCCGATCGACAGGAAGATCGCGCGAAGGCCTTCATTGAAATGTCCGCCGGCAATCACATTCATGCGGATGACCCGTTCGGCGGCGCGCTCGGCGGCGATGATATCGGTCTCGCTGTCGCGCACCATTGGGATCGAGCCGAAGAGGATGCTGCAGTAGTTGAAGAGCCTATAAGACCAGCCAAACTTGAAGAAGGCGTATGCAAAGAGCGCCGTCAGCCCGCCGACCTTGAGTTCGAAGCTCGCGGTGCCGCTGCTGAATACATAAGGCAGATCGGCGAAGATGGCATTTACCTTGTCCGTCGCGCCGAGCAGTGCAAAGCAGCTGCCGATCGCGAACATTGAGGTCGATGCAAAGAAGGCCGTGCCGTTCTGGAGCCCGGCCATGATCTGCGTGTCGATCATCTTGAGGTCGCGGCGCAGCGAATTGTAGATCCATTCGCGCCGCCGTTCGGTCATGGCGTGGGTGAGGCTCGTGCGGCCGAAGAATGTCCTGCCGCGCAGCAGCCAGGAATAGCCGAGCCACAGAATGGCGAAGAAAGCCAGTGCGATATAATCCGCAACCGTCAGCATCAATGTTACAATCCTGCATTCGACGCCGCCACTCTACAGATGCAATTGCATGCTGCAATGATTGGCAAGACGCGCCCTTCGTTTTAGTGTCGCGCCAATTAAACGCGATGTCGGTTCGTCGCGAGTGCCGGAATAGCCTTTTGGATAGTCTGGCGGAAGATTTTCACAGGAAGCTGGCATGTTCCTTTCGGTATTCGACGTTTTCAAGATCGGTATCGGCCCCTCGAGCTCGCATACGATGGGGCCGATGTCGGCCGCCAACCGCTTCCTCGACCTGATCCTTTCGAGCGAATGGCCACGTCCGTCCTCTGGCGCGCAGGTTGCCTCGATCAAGGTCAGCCTGCACGGCTCGCTTGCGCATACCGGTATCGGCCACGGGACGGGCAGGGCGGTCATTCTTGGCCTGATGGGCGAGAAGCCCGACAGCGTCGATCCAGACAAGATGGACGGCATCATCGACCAGGTGGAGCGCTCGGGCCGCATCACGCCGCCCGGCCACCCGGCCTATTTTTTCATGCCGAAGAACGATCTGGTCTTCAACAAGAAGCAGCCCTTGCCGGGCCACGCAAACGGCATGTCCTTCTGCGCCTATGACAGGGACGAACGCCTGCTTCTGAAACGCGTCTACTATTCCGTTGGCGGCGGTTTCGTTGTCACCGATACCGAGCTCGAGCAGATGCGCGCCAAGAAGAAAGCCATCGCGGGTGCGACCAAGGTTCCCTATCCCTTCGCCACCGCCAAGCAAATGCTGGAAATGGCGGAGCGCTCCGGCCTCAGCATCGCGCAGATGAAGCGCGCCAATGAGGAGAGCCAGCGCAGCCGTGAGGAGCTCGACGAAGGTCTTGACCGTATCTGGGAAGCCATGCGCTCCTGTATCGAGCGCGGCCTCAAGGTCGACGGCGTCATGCCGGGCGGTTTGAACGTCCGGCGCCGTGCGAGGAAGATCCATGACAAGCTGCAGGAGGAGTGGAGGAGCAACCGCATCAATCCGCTGCTCGCCAACGACTGGCTGAGTGTTTATGCCATGGCCGTCAACGAGGAGAATGCGGCCGGCGGCCGCGTGGTGACCGCGCCCACGAACGGTGCAGCGGGGGTTATTCCCGCAACGATCCGTTATTACGAGCATTTCCACGAGGATTGGGATCAGAACGGCATCCGCGACTATCTCCTGACTGCGGCTGCCGTCGGCGGCATCATCAAGCACAACGCCTCGATTTCCGGCGCCGAAGTGGGCTGTCAGGGCGAGGTCGGTTCTGCGGCAGCGATGGCGGCTGCGGGACTTGCGGCGGTGATGGGCGGCACGCCCGCCCAGATCGAGAATGCGGCGGAAATCGCGCTGGAGCACCATCTCGGCATGACCTGCGACCCGGTGGCCGGTCTCGTCCAGGTGCCGTGCATCGAACGCAATGCGCTCGGTGCCGTCAAGGCCGTTACCGCCGCCTCGCTTGCCGTCAAAGGCGACGGCCAGCATTTCGTGCCGCTCGACGCCTGCATCGAGACGATGCGCCAGACGGGCTACGACATGAGCGAGAAATACAAGGAAACTTCGACCGGGGGTCTCGCTGTCAACGTCGTCGAATGCTGAGCCTGTGGACTTGCGACCGTTAGTCGCTTGACGCTGCCGGTCAAAAGGATTTCAACGACGGCATGGCATTGCATCTGATCAAATTATGCGTCGGCGCGGACTCGATCGACGATTTGCGCGAATGGGTGGCGGAGCGTTCGCTGCGGGCGATTGCGGCTGGCCTCGAGCCGCATTCCGTTCACACAACGCGCATGGTTCCGAAACGCGTGGACGAACTGCTTGACGGCGGCTCACTCTATTGGGTCATCAAGGGGCAGGTGCAAGCGCGCCAGAAGCTCTTGGATATCCAGACCTTCACGGACGGCGAAGGGATCGGCCGGTGCCACCTGGTTCTTGGGCCGGAAGTGATCGAAACTGCCGTGCAGCCGAAGCGCGCCTTCCAGGGCTGGCGCTATTATCCGGAAGAAGACGTGCCGCGGGATATCACGACGCTCGGAGAGGGTGTTGCCGAGATGCCCGCGGATTTGCGCCGCGAGCTGTCGGAGCTTGGATTGCTGTAGCCTCAGCGCAGCCGCAGCATCACCGGCGATTTGCCGTCCGGGCAGGTGACGTGCAAGTGGATGCTGGCTTCCGGCTGCGAGTAGCGCCAGGCGCGCGCGCCGTGGCAGAGGAGCAGATTGATGAGATCCTTGGTCTTCGCCGATTTTGCTCTCGGCCGGTGCAGGCCGATCTCAGCAAGCCGGAGCGCTGCCTCGTGCAGCGGCTGAAGGCCGAACCGCGCCGGCTTGCCTGAACTGCGGGGCGGAAAACCCGTTACATTTCCATTGGTCGCCATAATCATCCCCGTACGCATTACAAATCGAGGTTATGAACTGTAGCCGGCGCCGCAAACACCGATTCCGGCCGTGAACGGCGCCGTCAGGAATGCTGGCGGCACCGTATCTCTCATTGGGCTGCCGCCCAGCACTTGACGCCTGCGCGCTTGAGCGCCTTGCAGGCATTTACGGCTTCGCGCTGGTCGTCGAAGCCGCCGAAGCGGGCGCGATAGACCTGATCGCCGCCGTTTGCATAGGCGACTGCGAAGGGCTTTGCGGAGCTCAAAGCCTTGCCGCCCTTGCTCTTTGCATTCTCCAGCAGATCCATCGCCATTTCGCGGCTCGACGACACGCCGATCTGAACGACCCAGCCGCTAGGCCCCTGGTCGGCAACCGGAGCCGGTTTCGCGGCAGCGGCGGCGGGACCCACCGAGGCGGTCGTGAGAGCATCGACGGGATTGCCGGCGGGCTCTTCCGGCGGCATGTAGGCAGGGGCCGGAGAGGGGGCAGCAACGGAGGCTTGCTTGAAGCTCTTGGTCTTCACCTTGGTCGGAGCCGGAATCTCGGTCTTCTGTTCGGCAACGAGCGGGTTTTCGGATTTCGCAGCAGGAGCGTCAGTATAGGCGACGGCAGCGGACGCTACCTCATAGCGCGCGTCCGGCGTCGGGCCTTTGCGCGGCAGGTCGACATCGGCGGCCGCGACAGGAATTTCAGTCGCAGAAGCAACAGGTGACGGAACCGGCGTGGGCGCCGTCTGCGCAATCAGGTTTGAACCGCCGCGCGTGGAAGCCTTCGGAAGATAGGTCGCAATCAACTTACGCATCTGCCCATCGCGGGCAGGCGTGGAGGTGCCACCCATGACGACACCAACGATCGACTTGCCGTCGGCCTGCACTGAGCTCACAAGATTGAAACCGGCAGCCCGGGTATAGCCGGTCTTGATGCCATCGACGCCGCGCACCGAACCGACAAGGCGATTGTGGCTGCGGATGACGCGTTTGCCGAACTTGAAGCTGCGCGTGGAGAAATAGCTGTAATACTGCGGAAAATGCTGGCGAAGTGCGATACCGAGGCGGGCCTGATCGCGTGCCGTGGTCATCTGTGCCGTGTTCGGCAGGCCGTTGGCATTGCGATAGGTAGTGCGGGTCATGCCGAGCGCATGCGCCTTGGCGGTCATCGTCTGCGCGAACCGGCTTTCGCTGCCGGCAAGCAATTCGCCAAGGGCCGTTGCCGCGTCATTGGCGGAGAGTGTCACAAGGCCAAGGATGCCCTGTTCGACGCTGATCGAACTGCCGGCCTTGACGCCGAGCTTGGTCGGAGCCTGAGATGAAGCGTAAGCCGAGAAGGGGACACGCGTGTCGAGACGGATGCGACCCTGCTCAAGCGCCTCGAAGACCATATAGAGCGTCATCATCTTCGTCAGCGACGCCGGATACTGCAGGCGATCGGCATTCTCGCTGTAGAGAACGTTGCCGGACTTCGCATCGACGACGATGCCCGCATATTTCGAATTTGCGGCTTCTGCTTCGGCTGTGGCCGACTCAACGAGGAAAGCCGTTGTTGCGATCGCGATCGCCGCTAACATCTTCACCAGGAAATTGCCGGATCGTGGCGATGATACGAAGGATATTGACCTTGACACTATTTCACTCTTCGCTTGCATTTCAACTATCGGCCTACACACGTCCTCGTTGTCTCGGCCATTGTCTTTTGAATCTAGCCGAGCAGGGTTACCAATCCGTTTATGATTAATCGTTTGCTTCGCCGTGCAGATGCATTTTAGCGGGGTGTTGCGGAAAGGGTCACAAGACGGGCCTCCACAAATCCGCGAATAGCGGCATCAATATGGTCCCAGTCCTGCAAATGGCGGCTTGAGAAGCGGTAGAGGACGCTAAGGTCTTTGCCGACCTTGATGTCGCGCTGGCAGTCCCCGCTTGTTGGGCTAACCGCCGCGGAGGGCAGGATGCAGCGAACGGCATATGTGGCCTGATTGGCGCGCGGTGCAGTCAGCAGAACCTCACCGCCATAGCCTGCCTCGGCTTTCAGATTGTGAAGCGTCAGTCCGTTGCCATAGGGCACGGCGGCGCCTTCCATCACATGCGTATAGATGAGCTCGACGCGACCGGACATGTCGCGCGACATCGTGCTCTGGGTGATCTGCAGAAAGATGAGATTGGCGGACTGCGAGACGTCGTCGAATCGCTCGCGGTGTTCCTTCGTGTAGCCCTGCAATTCCGGCCAGGTGAGATAGACGTCGGCGCGTTCGGCGGCTCCGCTATGCCTCTGGCTCGGGAAGCGGATCACGTTTTCGGGTAGATTGAGCGTGTCGCGGCCGATGGTGATCGTGACGATGGCGGTATTGTCGGTATTGCCCGCCAGCGTAATGTGCCGGCCGATCCAGCGACCGCCGATGCTGATACCCAGCATCAGAATTGCAAGCATTGCGACAACTGCGGTCAGACGGAGGATGAAGCCGTTCGAGAAGAGGGGCGACTCCTCGGATGTGCCGGCGCTGCGGGCGAGGTGGCTCATGGCGGTTCTTCAGTGTCTGACCGCCGCGAAAGAGACTGGAGTCGCCGGTACCTGGATGAATCTCACGGTATCATCGGGCGGATGCAGTTAAAGAAAGATTAACCCCGATTGCCGAGCGTCCCTCAAAAAGGGCGAGCCGCTCCCGGGACAGCGGGAGCGGCTCCAGGGCGCCGGTCGGGACGGGGATGTAGGGGACTGACCGGGCCGAGTGGACCCGCCGGTATTTCCGGCGGGGCAATTTGACTTAGCGAACGCTACCAACCGCGACGGCACGGCCGTCCTGCAGCTTCATCCAGCGTGCCGGATCATCGGCGGACTGGCGCTTCAGGAAGGTGTATTCGGTATCCGCCCAAAGCATCACCTTGTTGCGCATGTTGTCGAGGATGAAGTCGCCATGGTCCGTGCGGACTGTCAGCACGGCATGGCCTTCGCCGTTCGGCTGCATGACAACCGTTATCAGCGTATCGGATGGCGAGATGCCGGCGTCTATCAGCATCTTGCGCTTCAGCAGTACGAAATCCTCGCAATCGCCAACGCTGCGCGGGTAGGCCCAGCGCTCCTCGACGCCGTAGATTTCCTTGTCGGTCATCGGCTGGATCTGCGAGTTGACCTCGTAGTTGATCTTGAGAATCGCCTTCCAACGCTCCTGGGTTAGGATCGCGGGGCCGGCGTCGCCACCGTCATAGGCGCATTCGCTCGAGTTTGCCTTGCAAAATTCATAGTGGCCGATCGGCGGACTTGTGTTGCCTGCAAGCGTCATATTGGCAGGCGTCGCTTGGCCCGAGCCCGTCATTGCCATCATCAGGATACCGGCCAGAAAGGTGCCTTTGAGTGCATTGAACATTGTCTTTGTCGTCCCCGTTTTGTGAGGATGACAATGACACGGACGTTTTTATCCAGCGCAAAATTACGCAGTAAAATTAACAGCTTAGTTGATTCAAAAGCACGTAAAACCTGATTAAAAACAAAATCGAATACGCGTAAAACTCGTCGCAGTTTCGATGTAAATTCGAATAAACTTTTATGTTTCGACGCAAGCCTTGAGGGCGCCGCAGGTGCTGCCGTTCCGTAAAAAAGTTAACGGCAGCGACCAATTCGGCTAAATATTGCAGCGCGCTGCCCGGTGCGGAGATAGCGCGCGCGGCATGGAGAAGACGCGGAAATTCTGAATAGGGTTGCTCCGAACCGCGGTTGCGGCTCGTTTTTCGCAGCGATGCCTCAAAATTATTTTTGGGAAATTTCGCGAAATTCGTCGGTTGCGGCGATGATGGCGGAGGAGATTGCCGTGTTCGACGTCGAGTGCGCGGCGTTTTCAACCACGACAAGGCGGCTGCCGGGCCACGCTTCGGCCAGTTCCCAGGCGGTCGTCAGCGGCGCTTCAAGGTCGAAGCGGCCCTGTACCAAGATGCCGGGTATTCCTGAAAGTCGTCCCGCGTTGCGTAGCAGGACACCGTCATCAAGCCATGCGCCGTTGAAGAAAAAGTGCGTGACGATCCGCGCTCTGGCCAGCACATAGTCCGGATCGCGCCAGCGGCGGGGCAAACCATCCGGATCGGCGAGAAGTATCGGTGCCGCCTCCCAGTCGTGCCAATCGCGCGCCGCCTTTATGCGGACTTCCTGATCAGGCGCATTCAGCAACCGGTGAAAGGCCGAAAGCATATCGAGATGGCGAAGGTTGGGCGGTATCGCCTCGCGCAGCCGCCCCCATTCCTCGGGAAAGAAGCGTGCCATGCTGTGGCAGAGCCAATCTATTTCGGTACGGCGGGTGGTCGTCACTCCAGCGATCGCCATGGCTCGCACGCGATCGGGATGGCTCTCGGCATAGGCGAGCGCCAGCGTCGAGCCCCAGGAGTTCGCGAATATGACCCAGGCCTCGACATCGACGTGAAGCCGAAGCCGCTCTATGTCGTCAACCAAATGCCACGTGGTGTTGGCCGCAAGGTCCGTATCGAACTCGGCGGCACTCGGCAGGCTGCGGCCGCAATTTCGCTGGTCGAAGAGCACGATGCGATAGACTGAAGGATCGAAATAGCGTCGTGCGGTTGCAGAACATCCCGAGCCGGGACCGCCGTGGAGAACGAGCGCAGGCTGGCCGACGGGATTGCCGCAGCATTCCCAGTAGATCCGGTTGCCGTCTCCGGTCTCCAGGAATCCTGTGTCATAGGGCTCGATTTCAGGATAAAGCGAAGACATGAAAGGTCGCCTGTTCGGGCGGCCTTCATCGGTCATATCCATGACGTTGAAATGAGCAGCCGCTTAGAGGAATTCGCGCAACGTCTCGCGGGACTGGAGCGAGAGGAACTCTAGCGCGACGCCCTCGCTGAAATGGCGCACGACGCGGCCGCGCATGTTGCCGAGGCGGACTGGCGTGCCGAGAGCGGGGCGCACCTCCACGTCAACTGCAGCACCCGACAACGACAAGTCCATGATGCGGCAGGTGTAGCGCGTGCCATCCTCAAGCGTTAGCTCTGTCTTCGTCTCACGCGGGGTCAGACGATCATGACGCCGGTCTTCCGGCAGGCCGAGCTCATGCTTGTTGGCAAGCCAGGTGAGCTGTGCGGCAAGCTTCTCCCGCTTGCGCTCGGTGGCGTTGATCGACATCGTGAAGCCACGCACGTCGACGGTCAGAACGTTGCCTTCGACACGGCCGAGATGATCGATATAGGCGACGACGCGCTCATTGGCGCGCGGCCGGCCGGCGCAGGTGACATACATGTCGCCGGGTGACATGTCGATCACTGTGCATTCGTATTCCTCGTAGTTCGCAAGCATGAGGCGGCCCTGCATATTGATGGGCACGCGCTGGAAGACACCCTGCTCAGGGCGCGGCACTGTTGTCCGTTGCGTCTGGGCTTGCTGGAATGAGTGCATGAAAGCGCTTCTTCATAAAATGTTATACGACAATCATTACCCGCAATCCCTTAACAGAAGGTTGTCCTGAAGGGCGCGATTACACCTTGCAGCATAGGATAAGGCTGTGCCGGAATGAGACGGTCAGCGCGGTGCCACCCCGGAAAACAATGAAGACATCATGCGGCCGAGGACCACACTAAAGCCATGCGTAGGCTCGGCGACAGCTGTGTATGGCCAGTTGCTCCCACCGCCGTTCTGCCCGGTCTTATCGCGCAGCAGGCGGCTGCGGTCGAGCGCCAGAAAATCGAGCGGCACGATTTCCAGCCAGCTTGCCGCAGCGGACGGCGCAATGGCGCCGAGCAGCCGCGCGCGGCAGCCGTTTTCACAGCGCAGCGGCATGACGATGATCTCGAAGGTGGCCTGATGCCCCGCCGTGCTGTAGCCGGTCGCGTTGAGCAGCGTCGGGATGACGTGATGCATCGCACCCAGAAGCGTTGCCTCAATGTCATCGGCATGGCCGTCGCCGAAGAGTTCGGCAAAGCTCTCGTCACGCAGATCCCGCCCGAAAAGATCGCAGATTCTGGTGCCGGCAAGCCGGAAGGTGACGGCGCCCAGTTCGTCGTTTTTCTCAAGGATGAAGAGGCTCGGCAGAAGGTGGCCAAGGCTCGACGGTTCGATCTGCGATTTCAGCGGTGCATCGCTGGCACCGCGCAGGCGGTTCCAGTAATCGTAAATATCGATGATCGTCTGATGACGCACGGCACACCAACCTGTTTCATTTCGGTTCAAGTTCAAGCCCGAACGGCTCTTCTGATGCTTACCAAGCGGATTTCATGCCAACTGCGGGCAGTTAAGGTTAAGGAAAGGTTTCGATTGCCGCCGGTGACATGCCGTGCAACTGTTGGGTATCGCTTCGGAAACGAAGTTCAGCACTTCACTGATCGGGCGCGGGGTCATTCTCGGGGCATGCTCGGCAAGCCGTCCGGTTTATCCGGGCGGCTTTTTTTTTGATCTTCGCTCCTGTAAGGCTGAGACCTCAATCCGGCGAGGACGCATATGGACGATCACAGGACGGAGCCGGAAACGGTTGAGGAAATCCCGATTGAAAAGAACCGGACGCCGGTTTTCAATCTACCCGGCATCCTTTTGGCGACACTCTGTCTGCTCGGCGCGATCTATGCGGTCCAGTCGTTCATCCTCTCCGCAAACGCAGTCGACTGGCTTTTCATCACTTTCGGCTTCATTCCGGTACGCTATGTGATCCCGTTCTCGGAGCAGGGGCTGCAATGGCTCTGGTCGCCGGTGACCTATTCTCTGCTGCACGGCAGCGTGGAGCATATCCTCTTCAATGGGCTGTGGCTGATGGCTTTCGGCGCACCGGTCGTGCGCCGCATCGGAAGCTTGCGCTATGTCATCTTCTGGATTCTCTCATCGGTCGCCTCGGCAGCGCTTCACGCCGGATTGAACTGGGGCGATCCGACCTTGCTCATCGGCGCTTCCGGTGTCGTTTCCGGGCTCATGGGGGCGGCCTGCCGTTTTGCGTTTCCGCCGGAGCGGAAGGTGACGCGTCCGGCACATCTCAATCCGCGCCTGTCGGTGGCCGAGTCCTTTCGCAGCCGCACGGTGGTGGTATTCACGCTCTTCTGGCTGATTGGCAACGGGCTGATCGCCGTCGGCATTCCACTGATCGGCGACCCGAACCAGCCGATCGCCTGGGACGCACATATCGGTGGTTTCGTTTTTGGATTCTTCCTTTTCTCGCTCTTCGACCGGAATATTCCTGCGGAGCCTGAGGTTTCGGAAGAGCCGGATATATTGCAATCTTGAGCTTTGGAGTGCACCATTCGGGCTGATCCGCGTTGGGACGAACAGCCCTTCGCAGGTGCCTCTGTTCAGTTAAGTGTTTCACTTTAGACATGGGAGGTTTCGAATGTCCAACACCGTAAAAGCCATCCTCGACCTGAAGGGCCGCAACGTCGTCACGGCCGGCGCGAACACGACCGCCGGCGAAGCGGCGAAAGTGCTCAGCAGCCGCAAGATCGGTGCCGTTGTCATTGTCGGCGTGGAAGGCCGTATTGCCGGGATCTTCACCGAACGCGATCTTGTCAATGCCGTTGCAAAGTTCGGCAAGGACTGCCTCGATCAGCCGGTTGTCTCGCTGATGACATCCAGGGTCTTCCGTTGCCATGAGGACACGACCGTCAACGAATTGATGGAACTGATGACCAGCCGGCGCTTCCGCCATCTGCCGGTTGAAACAAATGGAAAGCTCGTCGGCATCGTCTCAATCGGCGACGTCGTGAAGACGCGCATCGCAGAAGTCGAGCGCGAGACAGAAGAAATCAAGGCCTATATCGCGGGCTGAGGCGTTCGCACCATCACGCCTGGGTGGCGAACGCTTCCTGCATCCGCCGGAGTTCGGGAAGCCGCGCTCTGGCTTCCTCGTATCCGCGCTCTATCGCTTCGCCAGCCCGGTGGAATTCCGACAGGCCGATGTCGCTGAGACGCGGATGCAGCGAAATGTCCGGCGGATCGCCGGCAAGGCGCGCGCGCGAAATTCTGTCCTGGATGATGTTGAAGGCTTGCACCATCACGCCGGTCATTCCGAGGCGGGCATAGGGGGCCGCCTCCTGCTTCTGCATCTCTTGAAGCGTCAAGGTCGCATTGTGCTTGACGACTGCGGACCGGCCGAAGAGGTCGTAGTTCAGATTGACAGCCACGACGAGCTGCTGTTCGTAGCTGCGGCAAACGGAAACCGGCACCGGATTGACCAGTGCGCCGTCGACCAGCGTGCGGCTGTTGCTGCGAACTGGCTCGAAGATGCCGGGCAGGGCATAGGATGCACGCAGCGCCGTAATCAGCGAGCCGCTGGAAATCCAGACCTCGTGGCCGGTGTTCACCTCCGCAGCCACGGCGACAAAGGGACGGTCGAGGTCTTCCACGTTCAGATCTTCGAGATGCTCCTGCATGCGCTTCGTCAGGCGCATGCCGCCGAAAAGTCCGCTGCCGCCGATGGTAAGATCTAGCAGGCTGGCAATGCGGCGCATCGTCAGCGAACGGGCGAAGGCCTCGAGCTCATCCAGCTTGCCGGCAAGATAGCAGCCGCCGACCAGCGCGCCGATCGAGGTTCCAGCGATCATGCCAACTTCGATGCCGGCCTCGTCCATTGCGCGCAGCACGCCGATATGCGCCCACCCGCGCGCCGCACCGCCGCCAAGCGCCAGCGCAATCTTTGCTCGTTTAGGGGGAAGGGCGGACGTCGGAGGAACGGTCATATCTGGAACTGTCGAGACACCGGAACCTGAACTGCCTGCTTCAGAGCTCTGACGATGCAAACTCCAGTTCAGCATGGTATGCCTCCTCCAGGCAGAAATATTTCAGTTTGTTATAGTGTCCCCGTTCCCTTTCCAAATCGTATACAGCAGCGCTATCTGTCTCAATAGCGAGCAGGTAACTGACACGCGCGCTATTTTCCGTAGACGTCTTTCGGGTCGAAATGCCGCTCGTCATCCACGATATCGAGCATTGGTTTCCCGTCCTGGAGCGTCACCGTGCGGTAGAAGCAGGAACGGCGGCCAGTATGGCACGTCGCGTCGTGACCGGCGACCTCTACTTTAAGCCAGATTGCATCCTGATCGCAGTCGGTACGGATTTCCTTCACCGTTTGGATGTTGCCGGAGGTTTCGCCCTTCATCCAGAGCTTGCCGCGAGACCGGCTGAAGTAATGTGCCTTGCCCGTCTGGATCGTCAGCGCCAGCGCCTGCGCGTTCATGTGCGCAACCATCAGGATCTCGCCGTCATGCACGTCGGTGACGATCGCGGTGATCAGGCCGCGATCATCGAAGCGGGGCGTGAAATCGCCGGCATCTTCCAGTTCGGATTTGTCGTCTGACGGCGCATTGAATGCAAAAGGCATCATTCGGCTCTCTTAATGGAGCCGTGTCAGCGGCTCCGCACCATGGTCATGAATCGCGCCTGTTCGGCGGGCTCGGCCTTGAAGATTCCGGTAAAGGTCGTCGTCAGCGTCGTGGAACCCTGTTTCTGTACGCCGCGCATCGCCATGCACATGTGTTCGGCTTCGAGCATGACAGCAACGCCGCGCGGAGCCAGCGTATCATCGATCGCCTTGGCGATCTGTGCGGTCATGGTTTCCTGCGTCTGAAGGCGGCGGCCATAGATCTCGACGACGCGGGCGATCTTGGAAAGTCCAAGTACCTTGCCGTCAGGCATATAGGCGACATGTGCCTTGCCGATAATCGGCACCATGTGATGTTCGCAGTGGGAATAGAACGGAATATCCTTCACGAGAACCATATCATCGTAGCCGGCGACTTCTTCGAAGGTGCGGCCCAGAACGTCTTCCGGGTCCATTTCGTAGCCGGCGAAAAGTTCGCGATAGGCTTTGGCGACACGGGTAGGAGTATCGATCAGCCCTTCGCGCGACGGATCGTCACCAGCCCAGCGAAGCAGAACGCGAATTGCGTCTTCGGCTTCCTTCTGGCTGGGGCGTTCGGCGTCACGGCTGGTCTGCGGAAAATTCTTTACGATGGCGTCCATACTGCTCAAGTCTCCTGGTCCACGAACTTTTGGACCGTCTTTCGGACTCGCCACTGGTATCCCTTGTCAGGAATGTTGCACCTTTGGCAGGCTCCGGGGCTTTCGGGGCAACTTATAGCCCGTCCGGCACGGTTTCCCAATCAAACTTACCCGAGGACCATTGCATTTTCATGGTCTTCGAACGACATACATATAGGAAGACGGCGTCTTCATGTAAGTATGCTAGCACGACACGGTGTGTTTTTTGTTTATGATACAATGACCGCCGAATAAGCCGATCCGCGGCAATCTGGAGCGGAATTCATCATGGACGACATCTATAACAGCAAAATCCTCGAATTTGCAGGCAACATTCCGCTGACAGGCAGCCTGGCCGATGCCGATGCAAGCGCACAGGCGCATTCGAAACTCTGCGGTTCCAAAGTGCGGATCTGGCTGAAGATGGACGGCGATACCGTCACCGCGTTTGCCCATGACGTCAAAGCCTGCGCGCTCGGCCAGGCATCCTCCTCGATCATGGCCCGGCACGTGATCGGCGCAACGGCCGGCGAACTCCGCAAGGCCCGCGAAGACATGCTCGCCATGCTAAAAGCGGACGGAGAAGGTCCAGATGGCCGCTTCGAGGACATGCGTTACCTGCGCCCGGTCAAGGATTACAAGGCTCGCCACGCGTCCACCATGCTGACTTTCGACGCTGTCGTCGATGCGGTTGGGCAGATCGAGGCAAAGCGCGCGGAAATGGCCGAGGCGTGAACATTGAGCGCTCCGCAATGTGACACCTCCCTCTGTCACTTCGTGACATCTCCCCCACAAGGGGGAAGATCGGGATCGTGCGGCACTGCCGGCGCCTCCTCAAGACGCGGAGGTTAGGCCATGTGCGAATTTTGCCCTCTTCAGCACGACGACGACGAAGATCTGCCGAAACGCAGGGTGTCCGGGATAATCTCGCCGGAAATGTCGCGAAGTGACAAAGAGGGGTATTCCGGGCCGGTGGCCAGATACTCCCGAAACTATACCGGCCCTTTCCGCAAGACCCCTGACCGGCTGCTCGGCATGGGACTGATCCGGCTTTATCAACTGACCTTATCCGGGTTTATCGGCAACTCATGCAGGCATATTCCGACGTGCTCAGAATATGGCTACGAGGCGATCGCACGCCATGGCCTGTGGGCCGGCGGGTGGATGACGCTCTTTCGTGTCGGGCGCTGCGGGCCGGGCGGAACGAGTGGTCTCGATCCCGTGCCTGAAGGGCTGGAGCAGCGCTTGCTTTGGTGGACGCCGTGGCGCTATTTTGCGCTCGGACGGAAAGCGGGCTGACGGCAAACCCATGCCACGCAAAACCGTCTACGTCGCGCTCCTTCACAGCATTGTGCTCGCGCCCGGTCGCCGGGTCGTGATGTCCGATCTTCGCGATATGGCCGCGGCACTCGGATACGGCAACCCGCGCACGCTGGTCTCGACCGGCAATATCGTCTTTGAAGCAGGCAGTGCGCCGCTCGGTGACATCGAAGCGAAGATTGAAGCTGCCTTCAAAACGAAATTCGGCAAGCCCGTCGATATCATCGTCCGCAAGGGCGCGGATTGGCTGAGACTGGCGAATTCAAATCCGTTTCCGGATGGCGATGGTAGCCAAGTGATCGTGCGCGTGATGCGCAAGCCGCTCGATCGGTCCGCCTTAACCACGCTTCAGAAGTACGTCGAAGCCAACCAGCGCTTGGCGATAACCAATGGCGATCTCTGGATCGATTTCGCCGGCAAACCCAGTGAATGGAAGCTGCTCTCGGCGCTCACGACCAGGCGTATGGGCGTCGGCACGCTGCGCAATTGGAACACGGTGCGAGGCCTTGCCGAAATGATCGGCTGATCAGACCTTGCCTTTACTCACACGCCAAATCTCGGTATCAGGCGGCAGCGCATTCGTGCCGACGAAGCGCTTCATTGCAACCACCCGCATTCGTTGGCGGGACTGGACAAGGAGAATATCGATATGTCCCAATCCGTTTCCCTGACTTTCCCCGATGGCAGTCAACGCGACTTCGAGCCCGGCACGACCGGCCTCGACGTCGCCGAATCCATCTCCAAGTCGCTTGCCAAGAAGGCTGTCGCCATTGCGATCGACGGCACCGTGCGCGACCTTTCCGATCCCGTGACGGCGGGCAAAATCGAGATCATCACTCGCAGCGACGAGCGCGCCCTGGAACTCATCCGGCACGACGCAGCGCATGTCATGGCGGAAGCCGTGCAGGAGCTCTGGCCCGGTACACAGGTGACGATCGGCCCAGTCATCGAGAACGGCTTCTATTACGACTTCGCCAAGAACGAACCCTTCACGCTCGACGATCTGCCGAAGATCGAAAAGAAGATGAAGGAGATCATCGCCCGCAACGCGCCTTTCACCAAGCAAGTGTGGTCGCGTCAGAAGGCGAAGGAAGTGTTTGCCGCCAGGGGCGAGCAGTACAAGGTCGAACTCGTCGATGCCATCCCGGAAGGCCAGGATCTGAAGATCTACTATCAGGGCGACTGGTTCGACCTTTGCCGCGGCCCGCACATGGCATCGACCGGTCAGATCGGCTCGGCTTTCAAGTTGTTGAAGGTGGCAGGCGCCTATTGGCGCGGCGATAGCAACAATGCGATGCTGTCCCGTATCTACGGCACGGCCTTTGCAGAGCAGTCCGAACTCGACAACTATCTCCACATGCTCGCCGAAGCCGAGAAGCGCGACCATCGCCGTCTCGGCCGCGAGATGGACCTGTTCCACTTCCAGGAAGAAGGCCCGGGCGTCGTCTTTTGGCACGGCAAGGGCTGGCGTATCTTCCAGGCGCTTGTCGCCTATATGCGGCGGCGCCTCGCTGCCGACTATCAGGAGGTCAACGCGCCGCAGGTTCTTGATACTTCCCTTTGGGAAACCTCGGGGCATTGGGGCTGGTACCAGGAAAACATGTTCGCGGTGAAATCGGCGCATGCGCTGACGCATCCGGATGACAAGGAAGCCGACAACCGCGTCTTCGCACTGAAGCCGATGAACTGCCCGGGTCACGTGCAGATCTTCAAGCACGGGCTGAAATCCTATCGCGAACTGCCGATCCGCCTGGCAGAATTCGGTACGGTCCATCGTTACGAGCCGTCAGGCGCTCTCCACGGCCTGATGCGGGTGCGCGGCTTCACGCAGGACGACGCGCACATCTTCTGCACCGACGAGCAGATGGCCGCCGAGTGCCTGAAGATCAACGACCTGATCCTCTCGGTCTACAAGGACTTCGGTTTCGACGAGATTACCATCAAGCTCTCCATGCGCCCGGACAAGCGCGTCGGTTCGGATGAGCTCTGGGATCGCGCCGAGAGCGTCATGATGGACGTGCTCACCACCATCCAGCAGCAGTCGAACGACATCAAGACCGGCATCCTGCCGGGCGAGGGCGCGTTCTACGGCCCGAAGTTCGAATATACGCTGAAAGACGCGATCGGCCGTGAATGGCAGTGCGGCACCACCCAGGTGGACTTCAACCTGCCGGAGCGCTTCGGGGCCTTCTATATCGACAGCAATTCGGAGAAGACGCAGCCGGTGATGATCCACCGCGCCATCTGCGGCTCGATGGAACGCTTCCTCGGCATCCTGATCGAAAACTTCGCCGGTCATCTGCCGCTCTGGGTCTCGCCGCTGCAGGTCGTGGTCGCGACGATCACCTCGGAAGCGGACGGTTATGGCGCAGAAGTTGCCGAAGCGCTGCGCGAGGCGGGACTCAACGTCGAGACCGACTTCCGTAATGAGAAGATCAACTACAAGATCCGCGAGCATTCCGTTACGAAAGTTCCCGTCATCGTCGTCTGCGGGCGGAAGGAAGCCGAGGAACGGACTGTCAATATCCGCCGCCTAGGCAGCCCGGAGCAGACCTCGATGCCGCTCGAGGCGGCAATCGAGAACCTTGCCTGGGAAGCGACGCCACCGGATATCCGCCGCAAGATCGAAGCCAAGAAAGCGAAGGCTGCCTGATTTCTGTCAGACAATTGTCATCGCTTTGAAATATAGCCGTCCGGTCTTCCACCTGAGGCCGGACGGCTTTGCGATTCAAACAGCTATCTTATGCGAGGGAGAGCGATCCGCGTCTCAAGCGCTGGCTGATCCGCTCGATCGAGGGGCTCTCCGGTCGCGATCGTTACGTGCAGCTCTACGATATCTGGCGCAGCGATATCGTTCCGACGCGCGAAGGCGTATTCGGCAAACTCCTTGATCTCCTAGATGTCCGCCTCGACATCAATGGTGCCTGGCCACCGCAACTTACCGCGGATCGGCCGCTTGTCATCGTCGCCAACCATCCGTTCGGTATCGGAGACGGCATTGCCGTATTGGCGCTTGCCGAACGGCTTGGACGGCCATTCCGCGTTCTCATCCATAACGAATTGCTCAAGGTTCCGGAAATGGCGGCCTATTCGCTTCCGATATCCTTCGATGAGACGAAAGAGGCCGTCGGCCTCAACATGGAGACGCGCCGGGAGGCGGTCCGGCTTCTGAAGGATGGCGTTGTCGTCATCATCTTCCCGGGTGGCGGCGTCGCCACCGCGAAGAACGGTTTCGGCCGCGCCGAGGATTTGCCCTGGAAGATTTTTCCTGCCAAGCTCGTCCAGGCGGCCGGTGCAAGCGTTCTGCCCATCTATTTCGAGGGCCAGAACGGGCGGCTCTTTCATATCGTCAGCCGCTTCTCGCTGACGCTTCGCCTCTCATTGTTGATCCGCGAATTCCGCCGGCTGTCAGGCAAGACGATCACAGCGCATGCAGGTCCGGTCCTGCCTTACGAAAAGCTGAGAAGGAACGACCGCAAGGCCCTGCTGGCAGCGCTTTACGATGCGGTCTTTTCGTTGGGTTCCGACATCAAACGAAAGCGCATGTGAAAATTCAATCGGTATCGGCGCCCGTCGTGCCGCTGCCCGGCAGCAGTTGCTCATAGGAAGGCAGCGGCGCCTGCGCGGAACTCTGCGGCTCGCCGGCGGCTGATGGCTGCGGTTCCTGCTGCAGCGTCGTCGCCGCGCTTGCCGGTTCCTGCGGCTGCTCGTTCTTCATCAGCACTTCGACATCGGTATTCTTACCGGCCTCGACCTTGAAGTCGCGCTGATAGATCTTGTCCTTGTTGCGCGCGACGGCGGAATATTCGCCTTCGGCTAGCACCATCGTCGGAAAAGCGCTGACGCTTTCGCCGACGCTATCGCCCGCCGCCGTCAGGATCGACCAGGCCGTATCAGCGATCGCTTCGCCGCCGGCTTCGGAAACCAGCTTGAAGGTGATCTGTGCTGCACGGTGCTGAATGGTCGCTTCCGTGAGCCCTCCCGCTTCCACCTGGATATCGGCGCGGATGACGGCATTGACGTCGCCATATTCAGAAACGATGTGGTAGGTGCCGGCGTTCAGCCTGACGACGGTGTTCGGCGAGACGTCTGCCGTCACCAATCCGCGTTCGCCGTCGTCGCGTACTTCCGACGAGTAGATGGAGAAGCGCAACTGATCCGGGCGGATGCGAACGTCGGAGCCGGACACAGCGTTGAGCAGCAAGCCGCCCGCATCGAGCACCATCACCTGCTTGTCGAGCTTGCCGCTGTCGGGAACATTCACCTTCCGGGTAACACCGGCGCGGCCGAAGGACACGTTTACCAGATAGTCGCCCGGCGCCAGTTGGAAAGCCGCCGACCCGCCACGGGCGCTCGCCACCAGCGGCAGCTTGCCGTCAGCGCCGGCGATCGGGCTGAACACGTACCAGGAAAGGCCGTCTTCCACCGGCTGGCCGTCAGCCGTCAGCTTCGCCTCGATCTCGACCTCGTGCAACGCGGCCCCTTGCGGTGCGCTGCCGGGGGCGATGAAAGCGTTGAGCTTCGGCATTTTCGCCGTCGTATCGAGCTGCTTGAATTCCTTGAACGCGTCCTGCGCGCTTGCGCCAAAGGGCAGCCAAGCCGCCAGAACAAGCGCAAGAGCCATACGCGCAAAAGGCAAAATGCCGGGCATGTGTTTCCTGAACAAGATTGACTTCTGAAATCACAGAGGCCACTTCAAGACCAACGCGATGGCAAATTCAAGACCCATCCATCCCGCTGTCATGAAAATGGAAGTTTCTCCCGCATGAAATCCGATATCAAGCTGATCGATTACCTCGCCGTGCGCCGCTCCATCCCCGCATTCCAGATGAGCGAACCGGGACCGGAAAAGGCGGAGATCGAGGAAATCCTCCGTCTGGCATCTCGCGTTCCCGACCACGGCAAGCTCGCGCCCTGGCGCTTCATCGTCTATCGCGGCGAAGAGCGCGTCCATATCGGAAAGGAGCTTCTGAAGCTGGCGCTCGAAGCCAAGCCCGATCTTTCCGAGGACATGATCGAAGTCGAGCGTGCGCGCTTCACCCGCGCGCCGGTCGTCATCGCCGTCGTCAGCAAAGCCGGGCCGCATTTCAAGATTCCGGAATGGGAACAGATCATGTCGGCAGGCGCCGTTTGCCTCAATATTATCTTCTCGGCCAACGCCCATGGCTGGGTGGCCAACTGGCTGACCGAGTGGTTCGCCTATGACGAGCGTGCCTATCGGCTGCTTGGCGTCCAGCCAGGCGAACGGGTTGCCGGCTTCGTGCATATCGGCTCGACAAATTTTCCCGCAGTTGAACGACCGCGTCCGGAAATATCGGAAACGGTCACTTGGGTTGGTGGGGACGGTTGATGTTCTACCCGACCGAAACGAACAGGCATGGCCTGTCGCATGATCCGTTCAAGGCGATCGTCGCGCCGCGTCCGATCGGCTGGATCGGCACGAAGGGCAGGGACGGCTCGCTGAACCTCGGCCCCTATTCTTTCTTCAACGCCGTTTCCGACCGGCCGAAGTTGGTGATGTTTTCCTCCAGCGGCCGCAAGCACAGCCAGCGCAACGCAGCGGAAACCGGGGTCTTCACCTGCAATTTCGTCAGCCGCAACCTTGTCGAACAGATGAACCTGTCATCGGCGGCGCTGCCTTACGGCATCAACGAGTTCGAGCTGGCGGGCCTGACGGCAAAGCGGGGTGAGCTTGTCGATGCGCCCTATGTCGGTGAGGCTTTCGCGGTGCTCGAATGCAATGTGACCGAACTGATCGAACCCAAGACCCTCTCGGGCGAGCCTTCGGAGAGTGTCATGGTTCTCGGCGAGGTCGTCGGCATCCATATCGACGAGCAGATCATCCGCGAGGGGCGTATGGATATGTCGATCGCGCGGCCTGTCGCACGCATGGGGTACATGGATTACAGCGAAGGCAGCGACGTCTTCGAGCTGCTGCGCCCGCAAGTGCCGAACGATCTGATCGCGGCTGGCAAGGGTTAATGAATATGATGAACCAATCGTAAACCATTTCTCAGTAGCCTCATTCCAAGGGTAGAGCGCGAAGGAATCGCGTTCGCAGGTTGGGGCGTAGTGTGATCGTAGAGGCTTTTCTTCGCTGGGTTGAAACTGCCAAGGCCGGAGACAGGGCTCGCGCCGCAAGCGCGCTTGGCCGTGCCTATCTACAATCCGAAATGCTTCCCGAGGAACGCAGGGCCGCCGAAATGGCGATGACCTTCCTGCTCGACGATCCATCGCCGCGCGTGCGTCTGGCACTGGTCGAAGCGATCGCTTGGTCTGACGAAGCGCCGCGCGCCCTCATTCTTGCCCTCGCCGAAGACCAGCCGGAGATCGCCTGCCATGCGGTGACGTGTTCCCCGCTTCTTTCGGACGCCGATCTCGTCGATCTCGCAGCCCGCGGCGGCAGCGTCACCCGTATCTTGATCGCCGCACGCGCATCGATCTCGCGTGCTGTTTCAGCCGCTCTTGCGGAGGTCGGCGACGAAGAGGATATTCTCTGCCTTCTCGAAAACGAGGGAGCCGCGATTGCTCCAATATCCCTGAAGCGCATTGCGGCGCGGCTAGGCGACTGTTGCGATATCCGCAATCTTCTGCTTGATCGCGCCGATCTGCCGGTCGATGCCCGTCAGCTGCTGACGCAGCATGTCAGCAATGCATTGGTCGCCTTGCCCTTGGCGCAGGCCGCAATCGGCCTCAATCGTCTGGAGCGCATCAGCCGCGAGGCGACGCAGGCGGCCGTCGTGTCGCTTGTCGGCGAGATCCAGCCGCGCCAGATCGCCGATCTCGTCGAGCATCTGCGTCTTAATGGCCATTTGACGCCGTCCTTTCTCATGCATGCCCTCTGCTCCGGCAAGGTGGATTTCTTCGCCGGCGCCATTGTCAATCTCACCGGCTGCACCGAAAAGCGCGTGCGCTCCATCCTTGCCACCGGCCGCATGCATGCGGTACGCGCCCTCTACGAGGCGGCCGGGCTCACCCGCGAGATCAGCACAGTGTTCGTCGAGGCGACGCTTCTCTGGCGCGAAGCTTCCAAAAAGACCGCAGGCACAATGCTTGCCAACGTTTGCGGCAGGCTGCTCGAACGCTTCCGTCACCACGACGGCATCCATGGCGCCGTCAGCGAGTTGCTCGATCTGGTCGAGAAGCTTCATATCGCTGAGCAACGCCAATCGGCCCGCAGCTACGCATCGCTGACGGCGCTCGCGGCAGCCTAATTTAATTCTTGAAGCGCTGAACCGCCCAGGAATAGCCATCTGAAACGAAATGCACCGGCTTCTCCAGCGTATGCTTGACGCTTTCGCCGGTTGGCAGGTGTGTGTGAACCTGATCGGCAATGCGTATCGCGAAAGCGCGAATGCCTGTCTTTCCAGTCTCCTGGCCAGTCTCCTGGCCAGTCTCCTGGACGGACGGCACCGGGGCGGGGAGAGCTTCGGCGACTTTGGGCTGTTCCGGCGCGATCGCAGGCTTCGGTGCTTCGCAGACGGCGATCACGGTCGGGTAGTTGGCATCGGCGAAGGACTTGAGCCGCTTTTCCGACTCGGCATCGCACATGGCCACCGTGTCCCAGTGTTATCGACCGTTGCGACATAATTGCATTGCGTCACCGAATCATTGCACCCGAAAATGGTCATGGCGACGAGGATGGCTTGCATAATCGAACCCTTTGGTTATTGAAATCCACTGTCATAGACGGGGCAATTCCAACCGAAAGATGGCGGCTGCATTAACCTTTCGTCATGCGCCGCGACAGGCCCCGCAAAACCGGGGAATGCCATGTCCGTCACCGTCGCTCTTGAATCGCCGCGCCAGCCGGAGATCATCCGCTTGCTCGACCTTTCGGATGCCTATACGCAGTCGCTTTATCCTGCCGAAAGCAATCACCTGGTCGATCTCTCGACCCTGGAAAAGTCCATCGCAAGCTTCTTCGTGGCGCGGAATGCAGGAGAAATCGTCGGCTGTGCGGCACTCCTGGAGGCGGGAGACGGTACGGCGGAGATCAAGCGCATGTTCGTCGATCCGGAGGCGAGAGGACTGAAGGTCGCAAGCCGCCTGATGGAGCGGCTGGAGGAGCATGCCCGGGCGCTGGGTCTCGATGCGATCCGGCTCGAGACCGGCATCTATCAGCCGGAGGCGGTCGGTCTTTACCGCAAATACGGCTATGCCGACGTCGGACCCTTCGGCTCGTACCTGCCGGACCCGCTCAGCCTCTTCATGGAGAAGCGGCTGACATGATCAGCCGTCGGCCGCGCGCTGCACCGGCGGCGCCTGCTCGTCGATCATGACTTCCGGGCCGAGAGCGGTCTGATCGTTCGTCTTCACTTCGTGCATCCATTCGCGCCAGATCGCGACGAGCAGTGCCATCAAGACCGGGCCGATGAAGAGACCGAGGAAGCCCATGGTCTTCACGCCGCCGACGAGGCCGAAGAAAGTCGGAAGGAAGGGAAGCTTGATCGGGCCGCCGACAAGCTTCGGACGCAGCGTCTTGTCGACGATGAAGAGTTCGACCGTGCCCCAGATGAAGAGCGCGATCCCGGCGACATGCGATCCGCTGGCGACGAGATAGATCGAAACCAAGGTGAACGAGAGCGGCGCGCCGCCGGGTATCAATGCCATGATGCCCGTCAGGACGCCGAGTGTCACAGGCGAGGGGACGCCGGCGATCCAGTAGGCGACGCCGAGTACGATGCCTTCGCCGATCGCGATCAGCGTCATACCCATAACGGTGGAACTGATCGTTGCCGGAACGACGCGCGAAATCCGCTCCCAGCGATTGGGCAGGATGCGTTCGCCAAGCATGTCGATCTGACGCGAGAAGGACGCGCCGTCGCGATAGACGAAGAACAGCGCGATCAGCATGAAAAGCAGCGTCAGGAGCAGGTGGAACGACGCGCCGCCGGCTGCGAGAACCGCGCGGTAGATATTGCCGATATTGGCACCGCTGACAGCCTGGATGACTTCACCCAAAGAGCCGGGACTGCCGATATATTTCGTCCAGAGATCGTCGAGATAAGGCCCTGCAAAAGGCAAAGCGAGGATCCACTGTGGTGTGGGCGCGCCCTGCCGGTTGGCGTGAATGATCCAGGCGACCCATTCGCGCACCTCGCCCGTCGTATAGGTGATCGCAAGCCCGATCGGGATAACGAGGAAGGTCACGATGAGGATGATCGCGATCGTGGCTGCGATCGTCGTATTGCCGCCGACGCGCGCAAGAAGTCTGCGATAGAGGGGCCAACTCGCAAAACCGATGACGAGTGCGGCCAGAACCGGAACGACGAAGCCGTAAAAGAAATAGACGCCTGCCGCAACGATGAGGATCAAAAGCCAGCGGGCCGCGGAAATCGAGGGAATGAGCGGCGTGCGTGTGGGCGCAGAAGGCCCAAGCCACCGCGGCTCGCCAGGCAGTTTCTTGTTGTTCGAGAGGCTCACGTCGCTTTTTATTCCTTCTTCTCAATCACGGATATGCGCCATTGGGAGCCCGGACGCAAGCATATCGATCGTCTAAGGGCCGGCCTCTTCCAATCGAAGGCGCGCCAAGCCGTCAGGGCAACGGGATATCTTAAACCTCTGTACGGAATGTGACGGAATTTTCTTCCGAACCTTGCTAGCCCATGAAAATGGCCGCACGTTGGGCATCAGGATTCATGGGATCGTTCGGACGATGACGAAATTTTCAGCGGAAGTATCATGGCAGCGCGGCGGGGGCAGTTTCACGGACGGCAAGTACAGCCGCGGCCATATGTGGAATTTCGATGGCGGCCTTTCGGTGCCTGCTTCGGCATCGCCGCACAACGTGCCGCTTCCGTACTCGATCGCCGAGAACGTCGATCCCGAGGAGGCCTATGTCGCGGCGCTCTCCAGTTGCCATATGCTGTTCTACCTGTGGCTTGCCTCGAAGAAGGGCATCGTCGTCGACAGCTATCTCGATACGGCGACCGGGATCATGGAGAAGGTCGACGGAAAAATGCTCGTCAGCCGCGTCGAGCTGAAGCCGGCCGTGGTCTATGCGGACGAAGCGCCGAGCCGCGAAATGGAGGAAAAGCTCCATCACGAGGCCCATGAGCTCTGTTTCCTCGCCAACTCGGTGAAGACGAAAATCGAAGTACGCCTCGACTAGCGGCACGATCCCTCGGTTGCTATTGCGGACGGCGCAGTATTTTGAAGACGTAGAACTGCGTCTTCTGGCTGGTCGAGAAGTTGTTGTCAGAGCCGAGGATCAGCGCGTCGCTCCCGTCCTTCGCCTTGCCGATCGCCATGGACTCGATATTGTCCGGCACCAGGCCGGCTGCACGCAGATCGAGAACTTGGCTCTTGCGGACGGGAACCACACGCTGATCGGTCTTCGCAAGCGAGGCGATCGCCGAGACGTCTGTAGCGCCGTCGAGATCGATCATGAAGATCTTCACGTTGTTGCCGACGCCTTGGGCATAGCGCTGCGCTCGACGGCGAGCAACCGGTGACCGTCGAGTGCGATGATCTCCGACATGCCGTTGTCGTTGCCGCCGTCAGCCTTCGCCGCCGCCTGTGGGATAGGCGAGATTGGATAGACATACTGCGCCTTCGGTTCGCCGGTCGTCCCATCATAGCGGATGATGCGCGCAAGGCTGCCGTTCACAAGGGAAGCTGCCGGGCCGTCCTGGTAGAGCGCCGCCTCGATGGCAACGAAGACATCGCCGGAAGGCGCGATCGCAAGGTCTTCGAAGGCGAGGTTGTCGCGGATGCCCGTCGACTTGTCGGCTGTCGGAGCAAAGCCTTCCGGCAACTTGAACTCCCGCATGAAGGCGCCGTCCTGCGAAGCGACGCGGACGAAGGGGGCGATCAGCGCCTTGCCGTCGCCTTCGCTGCCCCAGTAGATGCCATCCCGGCCGAGCCGGATCGACTCGGGATCGACGGTGCGCCTGGCGAAGGGTTCGCCGTTTTTGTCCTTCAGCGTCACCTGCTTGACGACGGCAACGCCCTTGAGGCCGGCGCCGTCGACATCGACTGCGAGCTCGTAAAAGCGAGCCGGGCCTTTTTCCGAGCGGTCGTCGCTGATGGCGATGTAGTGGCCCGTTGCCGCGTCGAAATCGAGGCCGGAAATGCCGCCGAATTCGACACCGTTTTCCACGTGGCCTGTCGGGATGACGAATTCACCGAGATAGGAGAGGGAGATGCCGGCCGCGCAGTCGCCAAAGGGGCAGGACGTCTCGAAGGTCGCGCCGATATCGGTCGCGTGGAGAGTGGCGGCGCTGGACAGGAGCGCAAAAGCGGCAGTCGCGAGAAAACGCTTGATCATGGCAAACATCCGGCTGGCAAGGGGTGAAGAGCGGAACGAACCGCGCGGCCAATCCCCGAAGGAACGGCGCGCCGCTCGCGGCGCTTCTCATGCACCGGTTATTTGACGGAGTTGTTACGGTTCTTCGTCAGTTCCGTGAAATAGCGGAAGCTCAAATATCGAGATTTTCGGCAAAGGCAGCACGCTCCTGAATGAAGCGGAAGCGCGCATCCGGCTTCGTGCCCATCAGGTCGTCGACCGCGGTGCGGGTTCCTTCGAAATCGACCTCATCGATCACCACGCGCAGGAGCGTGCGCTTGCTCGGATCCATGGTCGTTTCCTTGAGTTGCGCGGGCAGCATTTCGCCGAGACCCTTGAAGCGGCTGATCTCGATCTTCGCCTTGCCCTTGAATTCCGTTTCCATCAGCTCCTGCCGGTGGGCGTCGTCGCGCGCATAGGCGGACTTGGCACCCTGGGTGATCTTGTAGAGCGGAGGCACGGCAAGGAACAGGTGGCCGCCGCGCACGAGCTCGGGCATCTCCTGATAGAAGAAAGTGATCAGCAATGACGCGATGTGGGCGCCGTCGACATCGGCATCGGTCATCACGACGATGCGCTCGTAGCGCAGGTCTTCCTCGCGATATTTGGAACGGGTACCACAGCCGAGAGCCTGAACGAGATCCGCAAGCTGCTGGTTGGCGCCGAGCTTTTCGCGGCCGGCGCTCGCAACGTTCAGGATCTTGCCGCGCAAAGGCAGGATCGCCTGATTGGCGCGGTTGCGCGCCTGCTTGGCGGAACCGCCTGCCGAGTCGCCTTCGACGATGAAGAGTTCGGCGCCCTGAGCGGTGTTCTGCGCACAATCGGCTAATTTGCCCGGAAGGCGCAATTTGCGCACGGCCGTCTTGCGGTTGACTTCCTTTTCCTTGCGGCGGCGCAGACGCTCTTCGGCGCGCTCGATTACCCAGTCGAGCAGCTTTTCGGCCTCGTTGGGATTGTCCGCCAGGTAATGATCGAAGGGATCGCGAAGCGCGTTCTCGACGATGCGCTGCGCCTCGACGGTCGCAAGCCTGTCCTTGGTCTGGCCGACGAATTCCGGCTCGCGGATGAAAACCGACAGCATGCCGACGGCGGAAATCATCACATCGTCGGTGGTGATCTGCGCTGCGCGCTTGTTCTGCGTCAGGTCGGCATAGGCCTTCAGCCCCTTGGTCAGCGCGATGCGCAGGCCTGCCTCATGCGTGCCGCCCTCTGGCGTCGGAATGGTGTTGCAATAGGAGTGGATCTGCTGGTCGCCGCCGTACCAGGTGATCGCCCATTCGAGCGAACCATGGCCGCTTGCTTTCTCTGTCTTGCCGGCGAAGATTTCGCGGGTGACGGTGAACTCCTTGCCCATCGTCGCCTGCAGGTAGTCTTTCAGCCCGCCGGGGAAGTGGAAGACTGCCCTATCCGGGATTTCCGAGCCTTCCGGGAGCACGCCTTCATCGCAACTCCAGCGGATTTCGACGCCGCCGAAAAGATAGGCTTTCGAGCGTGCCATGCGGAAGACGCGCCCGGCATCGAATTTCGCATGGTCGCCGAAAATCTGCGGATCGGGATGGAAGCGCACGCGGGTGCCGCGGCGGTTATGCACATCGCCTAGCTCCTCGAGACCGCCCTGCGGCATGCCGCGCGAAAAACGCTGGCGATAGAGCTTGCGGTTTCGCGCCACTTCAACCTCGAGATAATCCGACAGCGCGTTGACGACCGAAACGCCGACGCCGTGCAGACCGCCCGAGGTCTCGTAAGCCTTGCCGTCGAACTTGCCGCCGGCATGGAGCTTGGTCATGATGACTTCGAGCGTCGATTTGCCCGGAACCTGGGGATGGTTCTCGACGGGGATGCCGCGGCCATTATCACTGACAGTCAGATAGCCCTGGATGTCGAGATGAACCTCGATAAAATTTGCATGGCCGGCGACCGCTTCATCCATCGAGTTGTCGATGACTTCGGCAAAGAGGTGGTGCAGCGCCTTTTCGTCCGTGCCGCCGATATACATGCCGGGGCGCATGCGCACCGGTTCCAAGCCTTCGAGAACCCGGATGGAGGACGCGCCGTAGTCGTCCGGGCCCGAGGCTGCCGGGGCAGGGCGCAACGCAGGGGCCGCCGCAGCAGGCCTTTCGGCAGGCTTTGCGGCCGCCTCCTGCTTCGGCATCAGGGGCATTCCGGAAAAGAGGTCGTTGCTGTCATCCATGGAGTCGTTCAGATCTTCAATCCTGTCTTGGGCCGCACGTACGCTTAGGGCCAGACCCAAAATCACCGCATTTGATGTCACGTTAGCGAATCAGGCAGATTCTGCCAGAAAGCGTCTCGTTACGCGACGCCGCCCGATTTGGCGGAATTCTATGGAATTGGTTTGCGTTGCCGGGCCTAGAATGGCAAGCGGCATGATGTGTTAGGAAACCGCCCGCATGAGAATGTCCACAAGTCATTGCATGATTATCGCCGCAATTGCGACCTTTTTCCTGTCCGCCGGAATCGGCAGCGCCGCAGCCGACACGCTGCCGCCTTACAAGGACGAACTTTTCTCCAGGCAGAACGTGTTGCAAACCGCCGATGGCGGCGCCTTCGAAGCCGTCGAATATGACGAGATGCGCGACATCAACGGTCGCGACCAGATCCCGCAAAAGCGCGCGCGTCAGAAATACGTGTCGCTCGCTGTCCGCAGGCAGCAGCAGGACGAAACACTGTCGCTCAATGGCCGCAGGGTGGATCTCACCAGGGTGGGACCGACAGACAATGCGCAATTCACCGTGATCTTTATCCACGGGCGCGACGGCGACCGGCGGCTCGGCGTCAACGACTACAGCTTCGGCGGCAATTTTAATCGGCTCAAGAACCTGGCCGTGGCCAATGGCGGCGTCTATTATTCGCCGACAGTGCGCACGTTCGACGGCGAGGGCGTGGCAGACATCGCCGGGCTGATCCGCTATGCGAGCGAGAAATCCGGCGGCCGCCCGGTGATCCTTTCCTGTGCTTCCATGGGCAGCCAGGTCTGCTGGGGCATTGCGCGCGATGCGGGCAGTGTCAAATGGCTGAAGGGCATGGTCGTCATGAGCGGCGTCACGGATCCGGACTTCACAAAGAGCGCGTTCTACAAGGCGAAGCTGCCCCTTTGGTTCGTCCATGGCAGCCGCGATCCGGTCTATGCCGCTGCCGGACAGCAGGCTTTCTTCGAAAAACTTCATGAGGCGAAATACCCTGCCCATTTCACGCTTTTTCAAAACGGCAACCACGGCACGCCGATCCGCATGATCGATTGGCGGAGGGTTTTGAACTGGATTCTCGCTTCTTAGACAGTTGCGCCGCCAAATTTTAAGCATTTGCGCGGCAAATCGGCCTTATTTCCGTTACGTGAAGGTTCAAAAGCTTTTCAATGCCGAATGCTTTTGCTAAGGCCGCTCAATACGGAAAAATTTGGGAAGGCTGGCATGACACCTGACGTGCGCCCGCTCGTGGCGGGAAACTGGAAAATGAACGGCACGCGCGCCTCCCTCGATCAGGTCAAGGCGATTGCGGAAGGCGTGAATTCGCCCCTCGCCAAGAAGGTCGAGGCGCTCATCTGCCCGCCCGCGACGCTGCTTTATGTCGCGACCGCGCTCTGCACCGACAGCCCGCTTGCGATCGGTGCGCAGGATTGCCATCAGAGCCCGTCGGGCGCGCATACCGGCGATATCTCAGCCGAGATGATCGCCGATTGCTTCGGAACCTATGTGATCGTCGGCCATTCGGAGCGCCGGACGGACCATGCCGAGACCGACCATCTCGTCCGCGCCAAGGCCGAGGCTGCCTTCGCTGCCGATCTCACCGCCATCATCTGCATCGGCGAGACGGCGAACCAGCGCAAGGCCGGGCAGACCCTTGACATTCTCAAGCGACAGCTTTCCGCCTCCGTTCCAGACATCGCGACGCCGGAAAACACCGTGATCGCCTACGAACCTGTCTGGGCGATCGGCACCGGCCTCACGCCGACGGTGCAGGACGTCGAGAAGGCGCATGCCTTCATGCGTTCGGAACTCGTCGCCCGTTTCGGCGCCAATGCCGGGAAAGTCCGTATTCTCTATGGCGGCTCGGTCAAGCCCGGCAATGCCAAGGAACTGATGGGCATCGCCAACGTCGACGGCGCGTTGATTGGCGGCGCTAGCTTGAAAGCATCCGATTTCCTCGCCATCTACGGCGCATACGAAGCGCTGCTCGCGTGATGCCATATATATTCTGGGCCGAAGGGCTTGGAATAGCGGATCACCTCATGTAAACAGCGCCAGATTTTATTCGATGCCCGCCGCATGCGGGCAGGACTGGACCCATGCAGACAGTATTGATTGTCATCCACCTCATGATCGTGCTGGCGCTTGTCGGCGTCGTGCTCATCCAGCGCTCGGAAGGCGGCGGCCTTGGCATCGGCGGCGGTTCCGGCTTCATGTCGGCGCGCGGAACGGCCAATGCGCTGACGCGTACGACTGCGATCCTTGCAGCGCTGTTCTTCATCACCTCGCTCGGCCTCGGCATACTGACGCGCTATGAGGGCAGCCCGACCGATATTCTCGACCGCATCCCGGCAACGAGCGGGCAGGGCAACGGCATACTCGATTCGCTCGGCGGCGGCACTCCGCAGCAGCCCGCGAACCAGCCTGCCGGCAACGGCGTTCCGAACGGCGGCGCAGCCGCTCCCGGCGCTCAGGCGCCGACGGCGACCGCACCTGCGACGCAGCCGGCCCCGGCAACGCCTGCGACTCCGGCCCCGGCACAAAACGGAACCGGCGTCCCAACGGGACAATAACCCGGTCAACCAAATAAACCGCCGGCAGGCCCCTGGGTCTGCCGGTTTTCTTTTATTCAGATTCCAAGCTGGCACCAAAAGTTCTGGAAAAGAATTTTTGGGCTGGTGGAATCGTTTTTGAAAAGGTATCCGGTGACTCCCATGGCGCGATACGTATTCATCACTGGCGGCGTGGTTTCCTCTCTCGGCAAGGGAATTGCGGCTGCGGCTCTCGGAGCGTTGTTACAGGCCCGTGGTTATCGGGTGCGGCTTCGCAAACTCGACCCCTATCTGAACGTGGATCCGGGCACCATGAGCCCGACCCAGCACGGCGAAGTCTTCGTGACCGACGACGGCGCGGAAACCGACCTCGATCTCGGCCACTACGAGCGCTTCACCGGGCGTTCGGCGACCAAGACCGACAACATCACCACCGGCCGCATCTACAAGAACATTATCGACAAGGAACGCCGCGGCGACTATCTCGGCGCGACCGTCCAGGTCATTCCGCACGTCACCAACGAGATCAAGGATTTCGTGGTCGAGGGAAATGACGACTACGACTTCGTCATCTGCGAGATCGGCGGCACGGTCGGCGATATCGAGGCGATGCCCTTCATGGAAGCGATCCGCCAGCTCGGCAACGACCTGCCGCGCGGCACTGCGATCTACGTCCACCTGACGCTGATGCCCTACATTCCGGCTGCCGGCGAGTTGAAGACCAAGCCGACGCAGCATTCCGTGAAGGAACTGCAGGCGCTCGGCATTCACCCGGATATCCTGCTGGTGCGCGCCGACCGCGAAATTCCGGAAGCCGAGCGCCGCAAGCTCTCGCTCTTTTGCAACGTACGTCCGTCCGCCGTCATCCAGGCGCTCGACGTCGCCAACATTTACGATGTGCCGATGGCCTATCACAAGGAAGGCCTCGATAGCGAAGTGCTCGCCGCCTTCGGCATCGAGCCGGCGCCAAAGCCGCGTCTTGAACCGTGGGAAGACGTCTGCAACCGCATCCGCACGCCGGAAGGCGAAGTCACGATCGCGATCGTCGGCAAGTATACTGGTCTCAAGGATGCCTATAAGTCGCTGATCGAGGCGCTGCATCACGGCGGCATCGCCAATCGCGTTAAGGTCAATCTCGAATGGATCGAGTCGGAGATATTCGAAAAGGAAGATCCGGCGCCGTACCTCGAAAAGGTCCACGGCATTCTCGTTCCCGGCGGCTTTGGCGAGCGCGGCTCGGAAGGCAAGATCCATGCGGCCCGCTTCGCCCGCGAGCGCAAGGTGCCGTATTTCGGCATCTGCTTCGGCATGCAGATGGCGGTCATCGAAGCAGCACGCAACCTTGCTGACGTCGAGAATGCCTCCTCCACCGAGTTCGGCCCCACCAAGGAGCCGGTCGTTGGTCTGATGACCGAGTGGATCAAGGGCAATGCGCTGGAGAAGCGCACGGCTTCCGGTGATCTGGGCGGCACGATGCGCCTCGGCGCCTACAAGGCGTCGCTTAAGAAGGGCACGAAGATTTCCGAAATCTATGGCTCGACAGACATTTCCGAGCGCCATCGCCACCGCTACGAAGTCAACGTCGACTACAAGGACCGCCTGGAAAACTGCGGCCTCGTCTTCTCCGGCATGTCACCGGACGGTGTCTTGCCGGAAACGATCGAGTATCCGGATCACCCCTGGTTCATCGGCGTCCAGTATCACCCGGAACTCAAGTCCCGCCCGCTCGACCCGCATCCGCTCTTCGCAAGCTTCATCGAAGCCGCAACCGAGCAGAGTCGGCTGGTCTAATTTCGCCTCTGAAACACGACGGGCGGATTGTCGTTCTCGACGATGGACGCATTGCGGAGGAGAGTCGTCACGAGGACCTGCTTGCGCGGGGCGGCATCTATGCCAGCCTTTGGTGGCCTGGCAGTCGGGCGGTTTTCTCGGTATCGACTTTGCCGAGTAAAAGCTTTCAGATCCGGCGACAGGCGCGAACCTGCCGCCGGAACTCTGTTCATGCGGCGATCGGAAAAGGCCCGACATAGACAGACTTCGGTCTGATCAACCGGCCTTCGAGCAGCTGCTCGCGCGCATGCGCAATCCAGCCGACGGTGCGGCCGATCGCAAAGACGCCGGTGAAGGCCTCGCGCGGGAAGCCGAGCGATTCCAGAAGCAGCGCCGTATAGAATTCGACATTCACGTCCAAGGGACGATCCGGCTTGCGTTCCTTAAGCATTGCGAGCGCCGCCTTTTCGATCGCCTCGGCCAGAGTGATCCGCGACCGATCGACCTGGCCGGTTGCGACAAGCGGCTTCAGCGCATTTTTCAAGGCGTCGGCCCGCGGGTCACGGACGCGATAGATGCGATGGCCGAAGCCCATCAGCCTCTCGCCGCGGCCGAGGGCAGCCGCGAGCCAGGTCTTTGCATGGCTTTCGGCGCCGATCGCATCAAGCATGTCGAGAACCGGTCCCGGCGCGCCGCCATGCAGCGGACCTTTCAGCGCGCTGATCGCCGCGAGCACTGATGACGTGAGGCCGGCATGCGTCGAGGCGATCACCCGCGATGCGAAGGTCGAGGCGTTCAACCCGTGATCGGAGATCGTCACCAGATAGGCGTCGAGCGCAGCCGTTTGTTCGACGCTCGGCAGCCTGCCCGTCATCATGCGTAGGATGTCTGCGGCTTGCGATATTGAGGCCTCCGGCGGAACAGGCGCTTCTCTGCGCTGCATCCGCAGAACCGCCGGCAGGAACACGGCGGGGGCCGCAAGGAGCCTGAACGCCGTTTCGAAATCCTCGCCGTCCGGCAGTCGCGCAATCAGTGCCCGCATCGCATCGAACGGTGGCAGGGCGAGGAGGGTGGCGTCGGCCACGACATGCGCGTAGACTTCTGCGCGTGCCGCTCCGAGCCGGTCTTTCAAACCCTCGGCATTGACGTGCGCTTCCATCAATCCGTCGAGCAGCAGCGCCGCGACGCTTTCATAGGTGCCGTCCGCAACGAGGTCGTCGAGCGACACGCCGCGGATGATCAGCCGGCCGGCCGGACCGTCGACATCCGAAAGCCGGGTCTCCGCGGCAATCACATCTTCCAAACCGTTTTTCATAGGCATTTCTCCTTTATGGAAAAGAAGATCGGTCCTAGATTGATTGACGTCAATCTTGATGAAATCGATCAATATGAGGCTCAATGTCCTGGTTGACTGCAGAGGAAGCGCTGAACCGTCTCGGTACCAAGCCGCAGACGCTTTATGCCAATGTCAGCCGGGGACGCATTCGCGCCAAACCCGATCCATCCGACCCGCGCCGCAGCCTCTATTACACCGCGGACGTCACCCGGCTTGCCGAGCGCCATGCAGGCCGGCGGAAGATCGAGACTGTCGCAGCGGAGGCGATACAGTGGGGCGATCCGGTCCTTCCGTCAGCGGTTTCAACCGTCGTCAATGGGCATCTCTACTATCGCGGAGTTGATGCCGCCAAACTTTCCGAATATGCAACGCTTGAAGAAACGGCGGCACTGCTTTGGAACAAAGGTACGCCTATCAACATCGCCGCCGGCGGGAGCGTGTCATCCGTTCCGTCCGTGGCTGCCGTTTTCTCGGCGCTCGCCGCCCGCGTGCCTCAGGACCTGCCGAGCCTCGGCCGTTCGCTCCCGGCGTTGCGAGCCGAAGCACAAGATATCATGACGACGATCACTTCCGCGCTCGCGCCAGGCGCATCGGACCAGCCTCTCCATCGGCGCCTTGCAAAAAGCTGGCGCCGGCCAGAAGCCAGCGATGCGGTGCGCCGCGCCTTAGTGCTGCTTGCCGATCACGAACTCAATGCATCGGCCTTCGCCGCACGCGTCACGGCTTCCGCGGGCGCGACCCTTTCCGCATCGGTGCTTTCCGGACTTGCAACGCTGACAGGTCCGCTGCACGGCGGCGCTTGGGAGGGCGTGGCAACGCTTTCCGAGACGGCTAGGCGCATCGGCGCCAAGGAAGCCATCCGCCGCATCCTGGCGCAGGGCAGCCGGCTTCCGGCCTTCGGTCATCCGCTCTATCCAGACGGCGATATCCGCGCCGAAGCTCTGCTTGCGCATATCACGCCAACGGGGATTTTCCTCGAAATCCAAGTGGCCGGCGAAGCGATGATCGGCGAGCGCGTCAACATCGATTTCGCGCTGACGGCAATGGCGGAACACTTCGAGCTTCCACGGGATGCGCCGCTCGTCATCTTCGCGCTCGCCCGCAGCTGCGGATGGCTGGCGCATGCGATGGAACAGGTCGAGAGCGGCCATCTCATCCGTCCAAGAGCCCGTTACACCGGCCCCTCTATCGAAACCTCTGGCGCATAAGGCCGGCCGGCCTTGCCAGTCTGCGCTTTTCTGCATACGAAACCCTTGTTTTGTTTTATGGTGACGGTGCCGGGACAAGCAATTGACCGCATGGCGAACACCATGCCGGTGTGGGGTGCTTGCGCGAGGTGGGGACGTATCATGAGCGTAATCTCAGCATTCCTGTGCGGTTCTACCGCAACCGCCCTTGCGGCATTTCTGCTGCCGGCGGGCGCAGCACTTGCCCAAACGGGCGGCTGCACTGTCGAGAATGCAGCGGGCGGGCGCGAGGTTCTCCGCTGCCCGAACGGGGTAACGGTGACGGCCGAGGCGGGTGCCGCCTTCCGGCTGAATGACCGCAACCGCGATGGCAGCCCCGATGTTGTGTCGCTGCGTGGCAAGGCAATCCTGGTCGATGTCGACGACGCTCGCCACACAGGTGGCTTTCAGGTGGTGACGCCGCAGGCAATCGCTGCCGTGCGCGGCACGCAATGGGCCGTCGACGTTGCAGGCGGCCGGACCTCCGTGCTTGTGGTCCAAGGCTCCGTTGCCGTGCGCCGTCCTGCGGGCGATCCCGTGGTGCTCGGCCCCGGCGAGGGCGTCGATGTTGTGAGCGGCACAGGCGCGCTTGAGGTGCGCCGCTGGCCGCCCGCCCGCGCCGCCGCCCTGCTTGCCCGCCTCGGCCAGTAGAACCCTCATGCCGCGCCAGCGATTTCTGATCACTGCAGCCCTTCTTCTGTCCGCACTCTGGGGAGGCTTTCTGGGCTCCCTGCATCTGACTGGCAGCGCCGGATTCCTCGACAGGATGGAAGCTTCGCTGACCGATATTCGAAGCGTGCTGATCGGCGGCAAGACGCCGCCGCCTGCCGTCGCGATCATTGCGATAGACGACCGCACCGCAGCTTCGCACGGTTTTCCCATCGATCGCGCAACGCTTGCCCGCGCAATCACCGCCGTTGCCGCGTCGAGGCCGAAGACGATCGCACTTGATCTGCTCTTGCTCGATCCCGGCACCGAGGAAGGCGATGGCGCACTTGCATCGGCCCTCAGGCTTGTGCCCTCCGTCATCGCGGCTGCCGCCGTCTTTCCGGAAAGCAAGCAGATGGTGACGAGCGATCCGAACGATCCGCTTTCAGGCATTCCCGTCGCCGACAGCCTGCTCCTTCCTCTCAAGCGTTTTTCCGATATCGCCGCTACCGGCGTCGTTAATGTCGCAACGGATGAGACGGGCGTCCCCCGCTTCATTCCGCTGATCTCGCGCAGCGCAGGGCGTGTGGATCCATCGTTTCCGCTACGCGCGGCGTCGCTGGCGCTCGATCGCGATCCGGCCTTCCAGCCGGGCAGCATCTCCTTTGCCGACAGGCATATTCCGACCGATACTGGTCAGCGCCTGCCGCTTACCTTCTACGGCCCGCGCCGGACGATCCCAACTTTCAGCCTGATGGATGCGCTCGATGGCAAGGTGCCTGCAGACGCAATCGAGAACCGCGTCGTCGTTATCGGCGCAACCGTCACGGCCGGTGGCGACGTTTTTCCGACGCCTTTCGACCCGGTTCTCCCCGGGGTCGAGGTCATTTCGACCGCGATCGCGCATCTGATCGCCGGAGACAGCATCGTCCGCGATCATAATATCCGCCGGCTTGACGCCACGGTCGCGGTGCTTCTGCCGCTTGCGCTCGTCGGCCTGATAGCCTGGCGGCGCAGCCTGATCGGTTTCATCTTGATCGCTCTCGTTTTTGTGGTCTGGGCGACCATCAATCTTGCCATGTTCAAGGCAGGCTATTGGCTGAGCGCAGCGTTGCCGATCGCCGCCGCGTTGCCTCCGGTTCTCATCTTCGGTGCAGCGCAACTCCTTCTCGGACGCCGCCAGGCGCGCCATTTCGCTGCCCAAAGCGAGCTCCTGCAACGCATCGAAGCACCCGGCCTTGGAGAATGGCTCGCACGCGATCCATCCTTCCTTGCCGAGCCAGTCCGGCAGGATGCTGCGGTGGTCTTCATCGATCTCTCGGGCTTTACCGGGCTTAGTGAAGCGGTCGGAGCGGTAACCGTGCGCGAGGTCCTGAGCGGCTTTTTCGAGATAGCCGATCAGGAGGCGCGGGCACATGGCGGCGCGATCACGAGCTTCATGGGGGACGGTGCGATGATCCTGTTCGGGCTGCCGCACCCGGCCGAAGACGACGCTTCGCACGCCGCCGCCTGCGCGCTGGCGCTCGCAGATCGCATGCGCTCCTGGCTCGATTCGCACACAGCTCTCCAAGGGGGACGGAAGATCGGCTTCAAGATCGGCGCCCATTGCGGGCCTGTCGTCGCCTCGCGGCTCGGCACCGGCGATCGCCAGCAGATCACCGCGACCGGCGACACCGTCAATGTCGCCAGCCGCCTGATGGAAGTTGCGGCCAGTCGCGGCGCTGAGGTCGCCTTCAGCGCGGCACTTGTCCGCGCAGCATCCGCCGGCGCCGGCCCGTTGCCGGCCGGTCCGCTCGAAGGTCCGTTGGAGACGAAAATCCGCGGCCGCTCCGGCAGCATTGACGTCTGGCTGTGGCGCTGCGCCGGCTGACATTGCCGCTTTGACATTTGCCGTCTTAGCGGGTAGGAACGCGCCAACCGTTCTGCCGGCAGGTTCCGGCCACGGCGCTTCTGCGCCCGATATTCCGAAAGACAGACAGATGACAGATCTCAACAGCGTCGTCCCGGCGATCGCCAAGGCGTTGGCAAAGCGCGGCTATGCAGCGCTGACCCCCGTTCAGAAAGCCATGCTCGATCCGGCACTTGTCGCTTCGGATGCGCTGGTTTCGGCGCAAACCGGCTCGGGCAAGACCGTCGCCTTCGGCCTTGCGCTCGCGCCGACGCTGCTCGAAGGCGAGGAGCGCTTTGCACCCGCCGCCGAACCGCTGGCGCTTGTGATCGCGCCGACCCGCGAACTTGCCTTGCAGGTGAAGCGCGAGCTCGAGTGGCTGTACGAGATGACCGGTGCGCTGATCGTCAGCTGCGTCGGCGGTATGGATATCCGCAGCGAGCGCCGTGCACTGGAACGTGGCGCTCATATCGTCGTCGGCACCCCCGGACGTCTTTGCGACCATATCCGCCGCAAAGCTCTCGATATGTCCGCATTAAAGGCCGTCGTGCTCGACGAGGCGGACGAGATGCTCGACCTCGGCTTCCGTGAAGATCTGGAGTTCATCCTCGAAGCGGCACCCGACGACCGCCGGACGCTGATGTTCTCGGCAACTGTTTCCTCCGCCATCGCCAAGCTCGCCAAGAGCTACCAGCGCGACGCCGTGCGTATTTCGACGCAGACCGAAGAGAAGCAGCATGTCGATATCGAATACCGCGCGCTTGCCGCTGCGCCGGCTGACCGCGAAAATGCGATCATCAATGTCCTGCGTTATTATGAGGCGACCAACGCCATTGTCTTCTGTTCGACGCGCGCTGCGGTCAATCATCTGACGGCCCGCTTCAACAACCGCAATTTCGCAGTCGTAGCACTCTCCGGCGAACTGACGCAGAACGAGCGGACGCACGCCCTGCAGGCGATGCGCGACGGCCGCGCCCGCGTCTGCATCGCAACGGATGTTGCCGCCCGCGGCATTGACCTTCCAGGCCTCGACCTCGTCATCCATGCCGACCTGCCGACCAATCCGGAAACGCTGCTGCATCGCAGCGGCCGCACCGGCCGGGCAGGGCGCAAGGGCGTCAGCGCACTGATCGTGCCTCTCAATGCCCGCCGTAAGGCCGAGCGCATTCTCGATGCCGCCGGGATTGCCGCCACCTGGGCTCTTCCGCCGTCGGCCGAAGATGTGATGCGCCGCGACGACGAGCGCCTGCTTGCCGACCCGATCCTCAGCGAGGCCGGGCGCGACGAAGATCAAGCACTGGTCGGCCAGCTCATTGCAAATCACGGCGCAGAGAAGCTTGCCGCGGCCTTCGTGCGCCTCTATCGCTCCAATCAATCGGCGCCGGAAGATCTGATCGAAGTCTCGATCGAGGGCGACCGCAAGCGTCAGCGCCGCGATAATGCCTTTGAGCCGCGGGAGCCGAGCCAGAAGGGCCCGCGTGACGACTTTGGTCCGAGCGTCTGGTTCTCGGTTTCCGTCGGCCGCAAGCAGAATGCCGAACCGCGCTGGCTGATCCCGATGCTCTGCCGCAACGGCAATCTGACGAAACGGGAGATCGGTGCGATCAAGATGCAGCCGGAAGAGACCTATGTGGAAATTTCTGCCGATAGCGCCGAAGCTTTCCTGCAAGCGATCGGGCCGAACAAGACGATGGAGCGCGGCATCCGCGTGACGCGTCTGAACGGCACCCCGGATTTCAGCCGTCCGGTTGCTGCGAAGCCTTATGCCGGCAAGAAGACGTTCGGCGAGCGGCGTGACGAGACATCCTATGACGATCGCCCTAAAGGCAATTTCAAAAAGGCTTTCAAGGGTAAGACAGCTCCCGCAACCGGCGATCACAGTGAGAAACGCGACGCCAAGCCTTGGGGAAAAGCAGCGGGAAAACCTAAATTCGAAGGCAAGGGTGGCTTCGCGCCGAAGGGCAAGTTCGCTAAGAAGAAGCAGGGTTGAGGAGAGACGGACTGACAATTGGCGCCTTCCGTTTATGCTCTCCGAGGAGGCAGCCATGACAGAGATCGTGATTTTATCCGTTCCGCTCTTCAGCACCTTGTGCAACGAAGCTTTCAAGTTGCGTCGCTCCGTCTTCATCGGTGAGCAGAATGTGCCTGCCGATGAGGAATTCGATGAAGCCGACTTAAGCGCCCACCACATCGTCGCCATCCAGGCCGGCGAAGTTGCGGGCACGCTTCGGGTCGTCTATCTCGACGATTACGTGAAGATCGGGCGCGTGGCCGTCGGAGCGCATTGGCGCGGCCATGGGATCGCAAGCGCGATGATCCGCTTTGGGATGGAGGCGCATCGCACGGCACGCGGCAACCGCTTTTACCTGACGGCTCAAAGCGACAAGATCGCGCTCTATGAGAAGTTCGGCTTTACTGCGTTCGGCGATGAATTTCTCGACGGGGGCATGCCGCATCTTGCCATGAAGAACTACTGATTCCGCGGGCGCCGGTGGACATGGGGGCGCCGCCAATGATAGGCAAAGACAGCACGCAATATCTTGCAGCGGCAGATTTCATTCGCAAGAACCTCCGCCTTCAGCCTGTGCCGTCAGTTCCCGAGATAATGCTCTATACAGCACATTCGGGAAGCGGGCTGGGGCGACTGACAAGGCTTGACCGCGCGGGTTCCACCGCGCCGTACTGGGCTTATCATTGGGCTGGCGGAGCGGTGCTCGCCCGCCATATCCTCTCGCAGCCCCAGACCGTCAGCGACCGCCATGTCCTCGATCTCGGTTCAGGCTCGGGCCTGGTCGCTATTGCTGCCGCGAATGCAGGTGCTGCCCATGTCACCGCGATTGACATCGATATTCATGCGATTGCCGCGATAGACCTCAACGCTGCTACTAATGGTACCAAGATCGAAACGCTGCAAGCCGATATCCTCGACGCTTCGCCTCCCGCTTGCGATGTCATCCTGGCGGGCGACGTGTTCTACGATGCAAGGCTCGCAAGCCGCGTCCTGCCGTTCCTCGCCCGCTGCCGCGCCGCTGGCATCGACGTCCTGATCGGCGACCCGGGCAGGGCGCCTTTGCCCCGCGAGCGGCTTCGACTGGTGACGACATACGCGGTCGCAGACTTCGGGGCGGAGATGGAGAATGTGAGCGGGGTGTATTCCCTTTAGATCAGCGGAGTCGCGACGGAGCGCACTTCTGCCATAAGTCAGCCGAGAAGCTCCGGCCGGAGCAGCATCACCGGGCAGGGGGATCCCGCCGGAAGCTGCGACGCATGGGGCGGGCGGATGATCAGGCAGTCGGCGTGGGCGAAGACCTTCATCATCGACGAATCCTGCTTGTCGAACGGCTCCGCCAGCCACTTGCCGGAGGAGGACTTGGCGAGCTTCGCCCGCACATAGTCCTGGCGCTGATCGTTGGAGGCAAGGGTGACAGCCGCCTCCACCATGGCGTCGCGCTTGACCGGCGGCAGGCAGGCGAGCTTGCGGACCAGCGGCTCGAGGAACAGCAAGGCGCAGACGAGGCTTGATACCGGATTGCCCGGCAGACCGAGCACGTGCGTGCTTCCGAGGCTGCCGACCATCAGCGGCTTGCCCGGCCGCATGGCAATCTTCCAGAAATCGAGTGTCATGCCCGCCGCAACCAGTGTGGCCTGCACGAGGTCGTGGTCGCCGACGGAGGCGCCGCCGAGCGTTATGATGACATCGGCACCTTCGGCCTGTGCCCTGCGGACCGCTGCCGTGATAGCAACCTTGTCGTCGGGCACGATACCGAGATCGAGCACGTCGCCGCCGGCCTTGTGCACCAACGCCGCGATACCGAACGTGTTCGACGCAACGATCTGCGAGGGCCCCAGGTCGCTTCCTGGCGTCAGTAGTTCGTCGCCGGTTGCAAGGATCGCCACAAGCGGCTTGCGCAGCACGTCGATCGAGGCATGGTTCATCGCGGCGGCCACTGTCAGTCGCGTGAAATCCATGACGGTGCCGGCGGAGAGCACCCCCTCGTTTTCATTAAAATCCTGTCCCCGGAGACGGATATGCTGGCCCTGGCGGATGGGATATTTCGTTCGGATGCCTCCATCGATTTTCTCAGCGTCCTCCTGCAGCAGGACGCTGTCGGCGCCGGAGGGAACCGGCGCGCCCGTGAAGATGCGGACCGTTTCGCCCTTGCCCACAGTGCCATCGAAAGCGTGTCCTGCCGCAGATGTGCCGATGAGCTTGAGTTCAGCGCCGGGTTCCGGTGCATCCTCGCGGCGCAGCGCGTAGCCGTCCATCGCAGACGCATTGAAGGGCGGCTGCGTCAGCCGCGCCGTCAAGTCGGCCGCGAGCACGCGCTGATCGCCGTCGGCAAGCGAAACGGTCTCGACATCGGAAATCGGCTTGGCGCGCCCAAGCAACCTGCCTTGCGCCTCGGCGACCGGAAGGAGGCTCATCGGCCAGCCTCCGGATGGCGGAAGTCGCCGGATTTGCCGCCCGATTTTTCGAGCAGCCGGATGCCGCCGATCTCCATCGCCTTGTCGGCGGCCTTAGCCATGTCGTAGATCGTCAGGCAGGCGACGGACACGGCGGTTAGCGCTTCCATCTCGACGCCTGTCTTGCCGGTGAGCTTGGCGGTCGCGATGACGCGCAGGCCGGGCAGGGCGACATCCTCCTCGATCTCGACGCTCACCTTCGTGAGCATTAGGGGATGACAGAGCGGGATAAGGCTGGACGTCTGCTTGGCCGCCATGATGCCGGCCAGCCGCGCCGTGCCGATGACGTCGCCCTTCTTCGCGTTTCCTTCACGGATCAGTCGCAGCGTTTCTACCGCCATCTTCACATGGCCTTCTGCGGTTGCAATGCGAACCGTATCGGCCTTGCCGCCGACATCGACCATGTGGGCCTCACCGGAGGCGGCTATATGGGTAAGTCCTGGCTTCTCGCCGCTCATGTTATTCCGCCGCGATTGCCGCTTCGCCGAAGAGCAGAGCGCGGGTCGCAGCCGTCACGTCATCCTGGCGCATCAGGCTTTCTCCGACGAGGAAGGTGTTGATGCCGGCCGCCCGCAGCCGCTTGCAGTCGGCATGGGTGAAGATGCCGCTCTCGCCGACCAGCAGCCGATCGTCCGGCACCATCGCCGAAAGCTCTTCGCTGACGTTCAGGCTGACCTCGAAGGTACGCAGGTTGCGGTTGTTGATGCCGACGAGCGGTGAGGAGAGCTTCAGCGCCCGCTCCATTTCTGCGGCGTCATGCACCTCGACCAGCACGCCCATGTCGAGCGTAAAGGCTTCATCCTGCAGTCGTTCAGCCTCGTCATCGGAAAGCGAGGCCATGATCAGCAGAATGCAATCCGCGCCCCAGGCGCGTGCCTCGTGCACCTGGTAGGTCTCGAACATGAAATCCTTGCGCAGCGCCGGAAGGGCGCAGGCTTCGCGTGCAGCCGTCAGGAACTCCGGCGCGCCTTGAAAGCTTGGCGTGTCAGTCAAGACGGATAGGCACGCGGCACCGCCGGCTTCATAAGCTTTGGCGAGCGCCGGCGGATCGAAATCCGGGCGGATGAGGCCCTTGGAGGGGCTTGCCTTCTTGATCTCGGCGATCAGGCCGTAGTGTCCGGCATCGCGCTTGGCAACGAGCGCCTTGTGGAAGCCGCGCGGCGCGGTTTGCCCTGCCTGCATCGCCTTCAGGTCGGCAAGCGAAACCTTCGCCTTGGCGGCGGCGACTTCCTCGCGCTTGTAGGCCTCGATCTTTCTGAGGATATCGGTCATCCGCCAATCCTAGTCGATATCGTTCGAAACGGCGATCAGTTTGTCGAGGGCTACGGCGGTCGCGCCGCTATCAAGCGATTCGGTCGCGAGCTTCATGCCGTTGGCGATCGTCTCCACCTTGCCGGCAATGACGAGCGAGGCAGCCGCGTTGGCAAGGGCGATATCGCGATAGGCGTTCTTCGCACCGCTCAGCACTTCGCGAAGTGCAGCAGCATTGGCGACGCCATCGCCGCCCTTGATCGCCGAAAGTGCACAGGGCGAAACGCCGAAATCCGCCGGCGAAAGCTCGAAGGTGCGGATTTTGCCGTTTTCAAGCGCTGCTACGCTGGTCTTGCCGGTGGTGGTGATCTCATCGAGACCATCGCCATGCACGACCCAGACGCTCTCCGAACCGAGGTCGCGCATGACCTCAGCGATCGGCACGACCCATTGCGGCGCAAAGACGCCGAGCAACTGGCGGCGCACTCCGGCCGGGTTCGTCAGCGGCCCGAGCAGGTTGAAGATCGTCCGGGTGCCGAGCTCGACCCGGGACGGCCCGACATGGCGCATCGCGGAATGGTGCTGCTGAGCAAACATGAAGCCGACGCCTGCCTCATTGATGCAGCGCGTGATCACTTCAGGCGCAATCTCAAGCTTGACGCCCAGAGCTGCCAGGCTATCAGAGGCTCCGGATTTCGAACTCAGTGCCCGGTTACCGTGCTTGGCGACCGGAACACCGGCGCCGGCAACGATCAGCGCCGCCAGCGTCGAGATATTGTAGGTGCCGCTGCCGTCACCGCCGGTGCCGACGATATCGATCGCATCGGCAGGCGCTTCCACCCGCAGCATCTTCGAGCGCATGGTCGTCGCAGCACCGACGATTTCATCGACCGTCTCGCCGCGGACGCGTAGCGCCATCAGGAAACCGCCGATCTGCGAAGGAGTCGCCTGACCGGACATCAGGATTTCGAAAGCCTCGCGGGCCTCGTCGCGGGTCAGCGGTTCGCGGCTCGCAGCCTTGGCCAGAAGCGGCTTCAGATCGGTCATGCGCTACAGCTCCTAGCGAACGGCTGCCTGATCGGCGAGCGTCTGGTTGATCGACGCACCGTAGTGCGTTTGCAGTAGGTTCACCATCTGGTCAAGAATGTCGTCGCCGGCAGCGGTCGCCATGGCAGTGATCTGCGCATCCTGATTGTTCAGCACATCACCCGTCGGCTCCGTGTTGACGCTGGTGACCTTCAGCAGGATCTGCGTGCCGGGATCGCCGCCAACGGCATTTGCAACAGTATCGACCGGGCCTGTGAAGGCAGCGGTCACGCCGGCGCGGCCGAGAACGGCATCCTCGGTGCCGCGCGTGATGCCGCTCTTGCTTTCGACGGCAATTCCGAGCGGAGCTGCGATGTCGGCAAGCGTCTTGCCCTTCTGCGCTTCCTGCTTCAGCTCTCCGGACTTCTTGGCAAGTTCGAGCTTCTGCTGTTCGGCGGTCCAATCCTGCACGGCCTTGTCGCGCACTTCGGCCAGCGGGCGGTCGCGCTCCGGCGTGATTTCGCGCACGTCGAACCAGACATAACCGTCATTGCCGAGCGACAGCGCCGGCGCCTGAATGCCGGATTCGGTCTTGAAGGCTTCACCGATCAACTGCGGCTTCGCGGGGATGTCCTTGACCTCGTTGCCGTCCTTGTCCAACCCGCTCGGATCGACGGCGTCGATCACGACGGCCTTCAGCTTCAGCTGTTCGGCAATCTGCTCAAGTGTCTGGCCGGAGCCGCGCAGATCCTCGATGCGATCGTGCACGTTGATTACCTCCTGCGACGCGTTGACGAGCGCCAACTGCTTGCGGATGTCTTCCTTCACCTCGTCGAAGTTCTTGACGCTCTCCGGCTTGATGTTGGAGACGCGGAGGATGACTGGGCCGAAGGAACCGTCGACGACCGGCGTCGTGCCGCCGTCCCTGGCGACCGCGAAAGCGACATCGGCGATGGCCTGGTCCGGAACCTTGTCCTTGGTGAAATCGCCGAGCAGCACGTCGCTTGCAGTCTTGCCCTGGTCGGTCACGAGCTGATCGAAGCTGGTGCCGCTCTTGAGCGCCGTTTCGGCAGCCGTCGCCAGATCCTTGCTGGCAAAGGTCAGCTGCTCGATCGTGCGCGTTTCCGGCGTGCGATAGCTGTCCTTACGCTTGTCGAAATCCTCGCGGATCTGATCGTCCGTGACGGTCGAGGCATCCGCAATGTCGGCAGGTTCGAGCTTCAGATAGGCGATCTTGCGATATTCCGGCGCGCGATAGCGGCTCTTGACGCCGTCGAACCACTTCGAAAGCAGATCCTCGGCCGGAGCCTTGATGGGCTCGATGTTCGCGTTCGTCAGCAGCAAGTAGTCGATGTCGCGGCTTTCCTGACGGTAGAGCTTCAGCGCGTCGACGAGCGTCTTAGGAGCGGTGAAGCCGTTCGACACCGCATCGACGATCTGGCTGCGCACAGCGACCTTGCTGCGCTCGCTGATATAGTCCGCCTCACGGATGCCGGCGTTGCGCAAGCGCGAGGTGAAGAGCGTGCGATCAAACTGGCCGTTGACTGCCTTGAAAGCTGGATCGTCAGCGATCAGCTGGGCTAGACGATCTTCGGAAAGGCCGAGATTCATGTCGGCGGCAAGCTGGTCGAGCGAGGCGCCGGCGACGAGCTGGGCGATCACCTGCTGCTCGACGCCGAAGGCCTTGGCCTGCTCGGGCGTCAGACGCATGCCGAACTGCTGGCTGAGGCTTGCGACCTGTCGCTGGTAGGCAAGGCGGAATTCGGTGGCGTCTACCTGCTGGTCACCGACGGTGACGACGGCCGTGCTGCTGCTGCCAGTGAGCAGCGAACTGGAGATGCCCCAAATACCGAATGAAGCGACCAGGAGAAGCATCAGGAGCTTGGCGACCCAGGTCCGGGCGGCTCTTCTCAGGAAATGGAACATCGAAACGCAAACCTCGCATTATATTTCGCCCTTTCACGGGCAAAGCTTTCGACGTTCCTTAGAACAAACGCGTAAGGAAATGAAGCGTCCGCGCGCGAAAACATAGCAGGTGCCGGCGAAGGTCCCGGAAGGCGACCACGTTTAAGAAATGAAGCGGTTCAGGGAACCTTTCGGCCCTCACGTCGTTGAAGCCGCATCCGCAAAAAGAGGAGCAGACAATGGCCGAACTCAAGACCGCCTCCGGACAAACGACGGGCGCACGCGTGAAGGCGGAAATCGCAGCCGACGATCTTTCGGCTCAAGTCACCGCATTGCGCGAGGATTTGGCACGGCTTTCCGAGAGCGTCGTTGCCTTGGGGCAGGGCGCAAAGACCGCCGTTGCCGACGAGGCTTCTGTCATGACCGAGCGTGTGCGCGAGAAAGTGCGTGAAGAGCCGATCTTCGCACTCGCCGTAACCGCCGGCATTGCCTACGTCTTCGGCCTGATGAGCCGCCGCTGAAGCGACGCGGCAACAAAAGACAACAAAAAGCCGGGAGCTGTAGTCCCGGCTTTTGCGCGATTGAAATCAGCGTCGCACAAGGCGTCCGAGCGCAATAAGAATGCAGGCGCCGACGAAACCGGTGATCAGGTATCCGAGCCAGCCTACGAGCGGATGGATGTTCAGGACGCCGAGAATGAAATTGGCAACGATCGCGCCGACAATGCCGAGAACGATATTCATGAGCAGCCCCATATTGCTGTGCATGAATTTTTCCGCGAGCCAGCCGGCGATACCGCCGATGATGATCGCCGCAATCCAACCTACGCCTTCGCCTTCCATGGTGATCTCCCTCCTAGAGAAGCAACAAAATGAACGCAAAACCTGCAGAAACGTTCCTTGCCGGATCAGGGTAATAGCAGTGTTACCGGCATGTGAAATGGACAAGTTATCAACAAAGAAACAGGCCGGGGAGGGCAGGAACAGCAAAACCCGGCGGCATTCTGGAACTCTCGTTGCACATTTCTACGCAGCCCTGTGATTCTGGAGGATAGATCATTCGCTTTGCGGGGCAAGCTAAATATTAACAGGCGGTTAACTGCGAAGTTTGAATTAAAACGGCTGTCTCTAATAGGGACCGCTGGATAACGTCACCGCGATACGCGTGGGCTCTGCGCCGCGATCGGCATCGATCCAGACTTTCTCTGAAAACTGATTCTCGGTGTCGTTGCGAATATACAGCTGTTCTCCCAGCTTCGGCTCTACAACTAGCGCCATATAGGATTGAAGCGCTTTACGGGCGCCGGAAAAATCCAGCGCCAGTTCCTTGTGACGCTCCAGCACGGCAAGCAGCTCGACGGCTTTCACATATTCAATGCCTGACGTCTGATTTTCATCGGCTGTCAGGACGATCGAGAAGCGGTAAGTCCTCGTCGAATATTCGCAGCCGCCGCTTTCGACGCTCAAGTCGATATTCGGGGTGAGCGCTATGCTCTCCGAACCGGAGCCTTTCTCCTTGTTGAGCTTGAAGCTGCCATTCTTCAGCACAGATTGCGGATAATCCAGTGTGCAGCCATTGTCCGGCCGGTAGTTGCCGGCGGCCGCAGGCAGTGAAACGAGGAAAATCACCGGCAGTGCGGCAAGTCGGTTGATCATGGGATATCCGGAAGGCAGCAGGAGCTTGGAAAATACAAGCAGATTGCACGCGGCATGGGCCGAAAAGCAACCTGCTCCCTCCAGAATCCTGTTTCAGGAAAGTTGTCGCTTGCTTGTCCGTTTACCGGAAGGTGAAGCTGCGCCAGTTCGACAGGCGGGCTTTCGCGAGCACGGTTTGTGCCTCTCGCACAAAAAAGAAAGCGCCGAAGATCGCTGCGATCGTGATGAAATCCCAAAACATAGGCGCGCTCCGTTGATGGAAAGAAAGAGCGGGTCGAAGCTTGCGCCCCCGCCGATGCTACGACCCGCTCCAAATCCGAGCGCCCGCCAGGCGCTCAAGGACATACAACCCTTATAGGGCGTCAATGAGTCCGGATATCGTAAGATATAGGGATGTGGGCGGCGTGGCAAAGCAGATCGATGTTTCTGCTGTCTGCTGAAAACCCAGAGCAGACAATACCCGCCACGGCGTGCCTTCGGGTCGGACAATGCCGTTTCTGGCCGACCACCAATGGTCAATATGAGTCCTGTGTCTACGCCATAATCCTCTGGCTCCGGATGTCGCGGAAAACAGTATTTCCGCCATGCCGCCCCGGAGGCGATTGGCGCGCCTCTGCAGTTGTTGGTACAATTGCGCGCCATCCCCTGAAATCGAATGGATGCACCAGCGATACGCGGAACTGCACGCCGGAGCCTGTGAGCAGCAGGGGGCGAATATTTCAGTTGGCCCTCAGAATACCAGATTCCGCTGCTGCTGCGATGAAAGCGGCCTGAGGATCTATGTCCGGCTTTTTGCCCTCGAGGGCTCGCAGACAGGCCTTCCGAGCTGCCGCATATGCGGGGCCCTTGTGACCGGGCCAGGACGTCATCAGAAACTCAACAGCTTCTCTCGTATTTTTTACGGTGCGGAAATGATCGTCGCCGTCGATCAACTCGATGCTGCGTTCCCAGATGTCCGAGCTCATGTAATGCAATCTCCGTTGGCGATCATGTCAACGGATAGCCATGAAGTCTGTTCCGAGAATCTGTTCCGAGAAAAAGTGTACAGGCGCTTACGACAAGGGCGCGGCATGATCTCAGTGAGATAGCTAAAACGGGAATACCCGCCTACCAACGGCTGATGACCGCGGCGAAGGGCAGCCATGCTCCTTGGGCGGAGTAACGTGGAAATAGCCCCTGCCTTCACCGTCGCGCACCTTCAGCGGAGGGTGCCGCCGGCTGATGCTTCCGACAATACCAGAGCGTGATCGCGCTGTTTTCCTCAAGCCATAGTAGTCCATTCCGTGCAGCGGGGGAACTATATCTTAGCCGGCAGCGTTTTACCGGCACACTGAAAATCCTGGAGGATAACATGAAGAAAGTGGTCATCTCTGCCGTATCGCTGTTTCTGACGCTCGGGGGGGCGGCGGTCGCGCAGACAGCGACGGTCACCGTTCCCGGCGAGGTCAGAACCTATGTTCTTGAGCAGCAATCGCCATCGGTCACGTTTGAAGGTGATGTTGCAATCGGTACGGCACTTCCTGACACGGTCGAGATCCACACGATCCCCGATCAGCCCGATTACGGTTATGTGGTCGTCAACAAAAAGCGCGTGCTCGTCAATCCGAAGACCCGCGCGGTGATTGAGGTCGTCGAATAACTTGAAAGCACTGCGGGCCCCCCCCGGGCCCGCGATTCCTCTCCATCAATCCACCTTCCTCCCAGTTCAAAGACTAGTCGTCCTTTCCGCTGTTGAGACATCGATGCAGCGGCTGGTTATTGCGACTTCTGAGGATCGTCCGCCGGGTTGACATACTTGATGGCCCATGGGCCAGTCGTCGTAATTTGGATGACTGTCGGTTCGTCGACGCGAGCGAAATGCGCCATGCCGGGCGGCAACGCGATGAAACTGCCTGCAGGCAGTGCCTTCGTGGCGCTCGGATCGGCGGTTTCGCCCATTCCGAGTTTGAGAGTCCCTGATACGACTGTGACCACTTCATGCACAGGATGCGTGTGCGGCGGGACCGCATAGCCCGACGGCACCTTGAGCCGGAGGGCAAACAGGCCTTCCTTACTGGGATCGCCGAACAGGACCGCCGCCTCTGCTCCAGCAGGAAGCACCTTGGGGGCCGGCCCCCACTTAACATCATCGGGAGTGACCATTGTATGTCCACCCTCTGCCGCAGCAAAGGAGGCCATCCCGCATAATCCGATGAAGCCGGCTGCGATTATCGATGCAACTCTCATGACAAACCTCCCTCTCTCGCCGGGCCTTTACCTCGGCTGAGCGCAGGGGCAGGCTCGCGAAACGTAGATAGTACGTCCGCGGACCACGTCTAAGCAAGCTCTACCCTAATGGAGTTGAGAATTGCCTAATGGACTGAGGGGATGGCAAGAGTTCCTCGGAAGCCGACGAAGTCTCTCCTCGCCAAAGAGGCCGCAAGTGTCCGTACCAGAGCCACAAAACCACGCGATCCGGCCCAGCCGAACCTTCCCCTCGATCCCATGCCGGACCGCATCGACCTATGCCTGACGCTTTTCAAGCATCAAGCCGCCGAGGGGCGAGCAGCGGGTTTACGAAATCAAATGGGGCGGGCATGACTGGACGCATCGCTTTCCGGCGATCGAGCAGGCCCGCCAAGCAGCTCGGCGTGGCGACGGCGGTTCTCGATGGCGAGGCGGTCATGCTCGACGAGCAGGGCCGGTCCGATTTCGGACTGCTGCAGCAATCGCTCGGCGGCCGGGAAGGCAAGCGGGCCTCCGGCGAAGCGATCTTCATGGCCTTCGACCTCCTCTATTTCGAAGGGCGCGACCCGAGGCAGTCGAACTTCTTCGCGGCGCCATATGCTCAAGGACTGGTCACCGATCGAGAGGGCGAAAAAGGCCAAGCGAAACTCGCAACGACCTTTCTCGATCCGTCTCAATAACAACGGTCTTGCAGGCGTGGCCTAGAGACAGGCTCTACTGCTGCGCCGGAGCTGCAGTAGGAGAAGCCGGCGCCGGGGTTACATTGTTGCTGGTCGGCGCAGTCGGCGTTGCCGGTGCTGGAGCAGGCTGCGTGGAGGGCGTCGTCGAAGATGTCGAGATCGGATCGGTGTCGGGCGAGCCACCCCACTCGAACCATACAACGCCAGCCACCAGAACCACCGCGATGATGGCGACCCATGCGCCCCACGAAGAGCGACTGCGGACCGGAGTAGTGCGTGGCTCTGATCTGCGATCAGGGAATTCCGGGTCGTGAGTCATGGCAGTTTTCTCCATCTATGATGGAAGAGAAATGAGATAACTTGTTTTTTGTTCCGACACGTCACCAGCGGTTTTGCAACGGTTTCGTTGGTATTTCCGGGTGAGAATCCAGCCTCGCTCGTTTCCGGCAAGTGCAATGCCTAAACAGTGCTCATGGCGGAAGAGGTGGGATTCGAACCCACGGTACGGTTTCCCGCACGCCGGTTTTCAAGACCGGTTCCTTAAACCACTCGGACACTCTTCCTTGCGCGCCTTATGGCGCAAAGGATATGGCCAATGCAAGGGTCGGGCGCAAAAATCTGCCGCCGGAAGACCCGGCTGGATGACGATTGCGCGATGCGCCGTTAGGGGTTTGTAAACCATGATCATTAAAATTGTTTCTATCATCGCGAAATCATTCGCAAATTCGCCAGGATGGCCGCCGAGTTAAAGTCTCGTTAGGTGAGTGGGCGTAGGCATGACTGGCCCGTTGTCGGGCAGGTTCTTATCCATACGATCTTGGGCGGCGTGGGACATATGAGACTGGAATGCGGGGCGACCTCTTTCGCAACGGGTACGCGGTGGCTGGCGTTGGCGTTGATGTGCGCCACCGTCACGGCTTGCGGTACGACTTCGCAGGCGCCAAAGAAGCGCGCTCACGGCAAGGAATATTTCTCCGAAAAAGAATATGGCGTCAAAGCCAGCCCGCGCGTTGCCAGTGGCGCCAATATACCGAAGGGGGGCGGGCGCTACATCGTCGGCAACCCTTATGAGGTCAAGGGCAAGTGGTATTATCCCAAGGAGGACTTCGCCTATAACAAGGTGGGCGTAGCCTCGTGGTATGGCTCCGCATTTCACGGCCGGTTGACGGCAAACGGCGAAGTCTACGACCAGATGCATCTTTCCGCGGCGCATCCAACTTTCCCTTTGCCGAGCTACGCACGTGTCACAAATCTCGAAAACGGCTCGTCGGTGGTCGTGCGCGTCAACGACCGCGGCCCTTATCATGAAGGCCGCATCATCGATCTTTCCAACAAGACGGCGGACATGCTCGACCTGCAGCACAGCGGCACCGGCAAGGTGCGCGTGCAGTATGTCGGCAAGGCGCGCATGGACGGGCACGACATGCCTTACCTGATGGCGTCCTACGTGCCGAAGGGAAGCCGGATTCCGGGCGTCAATCCGGGAGGTCAGATCGCAACCGGGGTGATGGTGGCGTCGAACAGCAAGCGGATCACCGGCGATCAGCTGCAGAGCCTTGGGACTTTGACCGTGGATCAATCGCGTGTACCGGTGCCGATGTCTGCGACGGCCTATGGCGGCTCGACGCCGAGCGCTCGCTACAATGCGGCACCGGTGGCGACAACAGCTCCCGTTCTCGGAAATTCAGGACAGGCTTTCGGGCAGATGGTCGTGCTTCCGGAAATCGGGCCCGTTCCCTATGAGCGTCCATATGGTTACGGGCAGGACGGTTCGCTCGCGATGGGCTACCAGGACGAGGACGTGAAGACGGTGACCGTAGAGCTTGCTTTCGACGCCGTCATGGTCCGCAATGACGGGCTGACGCAGGATTCGATCCTCGCCTCCCTCAAGCGCCAGCAGGCAAAACAGATCGCGCCCTGATTGGAAGCGATTGCGCGCAGCGCGCGCTGCCTCTAACGTCCGGAGTCGAACCTTCGATCCTATGGAGCCTCGATGTTGAAGCGTCTGCTTCGTCTTTGTGCGTGCCTTCTGCCCTTCGCTTCGCCATCCTACGCTGCCGAAACCGCGCCCGCCGGCTTTGTAACCAAGGCCGCACAGGCCTACATGATCGAGGCATCCACCGGAACGGTGCTGCTTGCAAAGAACGAGGAGCAGAGTTTTTCACCCGCCTCGCTCGCAAAGCTGATGACGATGGATCTGGTCTTCGGCTCGTTGAAGAAGGGCGAGATCACGCTCGACACCGAATATCCGGTTTCCGAATATGCCTGGCGAACGGGAGGTGCTCCGTCGCGGACGGCAACGATGTTTGCCGTGCTGAAATCCCGCATCCGTGTCGAGGACTTGATCAAGGGCGTCGCCATCCAGGGTGCCAACGACGGATCCATCATCCTTGCGGAGGGCATGAGCGGCACGGAGGGCAATTTCGCCGCCGCAATGACGCGGCGGGCGGAGGTGCTCGGCATGGCGAAAACGGTCTTTGGAAACTCGACCGGCCTGCCGGACGGTAAGAGCAAGGTATCGGCGCGTGACTTGGTGACGCTTGCGATCGATCTGCAGCAATCCTATCCCGAATATTATCATTATTTCGCGCAGCCCGATTTCGAGTGGAACAGGATTTTCCAGCGCAACCGCAACCCTTTGCTCGGCCTTGGACTCGGCGCGGACGGACTGGCGACCGGCTTTGCAGAGGGCGAGGGATATTCGATCGTCGCCTCGGCGGGGCGAGATGGAAAGCGGCTCTTCCTGGCGCTCGGCGGCATTGCTTCCGACAAGGAACGGACCGAGGAGGCAAAGCGCATCCTGGAATGGGGGCAGACGGCCTTCGAGGACCGGCAGCTTTTCGCGGACGAGGAAATCGTCGGCGCGGCCAGCGTCTATGGCGGCCAGGCCGGAAAAGTGGACCTCGTCGCGAAGGGGGCTGTCAGCGTCTACATTCCAGTCAGCAATCCTGACAGGCTCTCGGCGCGGATCGTTTACCGCTGGCCGCTGATGGCGCCCGTTGCTGCCGATGCCGAAGCGGGTACGCTGGTCATATCGGCGGGCGGCCGCGTGTTGCGCGAGGTGCCACTTTACACCGCGCATGGCGTCGAGCAGGGTTCGCTGACGAGCCGGGCGGTCGACGCGCTTCTGGAACTCGGCGAATCGCTGTTCTTCTCGTGGCTCTGGGACGAGGCCGAGCCCACCTGATCGCCATATTCATTGCCTAAATTGCCGGGGAAGGACCGGAAGGCGCCTAGCCTGAAGGTTTCGCTTGGCCCTGTCTTCGGATAGATAGGAAAAAAGCCCGGTGGCGCGGGCGCTGAAGAATACGGGAATGTGTCATTGTCATCCGGTACGGGATTGTTCGTTACGTTTGAAGGCGGGGAAGGGGCTGGGAAATCCACGCAGATCCGCCGGCTGGCGGAAGCGCTGAGGGCGCGCGGCCATGAGGTTCTGCTGACGCGGGAACCTGGCGGGTCGCCTGGTGCGGAAGCCGTGCGCCACGTGCTGCTGTCCGGTAGCGCGGAAGCCTTCGGCACGCGCATGGAAGCCATTCTCTTCGCCGCAGCCCGTAACGATCACGTCGAAGCGGTCATTCGCCCGGCGCTTCTCCAGGGCAAGATCGTGCTGTGCGACCGGTTCATGGATTCCTCGCGCGTCTATCAAGGCGTGACGGGCAATCTCGAGGCGGACTTCATCGAGACGCTGCAGCGGATCGCCGTCAACGGCGTCGTACCAGATTGCACGCTGATCCTCGACATTCCGGCAAGGCTTGGTCTGGCGCGAGCAAAGAAGCGCAGTGCGGCGACGGCGGACCGACCGGACCGTTTCGAAAGGGAAGAACTTGAGACGCACGAAAAACGCCGCGAAGCCTATCTCGACATAGCCGCGCGCGAACCGGAGCGGTGCCACGTCGTCAACGCGACGCAGGACGAAGAGCCGATTGCCGCGGAAATTCTTGCGATCGTCAATCAGCTTCTTGGGCCTGTTGCCGTCGCCAAGATGCCGGAGGCCGCGCATGAGTGACGAGCGGCCGGGGCTTCTGGACGGCGCCATCTGGCCGGCCGAAAACACGAAACTTTTTGGGCATGACGAAGCCCAGGCTTTTCTTTCCCAATCCTATCGCTCCGGCAAGGGCCATCACGCGGTCCTGATCGAGGGGCCGGAGGGCATCGGGAAGGCAACCCTTGCTTTTCGATTTGCAAACTACGTTCTGTCGAATCCCGATCCGGCAACGGCGCCTGCAACGATCGGCGATCCTGATGCGGCCTCTGCCGTCAGCCGCCAGATCGCTTCCGGGGCGTCGCATAATCTGCTCTATCTTTCGCGTCCCGTTGACGAGAAGACAGGCAAAGTGAAGTCGGCGATCACGGTGGACGAGGTGCGGCGCGCCGGACGCTTCTTCTCGCAGACCTCCGGAACAGGAAACTGGCGCATCGTCATCATCGATCCGGCAGACGACATGAACCGCAATGCGGCCAACGCCATCCTGAAAATTCTGGAGGAGCCGCCCAAACGCGCGCTTTTCCTCGTGCTGTCGCATGGGCCGGGAAAGCTTCTGCCGACGATCCGTTCACGGTGCCTGCCGCTTAAGCTTTCGCCGCTGGATAATGGCGCCTTGGGCGCGGCACTCGCCAATCTCGGCGTAACCGGCAGCGATGCCTCGATGATATCGATCGCGAAAGGCAGCGTCGGGGAGGCGTTGAAGCTCCTGAACTACGGCGGCGGCGAGATCATCGCGGCATACAACGAGGTCCTGTCGGCTCAAGGCCCGACGGCTCGAAAGGCAATGCATCGTTTGGCGGAGGCCTTGTCCGGCAAGGATAGCGACACGATATTCGAATTCTTCGTGAGCCATGTCGGTGACGACCTGATGCACCGGGCGCGCCACGCGGCGCAAGCAGGCGAGCTTTCCGCCGCCGAACGGCTGGCACGCCTGCAATCCGATATCAACGAGCGGCTTGCCGTTTCCGACGCTTACAACCTCGACCGCAAGCAGACGATCCTCAGCATTCTCGGCGACATCAAGCAGCCGGGCCTCTGATCAGCCGGCAAGCAGTTTCCAGGCGACGATCGCGAGCGTGAGCGCAAGCACGATGCGAATGGTGCGTTCATGCAGCTTCGGCGCCAGGAGGCTGCCGGCGATGATGCCCGGAATCGAGCCGACCAGCAGTGCCAAAAGCAGGAGCCAGTCGATCTCGCCGATGATCCAGTAGCCCATGCCGCCGATGAGCGTCAGCGGCACCGCGTGGACGATATCGGAGCCGACGATTTCGCGGACATCCAGTCGCGGATAAAGCACAAGCAAGATCGTTACCCCGAGTGCACCGGCACCGACCGATGTCAGTGTGACAAGGATGCCGAGAGCCAGCCCGAGGATGACGGTGAGAACGGCAATCGTCGCCGGACGGGGCGGGGCGCGCTCGCCAGTGACCCGGCGAGCAAAGCGGAGAATCTGCGCGCGGAAGACAAGCATCACGGCCGTCATGACGAGCAGCCAGCCAAGCGCTGCGGTAATCGTATGGGTAACCTCGACGCTCTTGCGGTCGACGCCTGCCATCAGCCAGAGCATCAGGAGCGCTGCCGGAACACTTCCCGCCCCGAGCGCACCGACAACTCGCCAGTTGATACGGCCATGCATGCCATGGACCGCCGTGCCCGCCGTCTTGGTGACGGCGGCATAGAGCAGGTCGGTTCCGACCGCGGTTGCCGGATGGACGCCGAATAACAGGACGAGCAGCGGCGTCATCAGCGAGCCGCCGCCCACGCCGGTGATGCCGACAAGCGCGCCGACGAAAAAGCCGGAAAGTGAATAGAGAGGCTGAAAATTTTCGAGAAACGTCAAGCGACGGACCTCTGACAGACAGAGAAACGGCTTTTGCCCGCTGCTGGAAATCTCACTTCGGTTGCGCCCTGTTCTTCAGTTTCGCAAGGCCTAGAATGTGGCAGAAAGCGAGTCAAGCTCAGCGCTTCGGCAAACCGCCAAATCATAAGCGCTTTCGAAACTTAGTGTTTCTCTTCTCCATGACATGCGCTAAGAGCGGCTGATATTTCGAGAGAGTAAGCCGGACACGATGGCCGCCATGACAGACAAGACGCCCTTCTACATTACCACCGCGATCTCCTACCCGAACGGCAAGCCGCATATCGGCCATGCCTACGAGCTGATCGCGACGGACGCCATGGCGCGCTTCCAGCGTCTTGATGGCCGTGATGTCTTCTTTCTGACGGGCACCGACGAGCACGGCCAGAAGATGCAGCAGACGGCGCGCGCGGAGGGTATTACCGCCCAGGAGCTTGCCGACCGCAACTCCGGCGAGTTCGAGGCGATGGCCCAGCTGCTGAATGCCTCGAACGACGATTTCATCCGCACCACGGAACCCCGCCACCACGAAGCCTCCAGCGACATCTGGAAGCTGATGGCGGAAAACAGCGACATCTACAAAGATTCCTACGCCGGCTGGTATTCTGTGCGCGACGAGGCCTACTACCAGGAGAACGAGACGGAGCTCCGCGCCGACGGCGTGCGCTACGGGCCGCAGGGCACGCCCGTCGAATGGGTAGAAGAGGAAAGCTACTTCTTCAGGCTTTCCGAATACCAGGACAAGCTCCTCAAGCACTATGAAGACAATCCCGATTTCATCGGTCCTGCCGAACGGCGCAACGAGGTGGTTTCCTTCGTCAAGTCCGGCTTGAAGGACCTTTCGATTTCGCGCACGACCTTCGACTGGGGCATCAAGGTGCCCAACGATCCGTCGCATGTCATGTATGTCTGGGTCGACGCGCTGACCAACTACATCACAGCGACCGGCTATCTCCAGGATCCGAACGGCCCAAGAGCGAAGTACTGGCCGGCCGACATTCATGTCATCGGCAAGGACATCATCCGCTTCCATGCGGTCTATTGGCCCGCCTTCCTGATGTCGGCCAGGCTGCCACTGCCAAAGCGGGTCTTTGCGCATGGCTTCCTGCTCAACAAGGGCGAGAAGATGTCGAAGTCGCTCGGCAATGTCGTTGATCCCGTCAATCTGGTGAACCATTTCGGTCTCGATCAGGTGCGGTATTTCTTCCTGCGCGAAGTCTCCTTCGGCCAGGACGGCAGCTACAGCGAAGAGGCGATCGGCACGCGGATCAATTCCGATCTTGCGAACGGCATCGGCAATCTCGCGAGCCGTTCGTTATCTATGATCGTCAAGAATTGCGACGGCAAGATACCGGAATGCGGACCGTTGACCGACGAGGACAAGGCGATGCTGGCGCAGGCCGATGCGCTGCTCGCGTCGACGCGCGAGGACATGGACAAGCAGATGATCCACAGGGCGCTCGCTTCCATCATCGCCGTCGTTTCGGAAACCGACCGTTATTTTGCAAGCCAAGAGCCGTGGGCGCTGAAGAAGACCGATCCGGCGCGGATGGGCACCGTGCTCTATGTCACCGCTGAAGTCGTCCGCCAGATCGCGATCCTGCTCCAGCCGTTCATGCCGGAATCGGCGGGCAAGCTGCTCGACCTCGTTGCCGCGCCAGCCGATGAGCGCGGTTTCGCGGCATTGGGCGAAGCCGGACGCCTCGTTCCCGGAACGCCGCTGGAGGCACCAAAGCCTGTCTTCCCGCGCTATGTGGCGCCGGAAACCTGAGGGTCTGCCATGCTGATCGATACGCATTGCCATCTGGATTTCGCCGATTTCGAGGAGGAGCGAGACGATATCGTCTCGCGCGCTCACCAGGCCGGTGTGAAGCAGATGGTGACGATCTCGACGCGCGTGCGGAAACTCGAAAAGCTGCTCGCGATCACCGAGAAATATCCCTCGGTCTTCTGCTCGGTCGGCACGCATCCGAACAATGCGGATGAGGAGCTCGACATTCAGACCGAAGATCTCGTGCGCCTCGCCAAGAAACATGAGAAGGTCGTCGCGATCGGCGAAGCCGGGCTCGATTACTTCTACGACACGCAGATGCCGGAGAACCAGAAGACAGGCTTTCTGCGCCATATCGCTGCCGCTCGCGAAACACAGTTGCCGCTGGTGATCCATAGCCGCAGTGCCGACGAAGACATGGCGGCAATCCTGACGTCAGAAACTGGGAAGGGGGCCTTCCCCTTCATTCTCCATTGCTTCTCGGCCGGTCCCGCGCTTGCCCGAACCGGCGTCGAACTCGGCGGCTACATTTCTTTCTCTGGCATCCTCACCTTTCCGAAATCCGAGGAGTTGCGGGCGATCGCAAAAACAGTCCCGCACGACCGGTTGCTGGTCGAAACCGACGCGCCTTACCTTGCGCCGAAGCGCTGGCGCGGCAAGCGCAACGAGCCGTCCTATGTAGTGGACACCGCCGAGGTTCTCGCTGAAACGCTCGGCGTCAGCTATGCCGAGATGGCGCGGATCACTACCGAGAATGCTTTCCGGCTCTTCTCGAAGATGCCGAAGGTCTAGCCGCGTGAGCTACCGGCGGCGCTTCACCATTCTCGGCTGCGCGTCGTCGCCCGGCGTGCCGCGCATTACCGGCGATTGGGGCGCCTGCGATCCCGCCAATCCGAAGAACCGCCGTACGCGCGCAGCCTTCATGGTGCAGCAATACGACGACAACGGCGGGGTCACGACCGTCGTCATCGACACCGGATCGGATTTCCGCGAGCAGATGATTGCCGCCAAGGTGCAGCACATCGATGCTGTGCTTTACACGCATCCGCATGCCGACCACATTCACGGCATCGACGATCTGCGCGGCTATTTCCACAACGCACAGCAGCGCGTGCCGATCTATGCCAATCCGTTCACGATGGACCGCATCCGCCAGGGCTTCAGCTATTGCATCGAAACGCCGCCCCGCAGCAATTATCCGCCGATCGTCGAGCCGATCCTGATCGAGGATATGACGCCTATCGTCATCAGCGGCGCTGGAGGCTCGATTTCATTCCGGCCGCATCTGCAGCAGCACGGCGACATACATTCGCTTGGCTTTAGAATCGGTGATGTCGCTTATTGCAGCGATATCAGTGACTTCCCGCCCGAGACTGTCGCAAAGCTTCAGGATCTCGACATCCTCATTATCGACGCTCTGCAATACCGCTATCATCCAAGCCACCTGTCGCTTGAGCAATCACTCGACTGGATCGGCCGGCTGAAGCCGAAGCGAGCGATCCTGACGCATATGCATACGCCGCTTGACTACGACACCGTGATGGCCGAGACGCCCGAACACGTCGAACCCGCCTTTGATCAGATGCAGTTCGAGGTCAAAGTGGATGAGCTCCGAGCAGACTAGCACGACCTGGGAACGGTCGGCACCGGCTAGCGAACCTCAGCGACAACGACATGAGCACGTAGGTTTCCATGAATCCGTCCGCTGCCAAAGCGCTGTTCGAACGCTGCGGCGACCGCTTGAACAGCCTTTTCGTCATCGGCAGCGCGCGCGGCGATCTCCATTTTCAATGGCGTACCCCGACAGAATGCTATTGCGACGTCGCGCGGCGAGGGGGCATGCGCGGCCATGTCTATCGTATCGATCGTCACTTTCCGGAAGCCCGCGTGCCTGAGATCATTCTCGATCGTCTCTCGCTCGTAATAGCCATGCGGCGTTCGTTCGAGAAACCGCGTGGGGTCGTCGGGAAAAGCCGCGACGATTGCCTCGGAAACGGTGCGGGCAATTTCGTTTTCGGCAAGCGAGGCCCAAGTGTTGAAAAGAAACGTCCCTCCAGGCTTCAGCACCCTCAGTATCTGCCCATAACCGCGCTGCTTGTCCAGAAAGAACATAACGCCGAACTGGCAGGCGACAACATCGAAACTTGCGCTGTCAAAGGGCAGCTCGAGTGCGTCCGCCTGTTTCCACTCGACCTGACGGCCAACGCCCTTCTTCGCTGCGATATCGAGCATCGCCTGGTTCAGATCGGTAGCGACGATTTGGACCTCCGGCGCAAGCCTGGTCGCCATCGCCCGTGTCAGCACACCCGATCCTGCGGCGACTTCCAGAACACGTTCAGGATGGCAGTCCGCGACGCGGGCCGCCAAATCCGAGGCGTATCCCTCGAACAGGATCGGCACGAGGAACTGCTCGTAGATCGCGGGAATGTCTCCTTGGAAATGCGCATCGGTCGCGGTCATTATCTTCTTCTCCTTGGCTTGCCGGCGCATCGCGCCGAGCGAGCGACGCACGACACAGCGGAGCGCTGTCTCTCGATACTTTCCTTGTTCCGAGTAAAGTGTCACACTCGACAGCCAAGGCAACTAGCCCAAAAGACCTAGTAAGGACCACACCTCGACGGTCAACCGGGACGTCCCACACTGTGAGGGTTGTCCTTCGCAGCGGCATCCTGGTCGGATCCACGCATCCAAGGTCTCGACAGCAGGGCAACACGACCCAAGGTCATTCTGCCGTTTAGTGTCTCCGAGATCGATGAGCGCCCACCAGGCGGGGACTTGCGTTTGGTGCCCCGTACGAATTCGCCGGCGCGGAGAGGGGGCTGTCGACGGAGCGGCGCCCGCGCCGTTTGTGGCCGCATGGCTGGACAGGTGTTTATATCCCAGTGAATGCCAACGGAGCAGTTTCCATAGTGCTTTATGCAGCAGCCAGTCGGCGGCGAGCGGAGAGGGACCGAACACATATTAAAGCGGAAAGTATGACTGGCAGGCATACAAGGTACGCTGTCCTGATACCAGCGTGCTCCGCCACAAAACCGAGGAGCGGTGGAGCGAGGAAGAACACGACAAACGACATTTGGCCCAATGCCGCGACATTGAGATGGGAGGCTCGGTCCGAGCGCCGCGCCGCTGCAGAAACGGCAAGGGGGTATACCACGCTACAACCGCCGCCCATGAGCGCAAATCCAACAAGGGCGATGTATTGATGCGGAGCAAGCCACACCGCGCAAAGCCCAACGGCTGACACGAGGAGCAGTGTCAAAGCGACCGTTCGGGAGCCGAAGCGATCGACAAACGGATCTGCAAATAACCTCGTCAAAGCCATGAAGAAGGTGAAAAACGTGAGGCCCAGCCCTCCGACGAACGGTTCGGATTGGAAGACGTCGCGCATATAGATCGCCGACCAATCAATGCCCGCGCCCTCGACCAGGAATGCGGCGATACCAATGACACACAGAGGAAGCAGTGCAACTGTCGGAAGCGCGATACGCCCCGCGTCTGAATGATCAAGCGCCACTCTTGCAGGGGCATTGCGCATGCCAGCGATTACTATCGTACCGGCGATCAGGACAAACCCGAACGTCAATCCTAGATGAAGCTGCGTTGATACGCCGGCCTGGCGGACTGCGGCCGAAACCAGGGCTGTGACGAAGAAGCCAAGGCTCCAGAATCCATGTGCCCGGTTCATGACGCCCCGTCCAAGCTGCGCCTCAATGCGGTCAATCTCGACGTTGAGATTGATCTCCAGCGCTCCTGCCAGCAGTCCTTCGCACAAAAGAATGCCGAAAACCAAAGGAGCAGCACTCACCCAAGGCACAAGAGCAAGACACGCGGACGTTCCCAACACGGTAAGAAAAGCGGTGGTACGTGCTCCGAGGCGGGCAACGATGGGGGACGAAAACGTTAGTGAAACCAACGCGCCGACCGCGGCTCCAATCAGCGTCAAACCGAGCTCAGATTTGTCAATCTGGAGAGCGTCTTGAATGTCCGGAAGACGCGACAGCATAGCGCCCATCGAAACAGCGAACAGGAAGAAGCAGACATAAATCCGCTGCTGCGGTCCGATGTGCATGTTGTAGCTCCGGAGTCTAGAAACGGTGGGAGACCTCCTTTTAGGAGAACTGCCCCCCGATAACAACATGAACGCTCACTCGTAAGTGGTGTAGGCACGGTTTGTGGCGTTTAGTTGCCACTACGCATCTCAAACGCACAGGCAAGCGAGCGACGCTAAGAAGCGTTGCCGCCGTCTGCCGAGGCTTCTGGGTGTGGCTGTGGAACCGAGGACTAAGCGCGCTTTCGGTGAATGGCCGCAGCGATCGATGCTTGTAGTTCGTGTTCGCCCGCAGTGTCGGCTAACGCAACCATCAAAATGCAATGCGGGAGCGGAGCTCGTTGGTGGGAGCCAAGCACGCGGAAGATTATTCTGGCTCGACGGTTTGTGTCGTTCTAGGTTCCTGATGATGTACGGAATTCGCCTGTTTGTGCCAGTTCTGCTCCGTTCTTATAGGCTCCTTCCTTCCTCACCAGCGAAGCGTTCCCGTTCCATAATCTATCTTATGTGATGTGGTGCTGTAGCCGCAAAGTTAAAGTGTCCTGATTCTGCAAAGTAAGAATGTCACTCTCCCCGGGTTTTGATGACCTGGGAGATTGCGGATGGGACTGATTGCGATGAGCGAGCGTGATCTGCAGCGGATCGAGATTTTGTCGAAAGTGATCGCCGGCCGCATGACGCTGGTGTCGGCGGCGCATGTGCTTGATCTGAGCACGCGCCAGGTGCGTCGGCTGCTGGAGCGGATCAGCACTGGCGGTGCGGCATCGATCCGCACAAGGCGATCGGCCGGCCGTCGAACAACCGGATCAGCGACGGTGTTCGCGATTACGCCGTGACGCTGGTGCGCGAACGCTATGCGGACTTCGGTCCGACGCTGGCGGCCGAGAAGCTTGCCGAACGCGATGGAGTGCGTGTGTCGCGCGAGACATTGCGCAGCTGGATGGTGGATGCTGGCCTGTGGCTATCACGCAAGCAGCGGCGGACGTTTCATCAGCCACGCTTGCGGCGCGAGGCCTATGGCGAACTGGTGCAGATCGACGGCTCGGAACATCGCTGGTTCGAAGATCGTGGTGAACCGTGCTCGCTGCTGGTGTTCGTCGACGATGCGACGGGCAAGTTGATGCAGCTGCGCTTTGTCCGCTCGGAGAGCGCTTTCACTTACTTCGAGGCGCTGGAGCTTTATCTGAAGCATCACGGCGCGCCGGTGGCGTTTTATTCCGACAAGCACTCGGTGTTCCGGGTGGCGAAGAAGGATGCCAAAGGTGGCCAAGGCATGACCCAGTTCGGGCGGGCGCTTTGCGAGCTAAACATCGAGATTCTTTGTGCAAACTCCAGCCAGGCCAAGGGGCGCGTCGAGCGGATGAACCGGACGCTGCAGGATCGGCTGGTCAAGGAACTACGGCTGGCGGGCATCTGCGACATGGAGGCTGGCAATGCGTTTTTGCCTGGCTTCATGGAGCACTACAATGCGCGGTTTGCGATTGTCCCTGCCCGGTCCGAAGACCTGCACCGGCCGATGAATCTTGCACAGGATCGGCTGCAGGAGATCCTGTGCAAGCGCGAACAGCGTTATGTCGGATCGCAGTTGACGTTTTCGTTCGAGCGCCAGCGGATCATGCTGGAGGAGACCGAGGTGACGCGCGGATTGGCTGGTCGCTATGTCGAGACCTATGCCTATGCGGATGGTCGATTGGATGTGCGGTGGAAGGGGCATTCCCTGCCCTACCGGACGTTCGACAAGGACCAGCGGGTGACGCATGCGGCGATTACCGAGAACAAGCGGCTCGGCGATGTGCTGGCCTATATCAAAGCACGTCAGGAGCAGTTGCCTGGACCAAAGGTGAGGACCAACAGTGAGAAGAATGGCTACAAACCGCGGGGCCGCAAGCCGGGTCGGAAGACGGATTTCATGAACGATCCGGTGGTGCTTGCGCGGCGAGAGGCAGCACTTTCCCGGCTTGATGCTGCGGAATGATCCGTCATCGCACAGTCTCAAAGCTAAAGCCGAAGGGGTGCCTCTCACCCGCCCCTCCCTTCCCTTGCAACCCGGCCCAGCCGGTCCGGTCGGGGGCTTGCCTCAGCGCAAGTGGAGATGTCGAGTATCGCATTTCTAAGTGGCTGAAGACGCGCCCAAAGTGACATTTTAACTTTGCGCAGAAGCGGACATTCCAACTTCCCCGCCACAGGTGCCGGGTGGGGGTGGGTTCAAGGATGAAGTGCGACTTGCAATAGATAACAACGGTTTATCCTTGCAAGGAACGAGACATGAAACGCACCTACTCCCAGATCGATATGGATGAACGCCGCAAGATTGCCCGCTGGTGTCGGCGGCGCATGTGCTTGATCTGAGCGCGCGCCAGGTGCGTCGGCTGTTGGATCGGATCAGCACGAGCGGCGCAGCGTCAATCCGGCACAAGGCCATCGGCCTACCCCACGCCGCTCGACGCTCGATCACCTCGACCGCTGCCACTTGAAAAGCAGGTAAATACCTGCGCTTGACATGCAGGTGGATACCTGCATATTGTGGTTTCACATTCGAGTGAGACCAATGGACGCTGACAAGGTTTTCAAAGCGCTGGGCGACCCGACACGCAGAAAGCTGCTTGACCTTCTTTGTGAGAAGAACGGGCAGACGCTCGGCCAGCTTTGCGACAACTTGGACATGGCCCGGCAATCCGTCACGCAGCACATCGGGGTATTGGAGGCGGCCAATCTCGTGAGCACGGTTAGGCGCGGTCGGGAAAAGCTGCATTTCATCAACCCCGTGCCGCTCCACGAGGTCTACGAACGGTGGGTGCGGAAATTCGAACATCAGCGGCTTAGCCTGCTGCATGATCTGAAGAAGGAACTCGAAGGAGAGTAACAATGACCAAAGAGATGACCAGCTTTGTATACGTGACCTATGTTCTCTCGACCCCGGAAAAGGTGTTCGAGGCCATAACGAAACCGGACGTCGCAAGGCGCTACTGGGGCCACGAGAACGTCTCCGACTGGAAGCCCGGATCGAAATGGGAACATATCCGTGCCAACGATGAGCGGACTGTCGAACTCGTTGGCAAGGTCATTGAGGTCTCGCCGCCGACCCGTCTCGTCATCACCTGGGCGAATGCTTCGCAGGCCTCCGACCCGGCAAGCTACAGTCGGGTGACGTTCGCGATCGAGGAATACGACAACATGGTCCGGCTGACCGTCACCCATGACGAACTCGAAGCCGACAGCGGGATGGCGAAAGGCATCAAACAAGGTTGGCCGGCCGTCCTGTCCAGCCTGAAATCTTTCCTGGAAACCGGCAGCGGCATTGACCTTTTCGCCAAGCCAAAATCGGCCTGATCCCTTGCGGTGCCAATTAACAAGTCTGCCAGCGGGAGAATGATAATGACCAAGACTTATGCCGGCGGATGCGCGTGCGGCGCGATCCGCTATGAAACGAGCAGCGAACCCATCTTCGAGAATCACTGCCAATGTCGCGATTGCCAGAAACGAAGTGGCACGGGGCATGGATCCTATCTGACCTTCCCCCGGCGAGCCGATATGACAATTACGGGCGAACCGAACACCTGGCGGGTAGCGGGCGACAGCGGGAACGAAAAGGTCCACGCCTTCTGCCCCACCTGTGGAACACCGGTCTATCTGACATCCGTCGCAATGCCGGAGCTGATTGCGGTCCCCGCCACCAGCCTTGACGATCCTGGCCAATTCAACCCGCAGCTGGTCACATACACCATTCGCGGCCATGGGTGGGACACGATTGATTCCTCGTTGCAGAAATTCGAGCGAATGCCACCCGGATAAATTCGGTTGAGAGCAATACGAAACTACAGACAGCGGCCTGTACTTCTGATTGAACGAGTGTGGTTCCCATGATCTATTCCTTCCGAGCGAGTGCTTTGATGCAGCCCTCACTCTCTGCCAGAGCGCCGGCCGCTGTTCACTGCTCATGGGATCTAAAGCCTGTGGGTGGGTGATGCACCCGCCCCTATCTGCCTTGCAATCCGGACCAGCCGGTCAGATCGAGGCTGGTCCGACCGTTTGACCTTAGAGGAGACGCAACATGGACAGATTCACCGGCGGTTGCCTGTGCGGCAACGTCCGAATTGTGGCGTCGGGACTCCCATACCGGGTCGGCCTTTGTCATTGTCTCGACTGCCGGAAGCATCATGGGGCTCTTTTTCACGCTTCCGCGATCTTCCCTCAGGATGCGGTGACGATCGATGGCGAAGCACGCGACTACGCGGGGCGGTGTTTCTGTCCCCGCTGCGGCTCACCCGTTTTCGCACGCACCGCAGACGAAATTGAAGTGAACCTGGGATCCCTGGATGCCCCTGACCAGCTGATGCCAACCTACGAAAGCTGGATCGTCCGTCGCGAGTCCTGGTTGCCGCCGTTTCCGCTCACGAGACGATACGACCGCGATCGTGACACCACGAGCCGCTTTGAGGAATAGGTCGCACGAACGGTGCGAAGGCGCCGATACAGCGGCCTTCGGATTGAATGGCCGTTTGGGAGGGTCACTCCGGAAGACCGGCCTTGCGGTAGCCATCAACGAAATGCTCGAGCGTCGCGGCGTCGCGGAACGGCTCCGTCGTGGCCCAGTGGCGGGTTGTGAAATGCGGGTTACCGACAAGGAACAGTTCGACCTCTGCGCGCGCCTCGTCGAGCCGGCCAAGTTGGGCAAGGCTTGCCGCCAGGAAACGGCGTGAGCTTGTACGATAAGTCTCCTCCCGACGCAGTGTCTCGATAGCGGCTTCGTATTCACCGGCCGCATATAGCGCCTGGCCGAGCGTCAGATAGTACCAGCTTGCCGGAAGCGGATTCAGCCGGAACGCCTTGCGGATGTGCTCAAGGCCCTCCTCGACCCGCCCGGCCAGGACCGTAATGTCGGATAGCGCCGCCCAGGTGTCGGCTTCGTTCGGGTCGAGCTCGATCGCCTTGGCGAATTCCGCGTCCGCCTCGGCGAAGCTGCGCTCATAGGCAAGCAAGTAAGCAAGGCTCCAGCGACAGCCAGCATCGTTGGGATCGAGTGCTACAGCTTTGCGCGCAAGCTTCAAAGCGTCGCTGCGGGCAGCTTCCGTTGGTCCGCCGCTATGTACCCATCCCATCCAGTGGTTCACGGCAAGCCAGCGATAGGCCTCGGCATATTCCGGATCGAGCGAAACCGCGCGCGTCAGCATCAGATGCGCTTCCCGCGCCGTCTGCGGCGAGTCATCCATCAGCTTGCGCGCCCGCACGCAGAGATCGTAAGCCTCGAGATTTTTGGGCCGATTGCGCGGCGGCGGTGCACGCAGCCGGCCGAGCAGCGCCTCCACGATTTTGCCAGTGACCTCGTCCTGAACGGCAAAGATATCGTCCAGGCTGCGATCGAAGCGTTCCGCCCATAGATGATCGCCACTCACCGCGTCGACCAGCTGGGCGTTGATGCGTACGCGCCCAGCGGCACGTCTTGCGCTCCCCTCCAGGAGGTAGCGCACGCCGAGGTCCTCAGCGATCCCGCGCACAGCCATCGCCTTTCCCTTGTAGGCAAAGGCCGAGTTGCGCGCGATGACGAACAGGCCGGAGATCCTGGACAGGTCGGTAATCAGGTCTTCAGTCAACCCATCCGCGAAGGATTCCTGCTCGGGATCGTTGCTGACATTCACGAAGGGCAGCACGGCTATCGATGGCTTGTCGGGCAGTGGCAAAGGTTTTTGCTTCGCGCCACCGAGGTGTTCGATGGCCCCCGTGAAGCGGTAGCCGACGCGCGGAACCGTGGCGATCCATTCACCGCCATCGGTGGCCGGACCAAGCAGCTTCCTGAGCTGCGCGATCTGGACGGTGAGGTTACCTTCCTCGACGGCTGTGCCCGGCCACGCCGCGTCCATCAACTCGGCCTTGCCCAGGATTTCGCCAGGCCGTCCGACAAGCGCCGCAAGCAGCTTTAGTCCGCGGTAGCCGACGGCAACGGGATCATCGTTCCGAAGGAGCGTTCCGGCACCCGGATCAAGCACGAACGGACCAAAGGCAAAGCGCGATCCCTGCATACGGCGCATCTATAGCCTGTTTGGAAGTTTTTGGAACTATTTGGGGGAGCTTAATTACGGCGCCCTTCGTATCCTGCAGAATTCAACCTCTTTCAGGTCGAGGGCTCTGGACCCTCAAACCATATGGAGGTTGCCATGAACGATGTTCCCCCCGTGGGGCTGGCGAAAGTTTCGCGTCGGACTTACAGCCTGGCGACCCTGCGAAGCGTTATCGCGACCTGGGACGAGCGCAAACGCCTTCGCTGGCAACTTGAGCAAAAGTCAAAGGATGATCCCCATTTGATCGACGATATCGGTCTGACGAGGCGGCAGGTCGAGGCAGAGATCGCCAAGCCCTTCTGGCAGCGATAAGGCGAATGCTGCAATGACACCGGAGCGCCAGTTTCCGCGTGCCGCAACGGTTTGCCGGCACTTGCACAGCACGACGTCCCCGCGAGAGGATCGGATCCCATGGGCCGCGATGGCGGGCATCATCGCGACGGTCACGGTGTTCGCCGTGGCACAGGGGCTGACCTATCCGCTGCTCAGCTTCATCCTGGAGCGGCAGGGGACGGCGCCCGGCCTGATCGGCTTGTCGGCGGCGATGACGCCGCTGGGTTTCATTGTATCCGCGCCCTTCGTTCCGACGCTGGCGCGGCGCGTGGGCGCGGCGCGGCTTGCGATCCTTTGTTCCACCCTCGCCGCGCTCATCCTGATCGCGATTGCCTGGAAGCAGGAGGTCTGGGCCTGGCTGCCTCTGCGCTTCCTGCTCGGCTTCTTCGCCAATCCGCTTTACGTGATCAGCGAAACCTGGCTGATCACGATCACGCCCGCGCCACGCCGGGGCCGCATCATGGGCCTCTATTCATCGATCGTTTCGGGTGGCTTCGCCATCGGCCCGCTGTCGCTCGGCCTTGTCGGCACGCAGGGCTGGCCGCCCTTCATGATCGGCATCGTGGCCTTCCCTCTCTGCGGCTTGATCGTACTTGCGGTCGTGCCGCGCCTGCCGAAGATGCCGCATGAAGGTGAGGCAACATCGGTCGGCGGCTTCTTCGCACGGGCACCCCTTCTGTTGTTCGCGGTTTTCACTGCTGCCGCCTTCGAGCAAGTCGTGATTTCCTTATTCACGGTTTATGGTACCGCGCTTGGCAGTGCCGAAGCACGTATCGCTTCGCTCATCGCCTGTTTCACCGCAGGCAATGCCGTCCTGCAGATATTGCTCGGGCGCGTGGCCGAACGGTTCGGCTCGACGCGGACCATGCTATTCTGTGCCCTGGCTTCGCTGGCCGGCTGCCTGCTGCTGCCGTCGCTCTTCAACGCGTGGCTCATCTGGCCGCTCGTTTTCGTCTGGGGCGGGGTCTCATTTGGGATTTACACCATGTCGCTGATCCAACTCGGCGAGCGTTTCATCGGTCAAGCCTTGATCGCCGGAAACGCGGCCTTCGCGTTCGTATGGGGTATCGGCGGCATCGTGGGCTCGCCCGCGACAGGACTAGCGATGCAACTGATCGGACACCAAGGGCTGCCATCGTCCCTGAGCCTTATCTGTTTTGTACTGGCGGTGCTTCTGATGGCGGAGAGACGACGGGGCTGATCGAGGCACTTGCCTCGCGCCGCATCGTTGGTATGCCGGATTTTACCAAGGGAGCCAGCATGACTGCCGAAGATCTCCCAATTCAAAAGGGCGTGCGGCCGCGCTTGCTTCCATCGGGACTGCCGTTGCTGGCGGCACACCAAGTCGCCGCTGCAGACGGAGGACGGATGTCGCTTTTGGTCTTCGACACAGACGCAAGGTGACGCGCAAGGACTTCCGCGACGGTGGAGGACGCCGTGCGAGCTGACAGCCTGCATGAACGCAGCAACTGCCCCACTTTCCAAATCTGCAAAGTACTCTACACTCCGCTTTATATCGCCGGAGAGAAATCCATGCGCGCTTTATCCTCTGTGTCTGCGCTGTGTGCTGCTTTGATCTTTGTATCGATACCGGCGCGGGCCGAAGATCCGGTCGAGACGACGCGGCATATCATCGAGGATCAGATTACGGCCTTCCTGAAGGATGATGCGGAGACGGCCTATTCCTTTGCAGCGCCCGGCATTAAGGCGATGTATCCGGACAAGGGCGTCTTCTTTGCGATGGTGAAGAAGCGCTACGAACCCGTCTATCATCCCGGGAACTATGCTTTCGGCCGCAGCCGCTCCATCGATAACGGCGCGATGATCTATCACGAGGTCCTGATATCCGGCCGGGACGGCAAGGACTGGACGGCGATCTACCAGATGATGCGGCAGCCCGACGGCGGCTACAAGATCAACGGCGTGCAGATCGTGCCGAACACCGACAGCAAAGGCATTTGACGGCGGTGCAGCCGACCCTGTTCCAAATGCATGCGGGAAAGAAGGATCGCCAGGCCGCACCAGCCGCTTATGCCTGAAAATGCGAGCGCGGCGCCGAGAAGGCCGGCGAAAGCAAAAGCTGCCGGATGAAGGAGAAATTCGCACAGCACCGACAACAGAACCAGCGTCCCGACGGTGATCTGGACCTGCCTGGAGATCGTCAGGCGCGGCGCGCCCTGGCTCGCGCCGACAACCGGCAGACCATCGGCCTCAAGCGCGCTCGAGATCGCCCTTTGCCCACTCCTCCTGGGTTTCCGCCATGAAATCGGCGAAGCGACCCTCGGCAATCGCCGTGCGGATGCCCTGCATCAGTTCTTGATAGTAGCTGAGATTGTGCCACGAGAGCAGCATGCCGCCGAGCGCCTCGTTGGCGCGGACGAGATGGTGGAGATAAGCGCGCGAATAATCGCGCGAGGCCGGGCAATTCGACTGCTCGTCGAGCGGACGCAGATCCTCCGCGTGGCGAGCGTTGCGGATATTGACCCTGCCGCGGCGGGTAAAGGCCAGGCCATGGCGGCCGGAGCGGGTCGGCATCACGCAGTCGAACATGTCGATGCCGCGGGCAACCGATTTCAGGATATCGTCGGGCGTGCCTACGCCCATGAGGTAGCGCGGCTTTTCGCCGGGCAGCACCGGCAAAGTTTCCTCGAGCATCTTCAGCATGACGTCCTGCGGTTCGCCAACCGCAAGACCGCCGACCGCATAACCCTTGAGGTCAAGCTGTGCCAGCTCTTCGGCCGAGCGGATGCGGAGTGCGGGAATGTCACCGCCCTGCACGATGCCGAACATCGCCTTGCCCAGCTGGTTGCCGAAGGCGACCTTGCAGCGTTCAGCCCAGCGCAGCGAAAGCTCCATTGCGCGTTCAATCTCGCGCGGTTCAGCCGGAAGCGCCACGCATTCGTCAAGCTGCATCTGGATATCGGAGTCGAGCAGCCCCTGGATTTCGATCGAGCGCTCCGGCGACATGTGATGCAGGCTGCCGTCGACATGCGACTTGAAGGTGACGCCTTGCTCGTCGAGCTTGCGAAGACCTGAAAGTGACATGACCTGGAAGCCGCCGGAATCCGTCAGGATCGGATGTTCCCAGCGGATGAGGCTGTGTAGGCCGCCGAGGCGCGCCACGCGTTCTGCCGTCGGGCGCAGCATCAGGTGGTAGGTGTTGCCAAGAATGATGTCGGCGCCCGTTTCGCGAACCTGGTCGAGATACATGGCCTTGACGGTGCCGACCGTGCCGACCGGCATGAAGGCCGGCGTGCGGATGGTGCCGCGCGGCATTGAGATTTCGCCGAGGCGGGCGCCTGCATCGGTTCTTCTGAGCGTGAACTGGAAATTCTCGGTCATCTGTCTTTCCGGAAAAGAAGGCTCGCATCCCCGTATGAATAGAAACGGTAACCTGTCGAAATGGCGTGTTTGTATGCCGCCTGCATGGTTTCGAAACCCGCAAAGGCCGAAACCAGCATGAAGAGCGTCGAGCGCGGCAGGTGGAAATTGGTCATCAGGATATCGACTGCCTTGAAACGGTAGCCGGGCGTGATGAAGATGCCGGTGGCGCCCGCCCAGGCGCGGATTCCTCCATCGTCCGCGGTCGCGCTTTCGATCAGCCGTAGCGATGTCGTGCCGACACAAATGATGCGCCCGCCCCTCGCCTTGACGGCATTCAGCTTTGCCGCCGTCTCGGCGCTGACATAGCCGCTTTCGAGATGCATCTTGTGATCGTCAGTATCATCGGCCTTGACCGGCAGGAAGGTACCGGCGCCGACATGCAGCGTCACGAAATGGCGCTCGACGCCGGCCTTGTCGATTGCCTCAAAAAGTCGTGGCGTGAAATGCAGGCCGGCTGTGGGCGCTGCGACGGCACCTTCCTCGCGGGCATAGATCGTCTGGTAATCGGTGCGGTCGCGTTCGTCGTCCGGACGCTTGGCGGCGATGTAGGGCGGCAGCGGGATATGGCCGACGGAGGCGATTGCCTCGTCCAGCGCCGGGCCGGAAAGATCGAAGGCAAGGGTGACTTCACCGCCCTCGCCTTTCTCCTCGACGGTGCAATCGAGCTGGCCGAGGAAGCAGCTTTCACCGCCGTGGCCGAAGGCGATACGATCGCCGACCTTAATGCGTTTGCCGGGCTTGGAAAATGCCTTCCAGCGGCTGGCGCCGACGCGCATATGCAATGTCGCCGAGACCTGCTGGCCGCCTGCCCCTTCACGATGGCGGACGCCCTCGAGCTGCGCGGGAATGACCTTGGTGTCATTGAAGACAAGCGCATCCCCTGCCCGCAGGAACGACGGCAGCTCGCCGACGGCATGGTCGCCGAGAGCCGGTTCAGCATGCGGATCGATGACGAGCAGGCGCGCGCTATCGCGTGGCTCGGCGGGCCGCAAGGCGATCCGTTCAGCCGGAAGGTCGAAATCGAAAAGGTCTACGCGCATCGGGCACTTTCAGGCAAAGCGAAACCCGCCCGACGCCTTCGCGCAAGGGCGGGTTTCAGCAGAAATCACAATCAGGCGTCGGCGGCAACCCGCATCGAGACGATGGAGTCCGGATCGCTGACCGGTTCGCCCTTCTTGATCGTGTCGACTACATCCATGCCTTCGATGACCTGGCCCCAGACGGAGTATTGCTTGTTCAGCCACGGCGCATCGGTGAAGCAGATGAAGAACTGGCTGTTTGCCGAGTTCGGACTTTGCGAGCGCGCCATCGAGCAGGTGCCGCGGACATGCGGCGTCGCGGAGAATTCTGCCTTCAGGTCAGGCTTCGACGAGCCGCCCATGCCGGCGCGGCCCGGGTTGAAGTTCTCGCCGCCCTTCTTGCCGAACTGGACGTCGCCGGTCTGCGCCATGAAGTCGGGGATGACGCGGTGGAAGACGACACCGTCATAGGCCTTTTCGCGAGAAAGCTCCTTAATCCGGGCGACATGCTCGGGGGCCACCTGCGGCAGCAGCTGGATGACAACCTTGCCCTTGGTGGTTTCCAGGATAACGGTGTTTTCCGGATCCTTGATCTCGGCCATTTTTATTCTCCTCTTTTCACTAAATCACTTGCCGGTGGTAACTTTGACCATGCGGTCGGGATCGGTCACTTCGCCGTTTTGGCCGGCGCCGCGCTTGATCTTGTCGACGTTTTCCATGCCGGAGACGACCTTGCCGACAGCCGTGTACTGGCCGTTCAGGAAGGAGCCGTCCGCGAACATGATGAAGAACTGCGAGTTTGCCGAATTCGGATCCTGGGCACGCGCCATGCCCACCGTGCCGCGAACGAACGGCTCCTTGGAGAATTCGGCCGGAATGTTCGGCAGATCGGAGCCGCCGGTGCCCGCAAGGCTCGGATCGTAGCCCTTCGACATATTGCCGTACTGCACGTCGCCGGTCTGCGCCATGAAGCCGTCGATGACGCGGTGGAAGGCCACGTTGTCATAGGCCCCCTTCTTCGCCAGCGCCTCGATCTGCGCTACGTGCTTGGGAGCCACGTCCGGCATCAGCTGGATCACGACGGGACCATCCTTGAGTTGGATCGTCAGCGTGTGGTCGGCCTGGGCAAACACGTCGCCAACGAAGGAGGCGAGGTAAAGCACGCCGGCAAATGCAATATAGAAAAGTTTCATGTGAGCTCCGTTGCGGCGGAAAACGCCTCAAGATTTGCGCTTGGATCGAAGGGCCTTCAAAACGGCGGCCGGCACAAAGGCGCTGACGTCGCCGCCCATGGCCGCGATTTGACGGACCAATGTGGCGGTAATGGGCCGTGAGGCCGTCCCTGCCGGCAGAAAGATGGTCTGCACATCCGGTGCCATCTGCCGATTCATGCCCGCCATCTGCATTTCGTAGTCGAGGTCGGTGCCATCGCGAAGGCCGCGGATGAGCAGCGCCGCGCCATGCATGCGCGCGGCATCTACGACCAGATTGTCGAAGGAGACGACAGAGATGCTGCCGCTTTTCTGCGGCATGGCATCGGCAAGCGCGTTCCGGATCAGCTCCGCCCTCTCCTCGAAGGAAAACAGCGGCGCCTTGCCGGGGTGGATGCCGATCGCAACGATCACTCTTTCGGCGATGTTCAGCGCCTGGACGAGCACGTCCAGGTGTCCGTTGGTGAGCGGGTCGAAGGACCCCGGATAAAAAGCAGTCGTCATAGGACCCGGCCGTTCTGTTCGATGCCTTTTGTCACGGATACCCGCATCCCGCAAGTCATTTGCCGCCCTGCTGAACGGTGGATGAATGCCGCGTTCAACGCGGTTTCAGATGCGGTACGCATAATCGGAAACAGCAACGCAGCCGATGCCACCCGCATCGGGCACTTCCGAAAGATATCGACATGCTGATCCTGCTTCTCGCCCTTGCCGTCGTTCTCTCCCTGCTCGCGGAGCTGGCATATGGCTACCTGCAGGACCGCTATACGATGCGCTGGGTGCGCGCCGAAGTCAGCGAGCATCACGCCATCATGCGGCAGCTCGGAAGGGCGCGTTGAGACCTGCTCCCGAACCTGAACGCCAGATGAACAAGGCATTCAAGGTCGCTTCAGACCGGGCTTGCTAAACGACACGCCAACATCCGCCGGAACCATTTTCAGACGGATACGTTCACTTAACCGAAGCGTAGATGCGATACGCTGCACGAAGGGAAAACAAGATGCCCGATAAGATTACCATCATCAATGTATTCTGGATGGCAATGATCACGGGAATGCTTACCGCAACTGTCGCACTCTATGACCAGAAGACCGATACGTCCAAGGTATATGGTCCTTATGCTTCGGCCCGCACGGCCATCATAAGCCAGTACTGAGGAACGTGAACGCAACTTCGGAAAGGATTGCCCATGTTCACGATCTTGACTGTTCTTACCGCTCTCATCAGCGTCATGTTCATCGTGTCTGTGGCGTCAACCGTTTCCGCGCTTCGCCGCGAAAGCGAAGAAGTGAAGGCGTTCAACGAGAAGAAGCACAGCACTTTCTGAGTTGAGTTCCCCTGCCCTTGAGCGCCTTCCCCTCCAGCGCTCGGGGCCATTCAAAAAGCCGGACGCCGTCCCCGCGTCCGGCTTTTTCTTTGGATGGTTTCAGGCCGGCCGCCAGGCTAGGCAGCCGCTTTTGCGGAAACGCAGCACCATCAAGACACCGGAAGCGTAGGGCCTGCGCACACAATCAGGACTGTCGCCGGTCACGACGACGAATGCAGTGCCCCAGCCCAGGATCTTCACGCTCTCCGGCAGCGCGACCGGTCCCTCACCCGGCGGACGGAAGACCATGCGCCGGGGCATCGCCGATCGCGATGAAGACGCCTGCAGACAGCAGGACGACCGTTGCGACGATTGATTCCTGCAAATGCCCCCGTCTTCGCGATCCGCGAAGCCACTGCCATGGGCGCCTTCCTTGTTAGAATGCGAATATATACTCGATGCAGGGATCAGCAATCGGCTGTCGCGCAGCAATTTGTGCGAGAGCGGCAATCTTCACCGAGACAAGCAGCCTGTCGCTTTCAAACCCAGTACGCGGGAACCGCGATCAGCTCGCCGGGCGGTGGCCTCTGATCGGCCTGCCGCACCGTGAACGACGCCACGATGTCGTCAATGCCGACAATTTCGCGGGATCGTGCCTCCTGCTTTGGCAATATCCGAAAGAATGTGGGTGAAACGATCTTAGCGCGGCGATGCGAACATCGGATTAGCGCATAAAAAACCGGGCGGCAGGGGCCGCCCGGTTCTCAACCAAAGCCTGGTAGAATTATTCTTCCGTTGCAGGTGGCGCCTCACCGCTTTCGATCGGCGTTTCGTTGACGATCTCGCCAACCTCCTCGCCGTCATCTTCCGGCTCGCTGATGCGCTCGACGGAGACGACCTTTTCATCCTTGGCGGTCGAGAAGATCGTCACGCCCTTGGTGGCGCGGCTGGCGATGCGGATGCCGCCGACCGGGACGCGGATCAGCTGCCCGCCATCCGAGACCAACATGATCTGGTCGCCCTCGTCGACCGGGAATGCGGCGACGAGTTCGCCGATCTCGCTCGTCTTGGAGGTATCGGTGGCGCGAATGCCCTTGCCGCCGCGGCCGGAGATGCGGAAGTCGTAGGAAGACGACCGCTTGCCGAAGCCCTTCTGTGATACTGTCAGCACGAATTGTTCGCGTGCCTTCAGTTCCTCGTAGCGCTCGTCTGTCAGCAGTCCCTCTTCGGTGACTTCCTCGCCGACCAGGGCGATATCCTCCTCGTCGACGCCCGTGGCGCGGCGTTCGACAGCGGAACGCTTGAGGTAAGCAGCACGCTCCCAAGGTTCGGCATCGACATGCCCGACGATAGTCATCGAGATGATGCGGTCGCCATTGCCAAGGTTGATGCCGCGCACGCCAATCGAATTGCGGCCCGCAAAGACACGGACATCATCGACCTGGAAGCGGATGCACTGGCCGAGCGCCGTCGTCAACAGAACGTCGTCATGTTCGGTGCAGGTCTCGACGGATAGGATTTCATCGCCCTCCTCCTCGAGCTTCATGGCGATCTTGCCGTTACGGTTTACCTGGACAAAATCTGACAGCTTGTTGCGGCGAACCGTGCCGCGTGTCGTCGAGAACATGACGTCGAGGCTTTCCCAGCTCTCCTCGTCCTCCGGCAAAGGCAGGATCGTGGTGATGCGTTCGCCAGGTGCCAGCGGCAGCATGTTGATCAGCGCCTTGCCCCGAGACGTCGGGGTGCCGATCGGCAGGCGCCAGACCTTTTCCTTGTAGACGATGCCACGCGAGGAGAAGAAAAGGACTGGCGTGTGGGTATTGACCACGAATAGCCGGCTAACGAAATCCTCGTCGCGCGTCGTCATGCCGGAGCGGCCCTTGCCGCCGCGGCGCTGGGCGCGATAGGTCGTCAGCGGCACGCGCTTGATATAGCCGAGGTGCGAAACGGTAACGACCATGTCCTCGCGGGCAATAAGGTCCTCGTCGTCCATTTCGAGGCCGCCGTCGACGATCTCGGTGCGGCGCGGCGTGCCGAATTCGTCGCGAACCGATGTCAGCTCGTCTTTGACGATCGTCTGGATGCGGACGCGGGAGGACAGGATATCGAGATAATCCTTGATCTCGTCGCCGATCTTGTTGAGTTCGTCGCCGATTTCATCGCGGCCGAGCGCTGTTAGGCGGGCAAGGCGGAGCTCGAGGATTGCGCGCGCCTGCTCTTCCGAGAGGTTATAGGTCATATCCTCGTTGATACGATGGCGCGGATCGTCGATGAGGCGGATCAGGCTTTCAACATCTTCCGCGGGCCAGCGGCGCGTCATCAGCTCTTCGCGCGCGGACTGCGGATCGGGCGCCTGGCGGATGACGCGGATCACTTCATCGATATTGGCGACCGCAATCGCGAGACCCACCAAGACATGCGCACGTTCGCGCGCCTTGCGAAGAAGGAATTTCGTTCTCCGGCTAACGACCTCCTCGCGGAAGAAGATGAATGCGCGGAGCATATCGAGCAGGTTCATCTGTTCGGGCTTGCCGCCGTTCAGCGCCACCATGTTGCAGCCGAAGGAGGTCTGCAGCGGCGTGTAGCGGTAAAGCTGGTTCAGGATGACTTCGGCATTGGCATCGCGTTTCAGCTCGATGACGACGCGATAGCCCTGGCGGTCGGATTCGTCGCGGAGATCGGAGATGCCCTCGATGCGCTTTTCGCGCACCAGCTCGGCCATTTTCTCGATCATCGTAGCCTTGTTCACCTGATACGGGATCTCGGTGATGATGATCTGCTCGCGGTCGCCACGCATCGGCTCGATCGCGGCAACGCCGCGCATGATCACGGAACCACGGCCGGTTTCATAAGCCGAGCGGATGCCGGCGCGGCCAAGGATTTTCGCACCAGTCGGAAAATCCGGACCGGGAATGATCTGCATGAGCTCCGGCAGTTCGATCGCTGGATCATCGATTAGCGCGATGCAGCCGTTGATGACTTCGGTCAGGTTGTGCGGCGGAATATTGGTCGCCATACCGACGGCAATACCGCCTGCCCCGTTGACCAGAAGGTTCGGGAATTTCGCGGGCACCACGACGGGCTCGGAGAGCGTGCCGTCGTAATTGTCGCGGAAGTCGACCGTTTCCTTGTCGAGGTCGTCGAGCAGAGAATGGGCCGCCCTTTGCAGACGGCATTCCGTGTAACGTTCGGCCGCCGGCGGGTCTCCGTCGACGGAGCCGAAATTGCCCTGGCCGTCGATCAGCGGCAGGCGGAGCGACCAATCCTGCGCCATACGGGCGAGCGCGTCGTAGATCGCGGCATTGCCGTGCGGATGGTATTTACCCATCACGTCACCGGTGACGCGGGCGCATTTGACGTATTTTTTGTTCCAGTCGATGCCGAGCTCGGACATCCCATAGAGGATGCGCCGGTGCACAGGCTTGAGGCCGTCGCGCACGTCCGGAAGCGCGCGGCTGACGATGACGCTCATCGCGTAATCGAGATAGGACCGCTGCATTTCCTCCATGATGGAGATGGGCTCGATGCCCGGCGGGAGCTTCCCGCCACCTGGGGGTGTTTGTTCAGTCAAAACAGATCACGATCTCTTTGTAGAATCACTGAAAGATTTATAGCGGAAAGGCTTGCCCGGCGCCAATTTGAGCCGCGGTTTTGAACAGACTTTGCGGCGGAAGGGCGGCAATCAAGCGATTTCGACCGCTTTTAGCGCCGGCCCGCCGCCCGTCATTTGCCAAATGGAAAACCTCGCTTCACAATCGCGAATAACCGAGCCTTCATATGGCGTTCCGGAGAGACGATGGCAAGCGCCGACCAATTGATCAACGCTTTCACGACGCTGCTCGTCACGATCGATCCTCCCGGACTTGTGCCGATCTTTCTGGGACTGACCAGCGGCATGAGCCGCAGCCAGCGCAAGCAGGTGGCGCTGCGCAGCTCCGTCATCGCTTTCATCATCCTCGCCATCTTTGCGCTGTTCGGCGCAAGCGTGCTCGGGGTGCTCGGCATTTCCATCGGCGCCTTCCGCATCGCCGGCGGGCTGCTGCTCTTCTGGATCGCCTTCGAAATGGTGTTCGAGAGACGGCAGGACCGCAAGGAAAAGACCAGCGAAGTGGCGATCACCAAGGATCACATCCAGAATATCGCGGTTTTTCCGCTCGCCCTTCCTCTCATTGCCGGTCCGGGCGCGATCTCGGCGACAATCCTGCTTGCGGGCTCGCTGCCGACCTCCGTCGAGCGCGCGCAGCTTCTCATCGTCATTGCCGGCAATCTTCTCTTGATGCTGGCTGCGCTGCTGATCGCCGACCGCCTCGACCGCTTCCTCGGCGTGACCGGCCGGGCGATCCTCACCCGCCTGCTCGGCGTCATCCTGGCGGCACTTGCAGCACAATTCGTCGTGGACGGCGTGAAGGCGGCGATGGCTGTCAGTTGAAAAGTGCGCCGCCGCAAGGCACACCAACAGCGCTTGACTTCCCGCGGGCCTGCAGCACATGATTGGGTCTGGGGTCGCGATCACCCCACGAGGCGACAGCTGAAGTATCGCGTCCGATAACCCGTACAACGGAGGACGCGTCATGCCGTCATTTCTGGAAATTTCATCCGACAAGCTCAACCGCATCATCGGAACGCCGAATGTGCCCGTCATTATCGACGTCCGCACGGCCGAGGATTTTGCCGCCGACCCACGGCTCGTCCCGGGGTCGATCCGGCGCAGCCACACCGATGTCAGTGAATGGAGCCACGAGGTTGCCGGCACGGCTGTCATCGTGTGCCAGAGAGGGCAAAAGCTCAGTCATGGCGTGGCCGCCTATCTTCGCCATTTCGGAACGGACGCGGAAGTTCTCGAAGGAGGATTCGAGGCGTGGCTGCAGGCCGGTGGCCAGGTGGTGCCCTATGTCAAGCTGCCGGCGCGTGACCCGCAGGGCCGTACGGTCTGGGTGACGCGGGCCCGTCCCAAGATCGACCGGATCGCCTGCCCCTGGCTGATCAAGCGGTTCGTCGATCCAAATGCCGTCTTCCTGTTCGTTCCGGCATCGGAAGTGCCGGCCGTCGCCGACCGTTTTGGCGCGACGCCTTTCGATATCGAGGACGTTTTCTGGAGCCATCGCGGCGAGCGCTGCACCTTTGACGTGATGATCGAGGAATTCAATCTCACTTCCAAACCACTGCTGCATCTCGCCACCATTATTCGCGGCGCTGATACTGCCAGGCTCGATCTCGCGCCGGAAGCAGCCGGTCTGCTCGCCGCTTCGCTCGGACTTTCGCGCATGTTCACAGATGACCTGCAGCAGCTCGACGCCGGTCTGACGCTCTATGACGCGTTTTACCGCTGGTGCCGCGACGCCACCGACGAGACCCATAATTGGCCCAACCCGAGGCGGGCGCCGTGATGTGGCCGAAGTAAATGGATATGGAACGGGACGCCCCGGCGAGCCGCGACATAGTCCCTCTTGGTGAGGCGGCGAAAGTGTGGGCAAGAGTTGCGGCGCTCAGTTTCGGCGGACCGGCGGGACAGATCGCCGTCATGCACCGCATCGTCGTCGACGAAAAACGATGGATCGGCGAACATCGCTTCCTGCATGCGCTCAACTACTGCATGCTGCTTCCGGGGCCAGAGGCCCATCAGCTGGCGATCTATATCGGCTGGCTGCTCAACAGGACGATTGGCGGCCTGATCGCCGGAGCTCTGTTCGTGCTTCCGGGCTTCATCTCCATCCTTGGGCTGAGCTACGTCTATGCCGCCTATGGAAACGTAAGCTATATCGCCGGTCTGTTCTTCGGCCTGAAGGCCGCGGTGCTGGCGGTCGTGCTGCAGGCGGTGTTCCGGATCGGAAGCAGAGCGCTTAAAAACAACGTGATGATAGGCATCGCTGCCGCCGCCTTCATCGCGATCTTCTGCCTCCACGTCCCGTTCCCGCTGATCATCATTACAGCTGGCATCGTTGGCTTCCTCGGCGGCCGCGCGGGATCGCCCTTGTTCGAGGTGGGCGGCGGACACAAAGGCGGTTCGGGCGATATCCTCGAAGATCGCGATTCCCTCCTCGGCGAAGATACACCAATCCATGCCCGGCCAAACCTCGCCTGGTCGCTGCGGGTGTCCGGCAGCCTTGCGGCTGCCTGGCTTCTACCAGTCGCGTTGTTGCTGGTGACGGTGGGATCCGGCAGTGTCTTCTCGCAGGTCGGGCTGTTCTTCAGCCAAATGGCTGTCGTGACATTCGGCGGCGCTTACGCGGTCCTTGCCTATGTCGCTCAGGAAGCGGTCCAGCATTTCGGATGGCTGAAACCGGGGGAAATGCTGGATGGTCTCGGCATGGCCGAGACAACCCCGGGACCGTTGATCAGCGTCGTCCAGTTCGTCGGCTTCATGGCCGCCTATAGGAACCCCGGGCCGCTCGATCCAATGCTCGCTGCCACACTTGCCGCCGTCCTGACGACATGGGTGACCTTCATTCCGAGCTTCCTCTGGATCTTCCTCGGAGCGCCCTTCATCGAAAGGCTGCGCGGCGACCCTGCGCTGACCGGAGCGATGTCAGCCATCACGGCAGCCGTCGTTGGCGTGATCCTGAACCTTGCGATCTGGTTCGGCGTCCATGTGCTTTTTGCCGACGTGCGCACTGCCTCATGGGGACAAGTTTCAATCGATGTCCCGGTTCCAGCCTCGCTCATCTGGCCGTCGCTGGTACTAACGGTGCTTGCCGCCTTGGCGATCTTTCACCTGAAGCTTTCGGTGATTACGACGCTGGCGATTTGCGCTGCAATCGGCGTCGCATGGACCATTCTGACAGGTTTCGGCGCAATCGCGCCGTAACCGCCGGAACATCGTTCGCGCCGAATGCTTATGCGGAAAAACACCAAAAAATCCGCTGACAATCAGCGGTTCATAACAAGAGGTGCTTCTTCTCAGAACGGGATGTCGTCATCGAGATCGCGCGAGAAATTCCCGCCGCCACCGCTGCTGCGACCGGACGGCTGCGCCGGGGCGCCGTAATCGTCTCCGTAATTGCCGCCGCCACCGAAATCGTTGCTGCTGCCGCGTCCGCCGCCGGCGCTCGCACCGCCGCCTTCGCCGCGGCCGTCGAGCATCGTCAGCGTCGAATTGAACCCCTGTAGCACGACTTCCGTCGAATAGCGGTCGTTGCCGTTCTGGTCCTGCCATTTGCGGGTCTGGAGCTGGCCTTCGATATAGAGCTTGGCGCCCTTCTTCACATATTGCTCGACAACCTTGCAGAGACCTTCGTTGAAAACGACGACGGTGTGCCACTCGGTTTTTTCGCGGCGCTCGCCGGAATTGCGGTCACGCCACGTCTCGGACGTCGCGATGCGAAGATTGGCAATCGGGCGGCCGTCCTGCGTCCTGCGGATTTCGGGGTCTGCGCCCACGTTTCCGATCAGAATTACCTTGTTCACGCTGCCAGCCATACTTCTCACCTTACTGCCGCCCTGCCCGGCGGCGCTTGAAACAATCGCTGTACCTTAAACTATAGAGCCCCGGCCATGCGCGTCCATCGCCGGTTCATCCACAAGGAATTTTGTTCTTTATTTGTTCTAGTTTATGCTTATGATCCTGTCAACAGAATCGAAAACCTCGCAACAGATGGATATTCAGCCTCGACTCGCCCGGCGGCATCACTAAATAAGGGGCTTACTCCAGCACAGAAGCAAAATTACGATGAGTGAACTTAAGACGATTTCCATCCGCGGCGCGCGCGAGCACAACCTCAAGGGCATCGACCTCGACCTGCCGCGCAACAAACTCATCGTCATGACCGGCCTTTCCGGGTCCGGCAAGTCGTCGCTCGCCTTCGACACGATCTATGCCGAAGGCCAGCGCCGCTATGTCGAAAGCCTTTCGGCCTATGCCCGCCAGTTCCTGGAGATGATGCAGAAGCCGGATGTCGACCAGATCGACGGCCTGTCGCCGGCCATCTCGATCGAGCAGAAGACGACCTCGCGCAATCCTCGCTCGACGGTCGGCACGGTCACCGAAATCTATGACTACATGCGGCTGCTCTTTGCGCGCGTCGGCGTTCCCTATTCGCCGGCAACCGGTCTGCCGATCGAGAGCCAGACCGTCAGCCAGATGGTCGACCGTGTGCTCGAGTTCGAGGAAGGCACGCGTCTTTATATTCTGGCGCCGATCGTGCGCGGCCGTAAGGGCGAATACAAGAAGGAACTGGCGGAGCTCATGAAAAAGGGCTTCCAGCGCGTCAAGGTTGACGGCCAGTTCTACGAGATCGCAGATGTCCCGGCGCTCGACAAGAAATACAAGCATGACATCGACATCGTCGTGGACCGCATCGTCGTGCGTCCCGACATGGCGTCTAGGCTTGCCGACAGCTTCGAGACCTCTCTGAAGCTCGCCGAAGGGCTTGCCATCGCCGAATTTGCCGACAAGCCGTTGCCCCCGGAGGAAACGTCTGCGGGTGGGTCCGCCAACAAATCGCTCAACGAGACGCATGAGCGCGTGCTGTTCTCGGAAAAATTCGCCTGCCCCATTTCCGGCTTCACCATTCCGGAGATCGAGCCGCGGCTTTTCTCGTTCAACAATCCGGCCGGTGCCTGCCCGACCTGTGACGGCCTTGGCTCGCAGCAGAAGATCGACGCGGCGCTGATCATCCCCGAACCGGAGCGAACGCTGCGCGACGGCGCCATCGCGCCGTGGGCAAAGTCGAGTTCCCCTTACTATAATCAGACGCTGGAAGCGCTCGGTAAACATTACGGCTTCAAGCTCGGCAACCGCTGGAGCGATCTGCCCGAAAAAGCGCAGGACGTCATCCTGAACGGCACGGATGAGAAGATCGAGTTCCACTATGCCGACGGCGCGCGCTCCTACACCACGCATAAGAGCTTCGAAGGCATCATCACCAATCTCGAGCGCCGCTGGAAGGAAACCGATTCCGTCTGGGCGCGCGAAGAGATCGAGCGCTTCATGTCCGCAGCCCCCTGCCCGGCCTGCAACGGCTTTCGCCTGAAGCCGGAAACGCTGGCAGTGAAGATCAACAAGCTGCATATCGGCCAGGTCACCGATATGTCGATCCGTGTGGCACGCGACTGGTTCGAGGCGCTACCCGCGACTTTGTCGGCCAAGCAGAATGAGATCGCAGTCCGCATTCTGAAGGAAATCCGCGACCGCCTGCGCTTCCTGAACGACGTCGGCCTCGAATATCTCAGCCTGTCGCGGAATTCCGGCACATTGTCGGGCGGCGAAAGCCAGCGCATCCGTCTTGCCTCGCAGATCGGCTCGGGCCTGACAGGCGTGCTCTACGTTCTCGACGAGCCGTCGATCGGCCTGCACCAACGCGACAATGCGCGGTTGCTCGACACGCTGAAGCACCTGCGCGATATCGGCAATACGGTGATCGTCGTCGAGCATGACGAGGATGCGATCTTGACGGCCGACGACGTGGTCGACATCGGTCCGGAAGCCGGCGTGCACGGCGGCCAGATCGTGGCGCACGGCACGCCGCAGGACATCATGGCGAACCCGAGATCGCTGACCGGCAAGTATCTTTCCGGTGAACTCGGCGTGCCGGTGCCCGACGAACGGCGCAAGCCGAAAAAAGGCCGCGAGATCAAGGTGGTCGGCGCGCGCGGCAACAATCTGAAGAACATCACCGCCTCCATCCCGCTGGGTGTCTTCACGGCTGTGACGGGCGTTTCGGGGGGCGGCAAATCCACCTTCCTGGTGGAGACGCTCTACAAATCGGCCGCACGTCGCGTGATGGGCGCGCGCGAAATTCCGGCCGATCATGATCGCATCGACGGCTTCGAGCACATCGACAAGGTAATCGATATCGACCAATCGCCAATCGGCCGCACGCCGCGTTCGAACCCGGCAACCTACACCGGCGCATTTACGCCAATCCGCGACTGGTTCGCGGGCCTGCCGGAGGCGAAAGCCCGCGGCTACCAGCCGGGGCGGTTCTCCTTCAACGTCAAAGGCGGGCGCTGCGAAGCCTGCCAGGGGGACGGCGTCATCAAGATTGAAATGCACTTCCTGCCGGACGTCTACGTCACCTGCGATGTCTGCCATGGCAAGCGCTACAATCGCGAGACGCTGGACGTGACCTTCAAGGGCAAGTCGATTTCGGACGTGCTCGACATGACGGTCGAGGAAGGCGTGGAGTTCTTCAGCGCCGTGCCGGCGGTACGCGACAAGCTGCAGTCGCTATTCGATGTCGGCCTCGGCTACATCAAGGTCGGCCAGCAGGCAAACACGCTTTCGGGTGGCGAGGCCCAGCGCGTCAAGCTAGCCAAGGAACTGTCGAAGCGCTCGACGGGCCGGACTCTCTACATCCTCGACGAACCGACGACCGGCCTGCACTTCCATGACGTCGCCAAGCTGCTCGAAATGCTGCACGAGCTGGTGAACCAGGGCAATTCCGTCGTGGTGATCGAGCACAATCTCGAAGTCATCAAGACGGCCGACTGGGTGCTCGATTTCGGCCCGGAAGGCGGCGACGGCGGCGGCGAGATCGTTGCGGCCGGCACGCCGGAAGCGATCGTCAAGGAAACCGGGTCCTATACCGGCCACTTCCTGAAGGAACTGCTGGAGCGCCGGCCGGTGAAGAAGACGTTTGTCGCGGCGGAATAGGCGTGTCGCGAAGAGCTCTGGCGACGGCGGAACAACGGGAGGAACACATGAGCAAATCCGGCAGCATCCGCGTCGGCGTCGGCGGCTGGACTTTCGAGCCCTGGCGCGACCACTTCTACCCATCCGATCTCAAGCAGAAGGACGAACTGCATTATGCCAGCCGGCAGTTGAAGGTCATCGAGGTTAACGGCACCTATTACAGTTCGCAGAAGCCGGAGACCTTCGCCAAATGGGCATCCGACGTGCCGGAGGGTTTCATCTTTTCGCTAAAGGCCAGCCGCTTCGTGACGAACCGGCGCGTGCTCGGCGAGGCGGGCGAATCCATGGAGCGTTTCCTGACGCAGGGGCTGACCGAGCTCGGCGGCAAGCTCGGTCCGATCCTCTGGCAGCTCGCGCCGACCAAGAAGTTCGATGCCGAGGATTTCGAAGCCTTCCTGAAGCTTTTGCCGGACAAGCAGGACGGCCTGCCTTTGCGGCATGTGGTCGAGGTGCGCCACGATTCCTTCAAGGTGCCGGAATTCATCGCGCTGCTGGCGAAATACGGCGTGGCGCCGGTCTGCGCCGAGCACTTCGACTATCCGATGATCGCCGACGTCACGGCGGATTTCGTCTATGCCCGGCTGCAGAAAGGTTCGGACGACATCAAGACCTGCTACGCTCCCAAGGACCTGAAGGCCTGGGCCAAGCGCCTTGAGACATGGGCTGAAGGCAAGGTGCCGGATGATCTGCCGCTGATCGACAAGGAGCGGAAGGTCAAGAGCGAGCCCCGCGACGTTTTTGCCTTCATGATCCACGAAGGCAAGGTCAATGCACCGTTCGGCGCGATCGCTCTTCAGGAAGAGGTCGGGAGATAGCAGCCGGCCTAGAACGGCTGCACATGGGCCACGAGATCTTCGGCCGTCAGGCCCTTGCCGGCGCGCTGCCCGGCTTCGCCATGGAGGTAGACGCCGAATGCAGCAGCCTCGAATGCGGGCAAACCCTGCGCCAGAAGCGCCCCGATCATGCCGGAAAGGACATCGCCTGAGCCAGCCGTCGCAAGCCAGACCGGTGCGTTCGTGTTGATCAGAGCCCGGCCATCCGGCGATGCGATAACGGTATCGGCGCCCTTGTAGACGATCGCCGCATTGGCGCGCTCTGCAGCCGCCTGCGCTTTGTCGACCTTGCTGAGCCTCTTGTCTGCCGCGATATCCGGAAAGAGCCGTGCGAACTCGCCTTCATGCGGCGTCAGCACGAGATGCGGCTCGCCTTCCGCAAAGAGGTTGAAAAGCTCTCGCGGGTCGTCCTTGAACGACGTAATGCCGTCTGCGTCGAGCACGAGATGGCGACCGCTGAGCGCGGCGGTGAAGTCTCTTGTCTTTGCACCGATCCCGAAGCCTGGTCCGAGGACGAAAGTCTGCAAGCGCTCGTCGGCCAGCCAGTCGCGCAAGGCCATCCCGTCATCGACAACATGCAGCATGACGGCCGTCAGGTGGGCGCTGTTTTCAGCCATCGCATCCCTCGGCGCGGCGATGGTTACGAGACCGGCCCCGGCTTTCAACCCGGCCATCGCAGACATCCGCGCAGCACCTGTTTTACCCGCGCCGCCTGAAAAAACAGCAAGATGTCCGCGCTTGTATTTATGCGTCTCCAGTCTCGCAGAGGACAGCAGGTGCGCCCATTTTACCGGCGTGTTTTCCGAAATCATTCCGGACGAATGAGCCTTGATGATGCGCGCCGGAATGCCGATGTCGGCAACCTCGATGCTGCCGCAAAGCTCCCTGCCCGGCATCAGCAAGTGGCCGGGTTTGCGGGTCATGAACGTGACCGTGTGGGCCGCCTTGAATGCCGCACCCAGCACCTCGCCGCTGCGGCCGTCGAGCCCGGATGGCAAGTCGACGGAAATAACGGGAACCGCAGCGCCGGTCACCTGCTCGATGACGGAACGCACCTGCGGCGGCACATCCCGTCCGAGCCCCGCCCCGAAGATTGCATCAACAACAACATCGCCCGGCCCCGGGATATAGACAGCGAGCGGCTGCGAGGCGAGCGCGCATTCGGCCTTTGCCCGCGCGGCATCGCCGTGAAGCCTGGCCGGGTCGCCGAGATGGAAGACGGCAACCCCGGCGCCGCTTTCCGCAAGCCGACGGGCCGCGACATATCCGTCGCCGCCATTGTTGCCAGGGCCGCAGAGAACGGCGAAGCGCAGTGCGCCGGGATACAGCCGAAGCGCGGCACCCGCGACGGCCGCCCCCGCGCTCCACATCAGCCCGAAAGAGGCGATGCCCGATTCGGCCGTGGCGGCATCGACGGCAGCCATTTCTGCAGGCGTAAGGAGTAGGTCACCCAGTTTTTCTGCCATGCGCCATTCAATTCAAAAAACGCCTAAAAAACAACCTGTTTTACGATCTCTTCTGCAGCTTAAAATTAAGTCATTTGCCTAATTTTAGGGCATCTGACATGCGGCGGATGCAAGAAGAGCCACTCCGCATTTTTCCCGCTTTTGCGCGATTTTTGAATTTCCGATCGCAATCCCAACCGCTTTTGCTGGAAAAAATGCCTCAAAAAGCGCCGCGAAGCCGCGAATTCGGGGGGAATTGACATATTTTTTCGCTCTCCAGCGTTGCGAACTGGCACGATACCTGCATCATGTCTCGCGAGCGGCAATTTGCCCGCTTTAACGGGAGAAGCGGAGAGTCATTTTCTCATGAAAAAGATCGAAGCGATCATTAAGCCTTTCAAGCTGGACGAGGTGAAGGAAGCCCTTCAGGAAGTCGGCCTGCAGGGCATCACTGTCACGGAAGCAAAGGGCTTCGGTCGCCAGAAAGGCCATACGGAACTTTACCGCGGCGCTGAATATGTCGTCGATTTTCTGCCCAAGGTGAAGGTCGAGGTCGTGCTCGCCGACGAGAATGCGGAAGCCGTCATCGAGGCGATCCGCAAGGCCGCGCAGACCGGCCGAATCGGAGACGGGAAGATCTTCGTATCCAACGTCGAAGAAGTTATTCGAATCCGTACCGGCGAGACCGGCATCGACGCTATTTAAGGCGGCTCGCCCGACGCGGCGAATTTATTCATCGTCATTGCAAATGAAAGGGAGATTTCATGGCGACCGCGAACGAAATTCTTAAGCAGATCAAAGAAAACGACGTCAAGTTCGTCGATCTGCGCTTTACCGACCCCAAGGGCAAACTGCAGCATGTCACGATGGACGTTTCCTGCGTCGATGAGGATATGTTCGCGGACGGCGTCATGTTCGACGGTTCCTCGATCGGCGGCTGGAAGGCCATCAACGAGTCCGACATGGTGCTGATGCCGGACACGGAAACGGTTCACATGGACCCGTTCTTCGCCCAATCCACCATGGTCATTGTCTGCGATATTCTCGACCCGGTTTCGGGCGAAGCATATAACCGCGATCCGCGCGGCACGGCAAAGAAGGCTGAGGCCTACCTCAAGGCATCCGGCATCGGCGACACGATCTTCGTGGGTCCGGAAGCTGAATTCTTTGTCTTCGACGATGTGAAATACAAGGCCGATCCCTACAATACCGGCTTCAAGCTCGACAGCAGCGAACTGCCGTCGAACGACGACACCGACTACGAGACCGGCAACCTCGGCCACCGTCCGCGCGTCAAGGGCGGTTACTTCCCGGTTCCGCCGGTCGACAGCGCCCAGGACATGCGCTCGGAAATGCTGACGGTGCTTGCCGAAATGGGCGTCGTCGTCGAGAAGCACCACCATGAAGTCGCCGCTGCCCAGCACGAACTGGGCATCAAGTTCGACACGCTCGTCCGCAACGCCGACAAGATGCAAATCTACAAGTACGTCGTGCACCAGGTCGCCAACGCCTACGGCAAGACGGCAACCTTCATGCCGAAGCCGATCTTCGGCGACAACGGCTCGGGCATGCACGTGCACCAGTCGATCTGGAAGGGCGGCAAGCCGACCTTTGCCGGTGACGAATATGCCGGCCTTTCCGAAACCTGCCTCTATTATATCGGCGGCATCATTAAGCATGCCAAGGCGATCAACGCCTTCACCAATCCGTCGACCAATTCCTACAAGCGTCTCGTTCCGGGCTACGAAGCACCGGTGCTCCTTGCCTATTCGGCCCGCAACCGCTCGGCCTCCTGCCGCATTCCGTTCGGCTCCAACCCGAAGGCCAAGCGCGTCGAGGTCCGCTTCCCCGATCCGACCGCCAACCCGTATCTCGCTTTCGCCGCCATGCTGATGGCCGGTCTCGACGGCATCAAAAACAAGATCCATCCCGGCAAGGCCATGGACAAGGATCTGTACGATCTGCCGCCGAAGGAATTGAAGAAGATCCCGACGGTTTGCGGTTCGCTGCGTGAGGCCCTCGAAAGCCTCGACAAGGACCGCAAGTTCCTGACGGCCGGCGGTGTCTTCGACGACGATCAAATCGACGCCTTCATCGAGCTGAAGATGGCAGAGGTGATGCGCTTCGAGATGACCCCGCATCCGGTCGAATACGATATGTACTATTCGGCTTGATCGCTCAGCGGAAGGCTCCGGTTCCGCCGGGGCCTTCCTTCCTTGTCACTGAGGCTGATGGCGACATGACACTCATGTGACGAAGACCCGCAAAAATCTTGATTTGAGCGGGCCCAATCACCAGATCAGGTGATGAAAGGAAGTCGTACCATGAAAGAAAGAGTAGCAAAGTTCAGTATCGGTGAAGTGGTCCGGCACAAGGTTTTTCCGTTTCGCGGCGTCATCTTCGATGTCGATCCGGAATTCGCGAATACGGAAGAATGGTGGAATTCGATCCCTCCCGACGTCCGCCCTGACAAGGACCAGCCCTTCTACCACCTGCTCGCGGAAAATGACGATAACGAATATGTCGCTTACGTCTCCGAGCAGAACCTGGTGAATGACGAAAGCGGCATTCCGCTTCGCAATCAACAGGTTTACCAGATTTTCGATCAAGCGCCGTCTGGCCAGCTCAAACCCAAGATGAGCTTCGCCCACTAAGACGCGCAATCGATTATGATTTTAAACCCCGCTCCGGCGGGGTTTTTGTTTGCCGTAACAACAAAAACCCGGCGCGGCGGCCGGGTCCTTGTTCATTCTCTTGCCACCTGGCAGGATTACTGCGCCTTAGCTGCGTTCTGCGCGTCTTCGAGCTTCTTGCGGGCTTCTTCAGCCTTCTTCTGCATGCTGTCCTGAAGGCTCTTCTGGCTTTCGGCGAGCTTGTTCGGCGAAACGGCTTCGCCATCATAGGCGCCGGTAAAGCCTTCGAGCGAAATCTTGATCGGGTTCGGGGCGCGGCGGAAGTTGATCGACGTGAAGATCACGTCGCTGCCCTTCTTGAGGCCGGCGATCATCGCATCTGTCAGCGGGATTTCGGCGGTGCACTTGTCCGGCAGGCAGACGGCGTAATCGAGCTTCTGCCCCTTGTTGTTATCGACCTGCATCATGATGCCCGGCGGAATCAGGCGAGCGGTCGGTACGGATACCTGCAGAATCTTGCGGTTGACCTTGCCGGAGATACTGATAAGGCCGACAGCCGTGACGAGCTGGCCGCCGTTGGCGAGGATCAGGTTCTGAACGACGCAGATATCGTTGTCTTCCTGCTTGCTGCAGGTCTTGTACCAGCCAAGGCGTGGCGCGCCGGCAGCCTGTGCGGGTGCATCCTGCGCGAAGGAGGATACCGGGGCCGAAGCGGCGCCGAAAGCTGCTGCCAGAACGGACAGAGCTGCCCGCAATTTCTTATCAGACTTGAACATCATAACGGATTCTGTCTCCTGATACCCATTCGGGACCGCGATCTGCCGTCCTCTCCAACCGGGGTCATTCGGCATTCCACCTCTAAAAACATTAAGGCAAATGCATGTCCCCCAAAACCCGGGACCACCTGTTACATTGAGGTGATCCAGATATCCAGTATTTCTTTGGCAATTTCTGGATGGGCCGAAAGATTTCGGCATGTGAATGTTCGATTTCCTGCCGTGCATGATAGTCTTTGGCCGAATCGTGCCTTTTGCCGGAAAGGATTTGAGCATGCTCCGGGTTGTTTTCCCTCTTGCCTTTACGCTGTTTTGCGGCGCCGTTGCTGCCAGCCCGCTGCATGGTATCGCCATGCACGGAGAACCCGCACTGCCCCCGGATTACAAGCATTTCTCCTACGTCAACCCGGACGTGAAAAAAGGCGGCAAGATCACCTACGGCGTCGTCGGCACCTTCGATAATCTCAACCCTTTCATCCTGAAAAGCATGCGGACGACAGCGCGCGGCATGTGGGATCCGGACTATGGCAACCTCGTCTACGAATCGTTGCTGCTGCGCTCCCGGGACGAACCTTTCACTCTCTATGGACTGCTTGCGGAAACCGTCGAATGGGACGAGGACCGCACGTTCATCCAGTTCAATCTCAATCCGAAAGCCAAGTGGTCCGACGGCCAGCCGGTGACGGCCGACGACGTCATGTTCTCCTTCGAGTTGCTGCGCGACAAAGGACGCGTGCCCTTCGCGAATCGTCTCAGCCTTGTCTCCAAGATGGAGAAGGTCGGCGAGCGCAGCGTGCGCTTCACCTTCAACGACAAGGCAGACCGCGAAACGCCGATGATCTTTGGACTTTTTCCAGTCCTGCCCAAGCACGCCATCGATCCCGAAACCTTCGACCGGACGTCTCTCGTGCCGCCGCTCGGCTCCGGCCCTTACAAGATCAAGACGGTGAAGCCCGGCGAGAGTATCACCTATGAGCGCGACCCGAACTATTGGGGCAAGGATATCCCCTCCAAGGTCGGCATGGACAATTACGACCAGATCACCGTTCAGTATTTTCTTCAGGACACGACGCTCTTCGAGGCCTTCAAGAAGGGCGATATCGACGTCTATCCCGACGGCAGCCCCGGGCACTGGGCGACGGCCTATAATTTTCCGGCGGTTTCTTCCGGTGCCGTGATCAAGGATACATTCCAGTCGAAGCTGCCGAGCGGCATGTTCGGCTTTGTCTTCAACACGCGACGGCCGCTATTCGCAAACATCAAGGTTCGGGAGGGACTCTCGCTGATCTTCGACTTCGAATGGGCGAACAAGACGCTCTATTCCGGTGCCTACAAGCGTACGCAGAGCTTCTGGCAGAATTCGAAGCTTTCGAGCTTCGGCGTTCCGGCCGACGCCCGCGAACTCGACATGCTAGGCCCGATCAAAGACAAGATCGACCCTGCCATCCTCGACGGCACCTACAAGCTGCCTGTGACCGATGCTTCCGGACGCGACCGAACTGTGCTGAAAAAGGCAGTGCAGGTGCTGAAGGAAGGCGGCTATTCGATCCAGGGCGGCAAGATGGCGGATGCCAGCGGCAAGCCGCTTGCCTTCGAGATCATGACGCAGAATGCCGATCAGGAGAAACTTGCGATTGCCTTTCAGCGTTCGCTCCAAACCCTGGGCATTGCCGCTTCGGTCCGCACAGTGGACGATTCGCAATATCAGAGCCGGACCAATAGTTTCGACTATGATGTTATCCTAAAATCTTATGTGTCGTCGCTCTCGCCCGGCAACGAGCAGCTTTCCTATTGGTCCTCGGCTGCGCGCGACCGCGAGGGCAGTTCAAGTTTCGCGGGCGTTGCCGACCCAAATGTCGATACGTCGATCAAGCATATTCTTACCGCGCGCTCCGACGAGGATTTCACCGCCGCCGTCAGGTCGTATGACCGATTGCTGCTTTCCGGCCATTATGTATTGCCTCTCTACCATATCGACCAGCAATGGGTCGCACGCAACAAGCGGCTCGGCCGTCCCGACGCTGTGCCGCTTTACGGCTACCAGCTTCCGGCCTGGTGGGATCAGAGCGTGCAATAAGCCTGCCGGAGCCGGTTCCTTTTTCCTGCCTGGTTGAAGTCGGACGCGTCAGGGCATAGATGGCGTGGAAAGCCTCGGACCGATGAAAGGAACCACCATGCAACGCATCACCATCGACGTCGTATCGGATGTCGTCTGCCCCTGGTGCTATCTCGGCAAGGCGCGGCTTGAGCTTGCTATCGCGGAAGTGCAGGACGAGGTGGGCGTCGACATCAACTGGAGGCCCTACCGCCTCAATCCCGACTATCCGCCCGAGGGCGTCGATCAGAAGGAAGCGCTGGAGCAGAAGCTCGGCGGCGCCGAACGCGTCGCGCAGGCCCACAAGATGCTGACCGACTTCGGCCGCGAGGTCGGCATCAATTTCGACTTCGAAGCGATCAAGATCGGGCCGAATACACTCGATGCGCACCGCCTGATCCATTGGGCGATGGTGGGGGACCGCGAGAAGCAGGACCGCGTCGTCAACGCACTCTTCAAGGCGAACTTCGAGGAAGGCAGCAATGTCGGAGACCACGCCGTATTGCTCGACATCGCCGAGCAAGTCGGGCTCGACCGCGCTGTCATCGCCTCCCTGCTTGCTTCGGATGCCGACCGCGACCTGGTGATTGCCGAGATCGAGGCGGCCCAGAAGATGGGTGTCAACGGCGTCCCCTTCTTCATCTTCGACCAGCAATACGCTGTCAGCGGCGCTCAGACGCCGGACGTGCTGGCAGGCGCGCTTCGCGACATCGCCAAGGCGAAGGCGGAAGCGCGCGCCGGGCTGAACTGACCGGCCCTACGGCTTTGCCATTTCGGCCAGCTGCGTCATGACGACGGCCGCGCCCTGCAGCCGCTTTTCCGGCGTCGGCAGGTCGCGGGTCAAAAACACGCTGTGGTCCGGACGGATCTTCGCCATCGTGCCCTGCTTGGCGATATACCCGACCAGGTTTGCCGGGTTCGGGAATTCCTTGTTGCGGAATTGGACGACCACACCCTTCGGGCCGACGTCCAGCTTTTCGACATTGGCGATGCGGCAAAGCGATTTGATGTAGACGATCTTCAAAAGATGCTGCACCTCGATCGGCATCGGACCGAAGCGGTCGATCATTTCGGCGCCGAAGGCATCGATCTCCTTGAGCTCAGTGATCTCGCCGAGGCGACGATAGAGCGCCATGCGCAGATGCAGGTCCGGCACGTAGCCGTCCGGGATCATCACCGGCGTCCCGACCGAAATCTGCGGCGACCAGCCGGTATCCTGAATTTCGTCCACGCCCTTCACCTCGGCGACCGCCTCTTCCAGCATCTGCTGGTAAAGCTCGAAGCCGACTTCCTTGATATGGCCCGACTGCTCCTCGCCCAGAAGGTTACCCGCCCCGCGGATATCGAGGTCGTGGCTGGCGAGCTGGAAGCCGGCGCCGAGCGTATCCAGCGACTGCAGCACCTTGAGGCGACGCTCGGCGGTTGCCGTCAGCACCTTGTTGACCGGCAGCGTGAAGAGCGCGAAGGCGCGGACCTTCGAGCGGCCGACGCGGCCGCGGAGCTGATAGAGTTGCGCCAGACCGAACATGTCGGCACGGTGGACGATCAGCGTGTTGGCTGTCGGGACATCGAGGCCGGATTCGACGATGGTCGTCGAAAGCAGCACGTCGTAACGGCCGTCGTAAAAGGCATTCATGACGTCTTCGAGTTCGCCCGCCGGCATCTGACCATGGGCGACGGCAACCTTCAGCTCGGGAACATCCGACCGCAGGAAGGCATGCACGTCCTCGAGGTCCGCCAAGCGCGGACAGACGTAGAAGCTCTGGCCGCCGCGATAATGCTCGCGCATCAGCGTCTCGCGGATGACGAGGCTGTCGAAGGGCGAAATGAAGGTGCGCACCGCCATGCGGTCGACCGGCGGTGTTGTGATCAGCGACAGCTCGCGAACGCCGGTCATCGCCAGCTGCAGCGTGCGCGGGATCGGCGTTGCCGAAAGTGTCAGCACGTGGACGTCGCTCTTCAGCTCCTTCAAGCGTTCCTTGTGCTTCACGCCGAAATGCTGCTCCTCGTCGATGATGAGGAGGCCGAGATTGGCGAATTTGATGCCGGCGCCGAGCAGCGCGTGCGTTCCGACGACGATATCGGTCTTGCCCTCGGCCACCTCCTTCTTCGTAAGAGCGAGTTCCTTCGCACCGACAAGGCGCGAGGCCTGCTGGATACGCACTGGCAGGCCACGGAAGCGCTCGATAAAGGTCTTGAAATGCTGCCGCGCAAGCAGCGTTGTCGGTACGACCACAGCGACCTGAATACCGTTCATCGCCGCGATGAAGGCGGCGCGCAGCGCAACTTCCGTCTTGCCGAACCCGACGTCGCCACAGACGAGGCGATCCATCGGGCGCCCGGCGCCAAGGTCGCCGCGCACGGCCTCGATGGCATTGTCCTGATCTTCCGTCTCATCGTAGGGGAAGCGGGCCGCAAACTCGTCGTAAAGCCCTTCCTGTGTCGTCAGCGCCGGCGCGTGGCGGGTCAAACGCTCGGCCGCAATTCGGATCAGCGCATCCGCCATGTCGAGCAGGCGCTTCTTGAGTTTCGCCTTGCGCATCTGCCATGCGCCGCCGCCGAGCCTGTCCAGCTGGGCTTCGGTCCCCTCACCGCCATAACGTGACAGGAGATCGATGTTTTCGACCGGCAGGAAGAGCTTGGCGTCATCGGCATATTGCAGCTCTAGACAGGCGTGCGGGGCGCCGGCCGCCTCGATTGTCTTCAGGCCGACGAAACGGCCGATGCCGTGTTCGGCGTGAACGACGATCGAACCTTCGTCGAGACCCGCAACCTCCGAAATGAAGTCGGCAGCGCGCTTGCGGCGTTTCGTGCGGCGAACCATGCGGTCGCCGAGAATGTCCTGCTCGCCGATGACGATAAGGTCACCCATCTCGAAGCCCGATTCGAGGCTGAGCACGGCTGCCGCTGCCTCGCCCCTGTCCAGCGAATCGACGGCCTTCAACGCTTCGACCGGCTTGACGCGTTCCAGGCCATGCTCGTTCAGCACCTGCAGCAGGCGTTCAAGCGAACCTTCCGTCCAGGCGGTGATGAGAACCTTCGCGCCGCCTGCCCGCCTTTCGGCGATATGCTTGACGACAACATCAAAGATGTTGACGCGCTCGGCATTGCCGCCGCCTTCGGCATTCGCCCGCGCCCAGCGCTCGCCCTGGCGCGCACCGATATTGACGACGCGCCTTGCCTCGCCCTCGTGCTCGTTGAAGGGCGAAATCCGCATGGTATTGAACGCATCCAGAGCCTTCGCAAAAATTTCGCTGTCGAGATAAAGCTGACCGGGCGTCACAGGCTTGTAGGGTGTTCCCTGCGCCATCTGGCCCTTGACCTGCTGGGCTGAGTTCAGGCGGGCATCGAAGTAGTCGAGAACCAGCTTCGAGCGCTCCTCGGCGGCCTCACGCACGGTATGATCCGTGACCATCCGAAAACCCTTCAGGTAATCGAAGACAGTCTCCAGCCTCTCGTAGAAGAGCGGCAGCCAGTGTTCCATGCCGGGATAGCGGCGCCCTTCGGAAACGGCAAGATAAAGCGCGTCGTCGCGGGTCGCGGCGCCAAAGGCCGAGAGATAATTCTTGCGGAAGCGGCTGATTGTATCCGGCGTCAGCGTCACTTCGCTCATCGGGTTGAGATCGAGAGAACGCACCTGCCCGGTCGTGCGCTGGCTTGCCGGGTCGAAGCTGCGGATACTCTCCAGCGTATCGCCAAAGAAATCGAGACGGACCGGCTCTTCGGATCCCGGAACGAAAACGTCGAGGATGCCGCCGCGCACCGCAAATTCGCCGACCTCGCGCACCGTCGCGACCCGGTCGAAGCCGTTGCGCTCCAGACGGCCGGCGAGGTCGTCCATGCGCACCTGGTTGCCGGGGCGCGCCGAGAATGCCAGGCTCTCGATCACATCTTGCGGCGCCACCTTCTGCAGCATTGCGTTGACGGTAACGAGCACGATTGCCGCATGTGGCTTCTTGCGATGGGCGATCAGGCCGCTCAGTGCCGCCAGGCGGCGGGCCGAGGTATCGGCGCTGGGCGAAACGCGGTCGTAGGGCAGGCAGTCCCAGGCGGGCAGCGTAAGAACCGGGATGTCGGGCGCGACAAAGCCGAGCATTTGCTCCAGGTCGGCCATGCGCTGCCCGTCGGAAAGCACGTAGGCGACCGGTCCGCCAGCGCGTGCCAATTCGGCGAGCAGGAGCGGTTCCAGGCCGGACGGCACATTGCCGATCGTCAGCGACTCGGCGGCGGCTGCGAGCTTGCTTGCATCAAATCCTGGGATCATTCCGGCTTCCTGGATGTGGTGTCGGCTGGGTATTCGAAATCCGGCTTGAAGGCTGCGAGGCGTTGAAACATCGGCGTTTGAAAGCGCTGCGGAACGGGCCATGTGCCCATAACCCAGCGCAGAAGGTCGTTATCTTCCTCGCCCATAATGGTTTCGAGCTCGTCGAGCTCTGCTTCGGACAGCGTCGCCACCTCGGCTTCGGCGAACTGGCCGAACACCAGATCCATCTCGCGCAGCCCGCGATGCCAACAGCGGAACAATATGCGGCGGCGGCGCGGGTCGAGACCGGCACTCGAGAGTGTCACACCTGTCATGGCATCACCTTCCTGTTGATGCGCCTCTATAGCCCCTCGAAAGCGGCTTGTCAGCCTTGCCAATGCCCTATTCTTCATCGCATTTTGCAGCATGCGCCCCACCATCCTCGATCCGTTGTTTTCCCCCGTTTCGGCTCTTTCGGGCGTCGGCCCGAAGATTGCTGAGCTGCTGGTGAAGCTGCTTGGGCGCGAGACACCGGACGATACGCGGATCATCGACCTGCTCTTCCATGCGCCGCATTCGCTGATCGATCGGCGCAACCAGCCGGGAATTGCACGCGCGCCGCAAGGTGCGATCGTGACGATCACGGCGCGGGTCGACCGGCACCAGCCCCCGCCGAGGGGCAAAAGCAATATCCCCTACCGCGTCTTCCTGCACGACGAGACGGGCGAACTCAGCCTCGTCTTCTTCCGCGGACAGGCGGCGTGGCTGGAAAAGCAGCTTCCGATCGACGAGGAGGTCACCGTCAGCGGCAAGATCGACTGGTTCAACGGCCGGGCAACGATGGTGCATCCGGACTACATCGTAAAGGCAGGCGATACGGAGAGCCTGCCGCTCGTCGAGCCCGTCTACCCGCTGACCGCCGGGCTCTCACCGAAAACACTGCACAAGATCATTGAGGCGGCGGTGCTGCGCATGCCGGAACTGCCGGAATGGATCGATCTTTCGCTGGCGCAGGCACAGGGGCTGCCTTCGGTCGCCGACAGCTTCCATATGCTGCATGAACCGCGCGATCCAACAGACGTCGATCCGCAAGCCCCTGCCCGCCGAAGGCTCGCCTATGACGAATTCCTTGCCGGACAGTTGTCGCTCGCGTTGGTACGCCAGCGTCTTCGCAAGGTCCCCGGGCAGCCGGTCCATGCCACCGGCAAAATCAGCGGCAAGATCCTGCAGGCGCTGCCCTTCTCGCCCACGCGCAGCCAGACGGAAGCAATCGCCGACGTCCTGAAGGACATGGCTGGCGAAGACCGCATGCTGCGACTGCTGCAGGGCGATGTCGGCTCCGGCAAGACGCTGGTGGCGCTGATGGCCATGGCCGCGGTGATCGAGTGCGGCGGACAGTCCGTTCTGATGGCTCCCACCGAGATTCTCGCGCGTCAGCACTACGCGACGATCTCCAAATTCGCCGCTTCTGCCAGTCTCGGTATCGAGGTGCTGACGGGCCGCACCAAGGGACGCGAGCGCGACGATATCCTGGGACGCATCGCTTCCGGCGAGGCCCAAGTCATCATCGGTACGCATGCGCTCTTCCAGGAGAGCGTCAACTACAAGAATCTAATGCTGGCAGTCGTCGACGAGCAGCATCGCTTCGGCGTACACCAGCGGCTGCGGCTGACGGCGAAGGGGATCTCGCCGCACATGCTGGTGATGACGGCAACACCCATTCCACGCACGCTGGTGCTCGCCGCCTTCGGCGACATGGATGTCTCGAAACTCACCGAGAAACCCGCCGGCCGCAAGCCGATCCAGACGATCACCATACCGAGTGAACGGACCGGGGAAATCATAGAGCGGCTGCAAAGCGCGCTTGCCGAAGGCAAGAAGGCCTATTGGATCTGCCCGCTGGTCGAGGAATCCGAAGAGCTCGACCTCATGTCCGCCGAAGAGCGGCATGCGACGCTGGTCTCAACGCTCGGACCGGGCATCGGCCTCATCCACGGCCGCATGAGCGGACCGGAGAAAGATGCCGTGATGATGGCGTTCAAGAACGGCGAACTCAGACTGCTGGTGGCGACGACCGTCGTCGAAGTGGGCGTCGACGTGCCGGATGCGACGATCATGGTGATCGAACATGCCGAACGCTTCGGTCTCGCGCAGCTCCATCAGCTTCGCGGCCGCGTCGGCCGTGGCGACGAAGCTTCGACCTGCATCCTGCTCTACAAAGGCCCGCTCGGCGAAACCGGCCATGCGCGGCTTTCGATCATGCGGGAGACGGAGGACGGCTTCCGGATTGCCGAAGAAGACTTGAAACTGCGCGGCGAAGGCGAATTGCTCGGCACCCGCCAATCGGGCACGCCCGGCTTCCGGATCGCGAGCCTCGAAGCGCACGCCGACCTTCTGGAGATCGCCCGAAGAGATGCCGCCTATCTGATCGAGCGCGACCCGGAACTCACGAGCGAACGCGGTTCGGCGTTCCGCACCCTGCTCTATCTATTCCGGCGCGACGAAGCGATCCGCTTTCTTCGCGCGGGCTAGCAGTCTCGGTTTTCCCGGAACCGCCGGTTCCTTGGACGGCTTGGCCGGAAAGTCTGGCGCCACGAGGCCGCCGGAGACGAGCAGCTTGGCGCCGTCTTCCGCGCTCATGTCGAGCACGACGATCTTTTCGCGCGGCACGAAGATCAGAAATCCCGCGGTCGGTATTGGCGTCGGCGGCAGGAACACACTCACCATATCCTGGCCCATCGCATTGAACTTCGAAGCGATCTCGCCTTTTGCATCGGTTGCGATGAACACCAGCGCCCAGAGGCCGGGGCTCGGATACTCGATGAGGCCCACCTTCTTGAAGGAATTGCTGCGTTCCTCGAGCACCGTCTCGAATATCTGCTTCACGCTCCTGTAGATGCTGCGCACCAGCGGCACGCGGCGTACCACCGACTCGCCGAACTGGACGATGGTCTGGCCGATGAGGTTCTTGCCGAGAAAACCGATGACGGTGATGAAGATCATCGCGATCACCAGGCCGGAGCCGGGTACGGCGAAATTCAGGTAGCTGTCCGGATCGTAACGCGCGGGAATGTAAGGCTTCACCCAGCTGTCAGCCCACCGTACGACGGACCACGTGAGCCACAGCGTGATCGCAATCGGAGCACAGATGATAAGGCCCGCAAGGAAGTTGTTTCTCATGCGGGTCGCTATCGGCAATCGGGGCAGTTTGTGCGCCATCGCTCGCGATGAACTCCCTTGAATCTACCGGCTGACGTGATCAGGCGCTCCCCCGCACCTGGAACGAAGCTGCCAGAATTCGGCCCCTTTCACAAGCCTTCCGGCGGCATTCCGATTCACTCCACCGTGACCGATTTTGCAAGGTTTCGTGGCTGGTCGACATCCGTGCCCATGAAGACGGCGGTGTGGTAGGCGAGCAGTTGGATCGGCAGCGAGAAGATCATCGGCGCGATGATCTCAGGGACGTTCGGAAGCACGATCGTCGCCATTGTCGGCAGCTTGGAGGCAGCAGCGCCTGCTTCGTCGGTGATGAATATGATCCGGCCGCCGCGGGCTGCGACTTCCTGCATGTTCGAAACGGTCTTTTCGAAGAACCGGTCGTAAGGCGCGATCACGATGACCGGCATGTTCTCGTCGATCAGCGCGATCGGCCCGTGCTTCAATTCGCCCGCCGCATACCCTTCCGCATGGATATAGGAAATCTCCTTGAGCTTCAGCGCACCTTCCATCGCCAGCGGGAAGCTGGTGCCGCGGCCGAGATAAAGCACGTCGCGGCACTTGGAGAGTTCGCGTGAGAGACTTTCCATCTGCGGCTGGACGAGGTTCAGCACACGGCTCATGACGCGCGGCATTTCGGCGAGTTGCCGGACGAGCCCCTTTTCCTCATCGGCGCTGACGGTGCCGCGCGCCTTGCCGGCACCGATGGCCAGAGACGCGAGGACGGCCAGCTGGCAGGTGAAGGCCTTCGTCGAAGCAACTCCGATTTCAGGACCGGCCATGATCGGGAAGACGGCATCGGATTCGCGCGCGATCGTCGACTCCTGCACATTGACCACGGCGCCGATCTTCAGGCCGTTGTCCTTGCAGTAGCGGAGCGAGGCCAGCGTGTCTGCGGTTTCGCCGGACTGCGAGATGAAGAGTGCAGCCTGCGACGGCTGCAGCGGCATTTCGCGATAGCGGAATTCCGAGGCGACATCGATCTCTACCGGCAGGCGGGCATAGCGCTCGAACCAGTATTTGCCGATCAGACCGGCGAGATAGGCGGTGCCGCAGGCCGAGATTGCGAGGCCGCTGACTGTCTTGAAATCAATCTCCGACGCATTAGCACCAATCGTGTTCTCGGCAAAATTCATGTAGTGGCTGAGCGCGTGGGAGATGACCTCCGGCTGCTCATAGATTTCCTTCTCCATGAAGTGACGATGGTTGCCCTTGTCGACGACATAGGCCGTCGCCTGCGATATCTGCCGCGGGCGATTTAGCGGGTTGCCGGAGAAATCGACGATGGCTGCACCGTCGCGGGTGATGACCGCGCAGTCGCCGTCGACGAGATAGGTGATTTCGTTGGTGAAGGGCGAAAGAGCGATTGCATCCGAGCCCAAGAACATTTCGCCGTTGCCGAATCCGATAGCAAGCGGCGGGCCGGAGCGCGCTGCCAGCAACGTGCCCGGATCGCTCTGCAGCATGACGACGAGCGCATAGGCGCCCGTCACGCGGTTCAGCATCCTCAGCATGGCAGCGCGGGGCTCAAGCCCTTCGCGTAGGTATTTCGCCATCAAGTGGGCGACGACTTCGGTGTCGGTCTGGCTTTCGAATACCGCACCTTCAGCGTTGAGCTCGTCACGCAGGTCCGAGAAGTTTTCGATGATGCCGTTGTGGACGACCGCCACGCCCTCGACGAAATGCGGGTGCGCATTGGTCTGGTTCGGAACGCCGTGCGTTGCCCAGCGCGTATGGGCGATGCCGGTCGTACCAGGCAGCGGCTCGACGTCGAGGCACTTCTCGAGATTGAAGAGTTTGCCCTCGGCGCGGCGACGGCTCATCACGCCCTCGTGGATCGTCGCGACGCCCGCCGAATCGTAACCTCGATATTCGAGCCGCTTCAGCGCATCAACCAAACGTTCCGCGACCGGCTGACTGCCCACGATGCCCACAATACCGCACATGAAAATGTCCCCAACGCTTCGAAAATAACGAGCCAGTCCTAGCGATTTTCTGTTATTTCTCAATCGGTCAGCCGGTCACATTCGATTTCCGGCCGTTACTCAGTCTTGGCTTGCTTTGCGGCCTTGATCGCCTGCGCGCGCTCGCGGATCGCCTTGGCGCGCTCCGGTTTCATTTCCTGGCGCGCCCGGCCGAAAGCGAGCGCCTCGGCAGGGACATTGTGGGTGATGACGCTGCCCGACGCAATATAGGCACCGTCGCCAATGCTGACCGGAGCAACCAGCGCACTGTTGGAGCCAATGAAGGCGTTGGCGCCGATGCGGGTCTCGTGCTTGTTCACGCCGTCATAATTGCAGGTGATCGTGCCCGCGCCGATATTGGCCCCGGCGCCGATGACCGCATCACCGATATAGGTCAGGTGGTTGACCTTGGCGCCCTCACCGATCTGCCCGTTCTTCACCTCGCAGAAGTTTCCGACCTTCGATCTCTCGCCGAGATCGGCGCCCGGCCGCAGGCGTGCAAAGGGACCGACCGTCGCACCGACGCTCACATGCGCGCCTTCGATATGGGAGAAAGCATGGATCACCGCGCCGCCGTCGATCACCGCGCCCGGACCGAAGACGACGTTCGGCTCGATCAGCGCATCCTGGCCGATGACAGTGTCGTGCGACAGGAAAACCGTTTCGGGGGCGATCATCGTCACGCCGGAGATCATCAATTCGTGGCGGCGGCGCTCCTGCCAGAAACGCTCGATCGCCGCGAGTTCTGCCCTGTTGTTGCAGCCGGTCATTTCCACTTCCGGCGCATCGACGGCCGTGACTCGGCCGCCGAGCGAGCGGGCAATCTCGACGAGGTCCGTGAGATAGTATTCGCCTTTGGCGTTGCTGTTTTCAATGCGCGCAAGGAGATCGAGGGCCTTGCGGCCGTTGATCGCCATCAGGCCGCTATTGCACCATTTGACGGCGCGCTCCGCATCGGTCGCGTCCTTCTCCTCGCGGATCGCAATCAATTCGCCGTCCTTGACGAGTAACCGGCCATAGCCTGTGGGCTTGCTCGTATGGAAGCCGATGACGACGATATCGCTGCCCTCCGCCAGTCCCTGGCGCGCCGCCTTCAGCGGCCCCTCGGTCTGTAACGGGACATCGCCATACGTCACCAGGATATCGTCGTAGCCGCGGGCGATCGCTTCGCGTGCCGCAAGAACTGCATGTCCGGTTCCGAGGCGCTCCTTCTGCAAGTGTGCCTCGACCTCGACGCCGCCGATTCTGGCGGCCTTCGAGACTTCGTCGGCATCACGCCCGACGACGAGAGCGACCGACGAAATGCCGGCCTTCGCCACGGCGTCCACGACATGTGCGATCATCGGCCGGTTGGCGACCGGATGCAGCACCTTCGATTTCGAGGATTTCATGCGTGTGCTGTCGCCGGCGGCAAGAATGACGGCAAGGCAGGTGCGTTCCATGGGGCAGGCTCCGGGAATCCGTTGTTCAGCTCTGCCTCATAGCAGCAAGGCGAACCGGCGACAAAGACGAATTTGGATCAGGCGGAAACCTCGGAGAACGCCGCATAGGCGTCACGCACATGTTTGCGGCCTTCAACGATAACATCTTCCATCGCCTTGCGGGCGCCGGCAACGTCGCCGGCGACGATCGCATCGACAATGCGCATATGCGTGTCGGCAATGTTGGCGAAACCGTTCTGCGATGGTGGCGTGCTCAGGCGGAACATACCGACGAGGGCCGCCTCGATCAGACTTCCGAGGGTGCGCATGAATGGGTTGTGGGAAGCATCCGCGACGGCGAGATGGAATTTCAGGTCGGCGAGCGCAAGGCTCTCCGTCGTGTGGCCGGGCGCAGCCATATCGAGCGCCAATGCACGCAGCGTCGCGATGTCATCGGCGTTTGCACGTTCTGCCACAAGGCCCGCGGCAAAAGGTTCCACAGCAAGGCGGATGTCGTAGAGTTGCAGCAGGAATTCTTCGGTGACGCCGTGGTCGAAGTGCCAGGCAATGATCTCGCTGTCGAACATGTTCCAGAGGTTCTTCTCCGTCACACGCGTGCCGACGCGGGCCTTGGCAACAACCATGCCCTTGGCTGCAAGCGTCTTCATCGTTTCGCGAAGGACGGTGCGGGAGACCTTGAAGCGCTGGGCAAGCTCGACGTCGCCGGGCAAAATCGAGCCGACCGGATAGGTTCCGGCGACGATGGCCTTGCCAAGCTCGTCCACGACCTGCGCGTGGCTCGTGCGGGTCTTCCGGCCGGTCCTTCGTGTCTCAAGCAAACGGTTGCGCAACAAGTCCTCCGTCAGGCGTACCTCTTGTTCAAACTGGACAAGAACAGGATGGCCTTTTGCATCAGGATAAACGCAAAGAGCAAAAGGCCGATCAGGATTTTCGTCCACCAGCTCGAGAGCGTCCCGTCGAAGGTGATGTATGTCTGAATAAGCCCCTGTATCAGGAGACCGATGAAGGTTCCTGCTACGAATCCTGCTCCCCCGGTCAGAAGAGTCCCCCCAATGACCACTGCCGCGATGGCGTCAAGCTCGACACCGACCGCCGCCAGGGAATATCCGGCAGACGTATAGAGCGAAAAAACGATTCCGGATAGGCCCGCCAAAAAGCCGGAGAGCGCGTAGATCCGGATGGTCGTCGGGCCGACCGGCACACCCATCAACTCCGCCGTCTGGACGCCGCCGCCGAGCGCGTAGACATTTGCTCCGAAGCGGGTGCGATGCGCAATGAAGACGCCGGCGATGAAAACCAGCAGCATGACTCCGCCGACCAGCGTCAGGCGTCCGCCGCCCGGCAGACGATAGTAAATGCCGGTCAGCGTCGAATAGTAATCGTGATCGATGGGGATACTGTCGATCGAAAGCACGTAGGACATGCCGCGCGCCAGGAACATGCCGGCAAGCGTCACGATGAAGGCCGGCATCTTCAGATAGTGGATCACCGCGCCCATCAATCCACCGAAGGCAGTGGTGATGACGAGAACCAACGCAAAGGCTACCAGCGGATGAATCGAGGTGTCCCGCAGCACGACGGCAAGGAACACGCCGGTAAAGGCGATGACCGAGCCGATCGAAAGGTCGATACCGCCCGAGATGATGACGAAGGTCATGCCGACCGCGGCAATTCCCAAAAATGCGTTGTCGGTCAGCAGATTGCCGGCGACGCGGGTTGAGAGCATGTTCGGGTACTGCAGCGCGCAGGCCGCATAGGAAAGGACGAAGATGACGATGGTTGCCAGGAGCGGCAAGTATTTCGAGTTCATTTCAACAGCTCCGCTCTGACTTCCGGCTTGCGGCTGAAGAAGACTGCGGCGGATTGCAGCGCAGGCGACTGGATGATGAGAATGATCAGGACGATCACGGCCTTGATGATCAGGTTGAATTCCGGGGGGAAACCGGATAGCAGGATGCCGGTATTGACCGCCTGGATGATCATCGCCCCGATCAGCGAGCCGAGGATGCTGAAGCGCCCGCCGAGGAGCGAATTACCACCCACGACGACCGCAAGGATCGCATCGAGCTCCAGCCAGAGACCGGCATTGTTGGCATCAGCACCCTTGATGTCGGCGGCCACGATAATGCCCGCGATCGCCGCACAGAGCGCGCTCAGCATATAGACCGCCATCAAAAGAACGGGCGTGCGAACCCCGGAGAGCGTGCTGGCACGGCGATTGATGCCGACCGATTCGATCAGCATGCCGAGTGCGGTCCGCCTGACGAGCAGGATCACCAACGCGCCGGCGATCAGCCAGATCACGACGGGCATCGGCAAAAAGGCGAAGGAGCCGCTGCCGAAGAATATCAGACCCGGATCATTGAAAGTCATGATCACGCCTTCGGTGATCAGCTGGGCGATGCCGCGTCCGGCGACCATCAGCACAAGCGTGGCGATGATCGGCTGGATATTCAGGATCGCCACCAAGAAGCCGTTCCAAACGCCGCAAAGCAGCCCGACGCAGAGCGTCGTGATCAGCGTGTAGGCCAGCGAATTACCGGAGACGATCGACGATGCGGCAACCGCACCGCAGATCGCAATGACGGCGCCGACGGAAAGATCGATGCCCTTCGTCGCGATCACCAGCGTCATGCCGATGGCGAGCAGGGCAACGGGGGCGCCGCGGTTCAGGACGTCGATCAGACTGCCATAGAGGCGGTCATTCTGAACGACGACATTAAAAAACTGCGGAAACATGATGAAATTCAACAAAAGAATGACGGCCAGCGCAATCAATTGCGGCGCCAGGCGTATGGCAAGCGCCCTCAGCGAGGAACTCATGCATCCTCCATTTTCTGTTCGGCCGCGACAATCGCGTCGATGATGTGGGATGCCGTCAAGCGGTCTCCAGCAAGCTCGGCAATGTGCTCGCGGTCGCGAAGGACGACGACGCGTGAACTATAGGCGACAAGCTCTTCCAATTCAGATGAAATCACGATCAGCGACATGCCCTTTGCACAAAGCTCCTCGATCAGCCGGATGATCTCCGCATGGGCACCGACGTCGATGCCGCGCGTCGGCTCGTCGAGGATCAGGAAATCAGGATTGGTGGCAAGCCAGCGCGCGAGGATGGCTTTCTGCTGGTTGCCGCCCGAAAGCAGCCGGATCGGTTTCTCACGGTCGGTCGTGCGGATATCGAGCGCCTTGATATATTGGTCCGCAAGAGCATTCTGTTCGCCGCGCGACAGCGGTCTTGCCCAGCCGCGGCGGGCCTGAAGCGCCAGCGCGATATTCTCTCGGATCGACAGATCGCCGATAATCCCGTCGGTCTTGCGGTCCTCCGGGCAGAAACCGAATCCGTGCCTGATCGCAGCGCGCGGGCTCGACAGCGCCACAACCTTTCCATCGATCACCGCCCTGCCGCTGTCGGCATGCTCTATGCCGAAGAAAAGTTCTGCCGTCTCGGTACGTCCGGAACCGAGCAGGCCGGCAATGCCGACGACTTCACCCACGCGAATGTCGAGATCGAAAGGCTTTACCTTGCCGCGCTTGCCATAGCCCTCGAAGCGATATTTGACGCTGCCCGCAGCGGCCGTGCGTTCCTTTGCGGCCTCTTCCGTCTGCGCCAGTTCGCGGCCGAGCATCATCGGGATCAGCGCCTGCCGCGGCAGTTCCGCCACTTCCCGGGTGCCGACAAGCCTGCCGTTGCGAAGCACCGTGATACGGTCGCTGATCTCGTAAACCTGTTCAAGAAAGTGTGTAATAAAGACAATGCCTAATCCACGCTTCTTCAAGTCATTGATGACATTGAAGAGCATCGCGACTTCGTGCGTATCAAGGCTCGCGGTCGGCTCGTCGAGGATCAGAACCTTGCCGGAAAGATCGACTGCACGGGCAATGGCGATCACCTGCTGGACGGCGACGGAGAAGCGCTCGAGCTGTGCCGTGACATCGATGTCCAAGCCATATTGCGCCAGCAGCTCGCGCGCCATCCGGTTCATCGCGCGCGTATCGACCATGCCGAAACGGCGCGGCTGACGGCCAAGGAAAAGGTTCTCGGCGACGCTGAGATTCGGCAGGAGGTTCACCTCCTGATAGACGGTCCCGATGCCGAGCCTCTGTGCCGCCAGCGTATCGGCGGGATCGATCTCGCTGCCCTCGAGCGCAAGTCTTCCCTCGTCGCGGCGATAGGCGCCGGTCAGGCATTTTATGAGTGTGGATTTGCCGGCTCCGTTTTCGCCGAGCAGCGCATGGACTTCGCCCTTGCGAAGCGTGAAATCGACCTTGTCCAACGCGACGGCGCCGGGGAAGAATTTCGATATTCCGGACGCGACGAGAACGTTCTCGAAATCGTGAATCATGGCTCGATATTTTCCAGATATGACCGCTCATGCCCTTGCACTTGGCGGACTTGATGTCCCGCTCGCACGGGCAGCGCCGCACCGGTCCATGAGGGACCGGTGCGGCAACAGTGTCAATTAGTAACCGAGGCCCTTTTTGGCTTCGTAGACCTTCATCGGATCATCAGCCGGCGTGTAGAGCTTCGATTCCGTCTGGATCCACTTCGGCGGCTCCTTCTTGTCCTTCAGATAGGCATCAAGCACATCGAATGCCGGGCCGGCCATGTTCGGCGTGAGCTCGACCGTCGCGTTGGCTTCGCCTGCCGCCATCGCCTGGAAGATGTCCGGAACGGCGTCGATCGAGACGACGAGGATATCCTTGCCGGGCTTCAAACCGGCTTCCTTGATCGCCTGAATGCCGCCGACGGCCATATCGTCGTTGTGGGCATAAAGCGCGCAGATGTCCTTACCGCCGTTTTCAGCCTTCAGGAAGCTTTCCATGACTTCCTTGCCCTTGGCGCGGGTGAAGTCGCCGGTCTGGCTGCGGACGATCTTGAAGTTGTCGTGGCCGGCAAGCGCCTCCTCGAAGCCCTTCTTGCGGGCAATCGCCGGCGAGGAACCGGTGGTGCCTTGCAGTTCGACGATGTTGCACTTCTTGTCGCCGGCATTCTTGACGAGCCACTCGCCCGCAACCTTGCCTTCATGGACTTGGTCGGAGGTCACAGCCGTCAGATAGAGATCATCCGGAGCCTTGATGGTACGGTCGAGCAGGATGACCGGGATTTCGGCTTCCTTGGCTTCCTTGAGAACATCGTCCCAGCCGGTTTCGACGACGGGAGCGAGGAAAATCGCGTTGACGCCTTGTGCAACGAAGGAGCGCAGCGCCTTGATCTGGTTCTCCTGCTTCTGTTGGGCATCGGAAAATTTCAGATCAACGCCGCGCTTCTCAGCTTCCTGCTTCGTCACCGTCGTCTCAGCGGCACGCCAGCCGGACTCCGAGCCGATCTGTGAAAAGCCCACGACAAGCTCAGCTGCAGATGCGGAACCGAACATGCAGGCAGCCAGAACCGTGGCACTCAAAAGTGCATTTTTCAATTTCATGATTGTCTCTCCCAAATGCCGCTCCTCGCGGCGCACGAGAGAAAAAATCATATAGTATTACTTTTGTAAATTACTATTTTAGGATGGCTCGCAAAAAAAGGCGCTCAGAGTGGGAGCGCCTTTTGCAACTGTGAAATGCAGCGATTATTGCGGCAGTTTGTCGTCGACGCCTTGGATGTAGAAGTTCATCCCGAGCAGCGTGCCATCATCGGCCTTCTCGCCATCCTTCAGCCAGGGCGTACCGTCCTGCTTGTTGATCGGGCCGGTGAAGGGATGCAGTTCGCCGGACTTGATCTTGGCCTCGGTTTCTTCGGCCATCTTCTTCACGTCGTCCGGCATGTTCGTGTAGGGCGCCATGGTCAAGATGCCGTCTTTTAGGCCGTCCCAGATCTGTTCAGACTTCCACGTGCCGTCGAGCAGGGCCTTTGTGCGCTTGGTATAGTAAGCGCCCCATGTGTCGACGATTGCCGTCAACTGGGTCTTCGGACCGGCCTTGATCATGTCCGACGCCTGACCGAAGGCCATGATGCCGCGTTCGGCAGCAACCTGCATCGGCGCCGTGGTGTCGGTGTGCTGTGTCAAGATGTCGACGCCCTGGTCGATCAGTGCCTTGGCGGCGTCGGCTTCCTTGCCCGGGTCGAACCAGGTATTGGCCCATACGACTTTCAGCTTGAAGTCGGGATTGACGGACTTCGCGCCGAGTTCGAATGCGTTGATCCCCATCACCACTTCCGGAATCGGGAAGGAAGCGATGTAGCCGGCGAGGCCCTTCTTCGACATCTTGGCGGCGATCTGGCCCTGAATGTAGCGGCCCTCATAGAAGCGCGAATTGTAGGTCGCGACGTTTTCCGCTGCCTTGAAGCCCGTCGCGTGTTCAAACTTCACCTTCGGGAACTTCTGGGCGACCTTGACGGTGGCATCCATGAAGCCGAACGAAGTGGTGAAGATCAGCGAGCAGCCGGAGCGGGCCATGCGCTCGATCGCGCGCTCGGCATCCGGGCCTTCCGGAACGCTTTCGAGGTAAGGTGTTTCAACCTTATCGCCGAATTCCTTTTCGACCTGCAGGCGGCCGTTTTCATGGGCTTGCGTCCAGCCGCCGTCCGTGCGGGTGCCGACATAGATGAAGCAGACCTTAGTCTTGTCTGCGGCTTGTGCGGCCGAGCCGACGCTGATGACAAGCGCAGCGGTTGCCGCAAGTGCGAGTGCTAGTTTCTTCATTTTAGCCCCTGTTGGTTGGGAGTTTGAAACCCGTCTGTTGTTGTGCGTCACCGGTCAGGCACGAAAGCCTTGCCAAGCGATGCCGGCGTGTTGATCAACGTCGTGCGCCGATTATGTGAAATGATGATGAGAACGACAATAGTCGCGGCATAAGGCAGCATCGAAAGAAACTGCGACGGAATGCCGATCCCAAAGGCCTGCGCGTGAAGCTGGCCGATCGAGACCGCACCGAATAGATAGCCTCCCGCAAGCACCCGCCACGGCCGCCAGGACGCAAAGACGACGAGCGCAAGCGCGATCCAGCCGCGTCCCGCCGCCATGTTCTCCACCCATTGCGGCGTATAGACGAGCGAAAGCTGGGCGCCGGCAAGCCCGGCACAGGCGCCGCCGAACATGACCGCCAGGTAGCGGGTACGAATGACATCGATCCCGAGCGCGTGTGCCGAACTGTGATTGTCGCCGATCGCCCGCAACTTCAGGCCCCTGCGGCTTTTGAAGAGGAACCAATTGATGCCGATGACGAGCGCGATCGACAGGTAGAAAACCAGATCCTGATGAAAGAGCACCGGTCCGATGAAGGGAATGTCGGAAAGATACGGAATGTAGACCTGCGGAACCTTGATACCGGGGATGCCGACATAGCTCTCGCCGAGCATCCCGGAGGCCCCAAGCCCGAGGATCGTCAGCGCAAGGCCGGTCGCGACCTGATTGGTTACCAGCGTCAGCGTCAGGAAGCCGAAGAGAAGCGAGAACACTGCGCCGGTCGCGATACCGGCCAGCAGGCCGATATAAGGCGATCCGGTGGCCTGGGCAGCCGCAAAGGCGCCGACAGCGCCCATGATCATCATACCCTCAACGCCCAGGTTCAAGACTCCGGCGCGCTCCGTCACAAGTTCGCCGAATGCAGCGATCACGAGGGGCGTGGCGGCCGTGATGACGGTCAGCAAGATGGCTTCGAAGATCATTGCGCCACCTTTCCGGTGACTGCCTGCACCCGCGACCAGACGATCCTGATCCTGTAGAAGATCAGCGTGTCGCACGAGAGCACGAAAAACAGCAGGAGCCCCTGGAAGACGCGCGTCACCTTGTCGGACACCCCGATCGAGAGCTGTGCCGCCTCGCCGCCGAGATAGGTAAGCGCCAGCACTAGGCCGGAGGCGATGATGCCGAGGGGATTGAGGCGTCCGAGAAAGGCGACGATGATCGCCGTGAAGCCGTATCCCGGCGAAATGGCCGGCTGCAGGTGGCCGATCGAACCAGACACTTCGGAAATGCCGGCGAGACCGGCAAGCGCGCCGGACAAAAGAAAGCTGAACCAGATCATCCGCCTCGAGGAGAAGCCCGCAAAGCGCCCTGCCCGCTCGGACTGGCCGAGCACGACGATCTCGAAGCCCTTCAGCGTATAGCGCATCATAAACCAGACGAGGATCGCCGCGAGGATCGCGAAGACGAAGGCCCAGTGCGCGCGTCCCGACTCTTCCCAGATAGCCGGAAGGATCGCCTCCGGAGCAAAGTCGCGCGAAACGGGAAAATTGAAGCCCTTCGGATCGCGCCAGGCACCACGGATCAGCCAATCGAGGAAAAGCTGGGCGATATAGACCAGCATCAGCGAGGTCAGGATTTCATTGGTATTGAAGTGCGCCTTCAAGAGTGCCGGGATGGCGGCGAAGAGCGCGCCGCCGATGGCGCCCATGATGAGCATCAGCGGCAGCACGAGCGGCGAATGCCAATCGTAGAAGACGATCGGCAGGATCGAGCCTGCGATCGCGCCGATGGTGAACTGGCCCTCGGCACCAATATTCCAGTTGTTCGAGCGGTAGCAAACCGAAAGGCCGACTGCGATCAGGATGAGCGGCGCGGCCTTGATCGCCAGTTCGTGCAGCGACCAGACTTCAAGCAAGGGTTCGACGAAGAAGGCGTTCAGCGCCCCGACCGGATCCTTGCCGAGCAGAGCGAACATGATGCTGCCTGCAACCAGCGTCAGCACCAGTGCCAGGAGCGGCGAAACGAACCCGAAGAGTTTCGAGACCTGTGGCCGTTTTTCGAGTTCAATGCGCATCGGCGGTCTCCGCGGCAGGCCCGCTTTCATGCAGACCGCCCATCAGGATGCCGATCTGCTCGCGGGTCAGTTCACCGGCCGGGAACGGCGGCGAAAGACGCCCTTCCGAGATGACGGCGATATCGGTTGCGACTTCGAATATCTCATCGAGGTCCTGACTGATGACGACGACGGCAGAGCCGGCGCGTGCGAGATCGACGAGCGCCTGACGAATGTGGCTCGCAGCCCCCGCGTCGACGCCCCAGGTCGGCTGATTGACGACGAGGACCGCCGGCTGGCGGTCGAGCTCCCGGCCGACGATGAACTTCTGGAGATTGCCGCCCGACAACGCCCCTGCGGCGGGATCCTCACCGCTCTTGCGGACGTCCATGTTTTCCGAAATGCGTTTTGCCGCACTCCTCACCGCTCCGCGCCGGATGACCTTGAGAAAGCCACCGCCAAGGAACGCCTTGCGGTCCGACTGGCTGCGCGCGAGCACCACATTATCCGAAAGCTGCATGGCCGAAACTGCGGCGTGGCCGTGGCGCTCTTCTGGGACGAAGCCTGCACCGAGCAGGCGGCGGGCGGTGATGCCCTGCGTGCCGACAGGCTTCCTGCGGATCATGATCGCCTCAGGCTGCGCCACCGGATATTCGCCGGACAATGCGTCGAAAAGCTCGCCCTGCCCGTTTCCGGCGACACCGGCAATCGCCAGGATTTCGCCGGAGCGGACCGCAAGCGACACATCTCTGAGCGGTGTGGCAAAGGGCGTGCGCGGAGCGACCGAAAGGCTCGTTACTGCAAGTTGAACGTCCCCCACATTGCCGCGATCGGGATGGCTCACGCTCGGCACGTGGGAGCCGACCATCATTCTGGCGAGGGAACCGGGAGTCTCCCGCTTCGGATCGCAGGCGCCGGTAACTCTGCCGTGGCGCAGCACGGTTGCGCGATCGCAAATGCGCTGCACCTCCTCGAGGCGATGGCTGATATAGAGCACAGAGCGGCCTTCCGCCTTCAGCTTGAAGAGCGTTTCGAAGAGTTTGTCGGCCTCCTGCGGCGTCAGAACCGAGGTCGGCTCGTCGAGGATGATCAGCTTCGGATTTTGCAGCAACGCGCGGACGATTTCGATGCGCTGACGCTCCCCGACGGAAAGGTCGGCCACATGGGCGTGCGGATCGAGCGGCAACCCGTAAGCGCGCGATAATGCCCTCGCCTCTTCGGCGATCCGGCCGATCGGAATCTTGTCATCGAGGGAGAGCGCGATGTTTTCGGCGACCGTCAGGGCTTCGAAGAGCGAAAAATGCTGGAAGACCATGCCGATGCCGAGCTTGCGGGCTTCTCCAGGCGCGCCAACCGCAACCGGCTTTCCCTCCCAGAGAATATCGCCGGCCGACGGCTCCAAAACGCCGAACAGCATCTTCACCAGCGTGGACTTGCCTGCGCCGTTCTCTCCGAGAAGCGCGTGGATTTCGCCCGGAGCGATATCGAGATCGATTTCGTTGCAGGCGGTAAAGCTACCGAAGAGCTTCGTCAGTTTCTGGACCGACAGTAACGCACCGGACGGCAGCGCATTCAATGACGACACGTTCCCCTCATTTCCCTCTGCCGACCTGTCCGTTCCGGATCGTTTATGGGATCAGCAGCGTAGTTCCCGTAGTTCTTCTTGTTTCTAGATCCGTGTGAGCCCGTCCCACCTCACGCAACGGATAGGTTTGGTTGATATTGATACGCACTTTGCTGCTTAGCACAATATCAAATAGCGCGTTTGCACAGGCGGTCAGTTCATCGCGCGTGGCAATGTAGGTGAAAAGCGTCGGCCTCGTTGCATAAAGCGAGCCCCGCTGCGCCAGCATCGCCATCGTGAAATTCTCAATAGCGCCAGAGGATTGACCGAAGGATACAAACATGCCGCGCGGCTTCAGGCAGTCGAGCGATTGCGGGAATGTATCACGGCCGATCGAGTCATAGACGACGTCCACGCCCTTGCCGCCGGTGACCTCACGAACGCGGTCGAGGAAGTTTTCCGTCCTGTAGTTGATGACGTGATCGTAGCCATGCTCAAGCGCGAGCTTCACCTTGTCTTCCGAGCCGGCGGTACCGATCACGGTTGCGCCCAGCGCCTTTGCCCATTGCCCTGCGATGAGGCCGACGCCGCCGGCGGCAGCATGGAAAAGCAGAACCGTCTCAGGACCGACCTTCAATGTTCGGTTCAGCAGATATTCGGCGGTCATGCCCTTCAGCATCATCGCGGCTGCTGTTTCCAGGCTGATCGCGTCGGGCACCTTGACGAGGTGCTTGGTCTCGACGTTCCGCTCGACGCTGTAGGCGCCGTCGGCACCGGCATAGGCAACCCGGTCACCGACTGCGAAATCGTTGACGCCAGGTCCGATCGCCGTCACGGTGCCTGCCGCTTCCTTCCCGGCGATGAACGGCAGATGCGCCGCCTTATAAGTTCCATCGCGGAAATACACGTCGATGAAATTGAGCCCGATTGCAGCGTGCCTGATCTGGACCTCGTCGGCGGATGGCGGCGGCAAATCGACATCGACATACTCAAGAACTTCAGGACCGCCATTGCGGCTGAAAGCAATCGCCTGCGTCTTTGTCATAACCGCCTCCTATTCGCTACGTCCCAGCGCCGGGAAGTACTGCAGTACGGCGCCGATGCAATAAAGATAGACACCGCTGATCACGAAGAGAATAATGGCCCATTGGGGCATGCTGAAGTGCATGAGCAGTGAATACATGCCGAGCGCCGACCAGAGGAAGAAAACGCCGAGATTGATGAACCGCAGACGCTGGACGCGCACCGGATGCAGGAAATTGATTGGCAGGAAGGTAAGGATCACCGAGACGATCACCACCGTCAGGGCGGTCGCAGCGCTTGCGTCGATGACGAAGAGCGTAAAGACGATCATATTCCAGACGACAGGGAAACCGGAGAAGAAATACTCCTCGGTCTTCATGCCCATATCGGCATAGTAGATGGCGCTCGACACGACAATCATGCCGGCGGCGGCAAAAGACCACGGTTCACCGATCATGCCGCTCTGGTATAGTGCGAAAGCCGGCAAAAGCACGTAGGTGACATAATCGATGATATTGTCGAGCGTGTCGCCCGACCAGTTGGGCAGCACCTCCTTCACCCGCACCTTACGGGCGATGGGACCGTCGATGCCGTCGACGAGCAGAGCAAGGCCCAACCACCAGAACATGTCGATGAAGCGGTGTTCGGCGGCGGCGACCACGCCCAGAAATGCGAGGAAAGAGCCGGACGCCGTCAAAATATGGACGGAAAAGGCGCGTATCTCTGCATAAGGAACGCGCTTGTAGTTGAAAATCTTCATGTTTCCCCGTACCGCCTGCCGCCGCTTAAACCTCTCGGGCAGCGTTTTGGCCTAATATGCATCCTTTGCCCCGCTTCGCCAGCGCAAAAGCAACAAGATCACGCAGGCATTGATACATGACAATGATACGCATATTTCTTACTGATAGCGTCGCAGAGAATGGAATGCCTTTAGTTTCCAGCGTATTTGTAATATCTGCCTCGCATCAGACCGATCATGCGACGAATACGGGATCCGATACCGAATGAACGCTCCAGCAAAGACCGAAGATTTCGCCTCCGCCGTTCCGGCAAATGTCTATGCCGAAACGGTGCTGAGCGTCACGCACTATACGGACCGGCTCTTCCGCTTCACGATGACCCGGCCGCAGGGTTTCCGTTTCCGTTCCGGCGAGTTCGCGATGATCGGCCTCATGGTCGATGGCAAGCCGATTTTTCGTGCCTACTCCATTGCAAGCCCAGCCTGGGCCGAAGAACTCGAATTCTTCTCGATCAAGGTGCCGGACGGCCCGCTCACATCGCATCTCCAGGGCATCAAGCCGGGCGATCAGGTTCTGATGCGCAAGAAGCCGACGGGTACGCTGGTGCTCGACGCGTTGACGCCCGGCAAGCGGCTTTACATGTTCTCGACCGGAACGGGCATCGCGCCCTTCGCAAGCCTTATCCGCGACCCCGATACCTACGAGAAGTACGAGGAAGTGATCCTCACCCACACGACGCGCGAGGTCGCGGAACTGAAATACGGCTTCGATCTGATAGAAGAGATCCGGAACGACGAACTGCTGAGCGAGATCGTCGGCGACAAACTGCGTCACTATGCGACGGTCACCCGCGAGGATTTCGAATATCGCGGTCGCATCACCGACCTGATCTCCTCCGGTAAGCTCTTTACCGATCTTGGCGTTCCGCCGCTCGACCTGGCAATCGACCGCGGCATGATCTGCGGCTCTTCCGCCATGTTGAAGGACACTAAGGAACTGCTCGAAAAGGCAGGCTTTGAAGAAGGCGCCAACAGCAAGCCGGCCGAGTTCGTCATCGAACGCGCCTTCGTCGGCTGACGGTTTTTGGATTGTTGATTGAACGGCTCCGGAGACGGGGCCGTTTTCATTTGTGGCTGAGATAGTCGATCAAGGCCGCCATTGCCTGCTGTGATTCTTCCACCTTGCCCTGCTGGATCGCGCGAATAACCGTGACGTGCAGCGTGATCGAGCGGTCCATCCGCTCCGGAGTGGCAGTCGAATACCAAAGACGGCGTGAATGTGTCTGCACGGGCCCGAGCGCCGCGGTGATGAACGTATTCGGGCAAGCCTCTTCGAGAAGCTCGTCGAATGCCTTGTCGGCAGCGAAGAAGGCGGCAAGATCGCCATTGACCGCGCAATTGGTCATTGTGCGGGCGCAGTCTATCAGCGCCCCTCGCTGCTCGTCCGTCGCATGCTTCGCGACCAGCGACGCAGCAATAGGCTCCAGTTCCCTGCGCACCTGCATGACATTGGCATGATCGTCCGGTTTGATCTCCGCCACCTGCAGCCCGACCCGCGGCCTGACGATGATGAGGCCCTGCCAGGCAAGCTTCTGTATCGCTTCGCGCACCGGCGTACGGCCGTGACCGGCAATATCGATCAGCTGCTTTTCGGTCACCAGCGCGCCCGGCTTCAACACCAGCGTCACAATCGCGTGTTCAAGTGCGAGATAGGCCAGATGGCTCTGTGAACTCTGCATTCGATAGTCCATACTTCATTCTGATATATCAGATATTGACACGACGCAAATCAGATGGCAAGCTGCCGTGATATATCAGAGTCAAGGAGACGAACATGTGGCGCGGCGTATTTCCTGCAGTAACGACGAAATTCACTGAGAGCGGCGAGCTAGATCTTGCCGAAATGGAACGCTGCTTCGGGCTCCAGGCCGATGCAGGTGTCGATGGCATCATCGTCTGCGGCTCGCTCGGCGAGAACATGACGCTCGAGCCGGAAGAAAAGTTGGAAATCCTGAATGTCGCGCGCTCGGCTGCGGGTTCGAGGCCAGTACTGATGACGGTCTGCGAAAGCTCGACAAAGCGCGGCGCCGCTGCCGCCAAGGCCGCAGCAAAGGCCGGTGCGAGCGGCTTCATGGTCTTGCCAGGCGTGCCTTACAAATCCGCTCCGGAAGAGACGCTGACGCATGTCCAGACGATTGCCGCAGCCGGTGGCCTGCCGATCATGGTCTACAACAATCCAGTCGCCTATGGCGTAGACGTCACGATCCCGATGTTCGAAGTGCTGGCGAAGAACGATCTCGTCGTCGCCATGAAGGAATCGACCGACGATGTCCGCCGCGTGACGGACGTCTTCAACGCCTTCGGCGAACGCTTCGATGTGTTTACCGGCGTCGACAACCTGGCGCTCGAAAGCCTCTTGATGGGGGCGCACGGCTGGGTCGCCGGTCTCGTCGTCGCCTTCCCGAAGGAAACGGTCGCGATCTATAAGCTCGTTCAGGCGGGCCGCCTCGATGAAGCGCGCGCCATCTACCGCTGGTTCCGGCCGCTGCTCGACCTGGACGTCTCGACCTTCCTCGTCCAGAACATCAAGCTTGCGGAAGTCTACGCCATCCAGTCGAACGACCGCGTCCGCGCGCCTCGCCTGCCGCTTTCCGGCGAACAGCGCCTGCGCGTCGTTGACGTGATTGAAAAGGCGCTTTCAAACCGCCCGGAACTGCCGAAGTTCTGATCAATCGGCACACGGAGTGTTCCAAGGCCGAGCATCACCCGGCCTTGTTCATTCGTGCCGTAAGGCCTCGATCGGATTCAGCTGCGCTGCCCTTCGCGCCGGGAAATAGCCGAAGATCATGCCGATTGCGGCCGAGAAGACGAAGGCGACGGCGATCATCAGCGGGCTGACGACGAAGGGAACCTTCAAGAGCGTCACGGCGGTGAAGCCGATGCCTAATCCGAATACGATGCCCGTGATGCCGCCGAAGAGCGACAGCGCAACCGCCTCGACCAGAAACTGCAACAGTACCTGCGTCTCCAATGCGCCGATCGCAAGCCGGATGCCGATCTCCCGCGTGCGTTCAGTGACCGACACTAGCATGATGTTCATGATGCCGATCCCGCCGACCAGAAGGCTGATTGCGGCGACAGCGCCAAGCAATCCCGTGAGCAATGTCGTCGTACCCGTCATGGCTTCGGCGATCTGCGTCATGTCGTTGACGTTGAAATCGTCTTCGCGGCCCGGAACGATCTTGCGGCGCTCGCGCAGCAGGTTCTCGGTCTCCGTCTGAACCTTGGAGGTCGAAACGCCATCGCGGGCCGAAATGACGATCATCTGGACATTGGCGTTGGCCCTGCCGCCGATCCGGCGCTGATAGATCTTCACGGGCATGATCACGACATCGTCCTGGTCAGTGCCCATGCCCGATTGCCCGCGCTTCGCCAGCACGCCGATGACGCCGCAGGACACCTTGCCCACGCGAATCTGCTGCCCTGTCGGATTGGCCGCGCCGAAAAGCTGCGATCGGACCGTCTCGCCGAGGATGCAGCGGGCGCGGCCGCGCTCTTCGGCCGCCTCGAAGGTGCGGCCGAGGGCAATGTCCCAGTCCTGCGCGATAAAATAGTCGTTGGTCGTGCCCATGACGGTAGTCGAATGACTCTGGCCACCGTAGATCGCCGTCGCCGTCGTCTGGTTGAGCGGCGCGACTGCACGTAGGCCAGTTAGCTGATCGCGGATCGCATCGACGTCCTTAACGGTAAACCGTCTCGCCTCGGAGCTCGCGCGCCCCGGACCGAACTGGCCCGGACGCACGAAGAGCATGTTGGTCCCGAGCCGCGAGAGCTCCGTGGAGACCTGCTCTGTGGTGCCGTTGCCGATCGTCACCAAGGCGATGACGGCGGCAACGCCGATGACGACGCCGAGCACGGTGAGGAAGGAACGCAGGATGTTGCGGCTAATGGCGCGCAGCGCGAGTTTCAGTGTTTCAAGAAACATGATCCGCCTCGCCCTGATGCGCGACCTCGGCTTCGAGCTTTCCATCGACGAAACGGAGGATGCGCTCTGCATAGGCCGCAATGTCGGGTTCATGCGTGACCATGACGATGGTGATGCCCTGCTCCCGGTTCAGCCTCGTCATCAGATCCATGATCTCGGCGCTGGTTTTCGTGTCGAGATTGCCGGTCGGCTCGTCGGCAAGCAGCAGGGCTGGTTCGGTGACGATCGCGCGCGCGATTGCCACGCGCTGCTGCTGGCCACCGGAAAGCTCCTGCGTCTTATGGTGCTCGCGCCCCTTCAGTCCGACCAAGCCAAGCGCTTCCTTGGCGCGCCGGTGGCGCTCGCCCGCTGCGACACCGCGGTAGATCAGCGGCAACTCTACATTCTCGACCGCCGATGTCCGCGCGAGAAGATTGAACCCCTGGAAAACGAAGCCCAGCATATGGCGTCTCAGCAGCGTCAGCTGACTGCGATCGAAACCGGTCGTGGAAATGCCCTGGAAGACGTAGTCGCCGGCGCTCGGAACATCGAGGCAGCCGAGGATATTCATTGCCGTCGACTTGCCTGAACCCGACGGCCCCATGATCGCGACGAATTCATGGGTGCCGATCCGTAGATCGACATGGTCGAGCGCGCGGATCGCCGCCTCGCCGTGACCGTAGATCTTCGATACCTGCCTGAATTCGAGAAGCGGCGGACTGGTCATCGTTCGCCCGCCTATTGCGTCCGTGTCGTCGCGTCGGTCACAAGCGCATCGCCTTCCTTGAGTTCACCGGCCGAGACCTGTGTGAACTGACCGTCCGAGGAACCAACCTGGATGACGAGAGGCATCTGGCGGCCTTCGCGCAACACCCAGACGCGCCGTTTGGCGCCCGTGAGCGCTTCACTGCGGTTGCCGCCGGAGCGAGGCCCCATACGCGGCGGGCGGAAAAGACCGAAGATGCCGCGGCTGCCGCGCGATTCGGCTTCTGGCGGCGCATAGCGCAACGCAGCGTTCGGCACCATCAGGGTATCCTTGACGGCCTCGACGGTGATATCCGCCGTTGCCGTCATACCCGGGCGCAGCAGGAGATCAGCGTTGTCGACCGAAAGCACGGCCTTGTAGGTGACGACATTGTTGGTCGTCTCGGAGGCGAAGCGGATCTGCTCGATCTCGGCGGGAAAGGACTTGTTCGGATAGGCGTCGACCGTGAAGGTCGCCTTCTGCCCGACGCCAATCTGGCCGACATCGGCCTCGTCCACATCGACCTGCAGTTCCATCTTCCTGAGATCGCCGGCGATGGTGAAGAGAACCGGCGCCGAAAGCGACGCGGCGACGGTGGCACCCGGATCGACAGAGCGGGTCAGGATAACGCCGTCAACCGGCGAAACGATCCTGGCCTTGGCAAGGTTGACCTCGGCGAGCCGCAGGTCGGCCTCGGCAGAGAGCACTTCCGCCTCGTTGATCTGCTTCGTGGCTGCGGCGGACTCGTATTTGTAGGTCGCATCGTCAAGGCTCTGCTGCGTCGAGACGCTGCCTCTGACGAGGCTCCTCAAGCGCTCCAGCGAAACCTGCGCCGACAGCAGATCGGCATTCGCCTTCAGCACATTCGCCTTGGCCGAATCGAGCTTCGCGCGCGAGCTCTTCACATCGGCCTCCAGTTTGTTCGTATCGAGAACCGCCAGCACCTCGCCGGATTTGACCTCGCTGTTGTAGTCGACATTGACGTCGCGCACGGTGCCGGAAAGTTCACTCGATATGTCGACCTGCTCCGTCGGCTGCACCGAGCCGGTCGCCGTCACGAGAACCGTCAGGTCGCCGCGCTTTGCCGGCTGCGTCGCATAGCTGTATCCGTTGCCGCTGCGGCCGTTGTAAAAAAAGGCACCGGTTCCAGCGACCGCGATCAATGCTGCAGCGGCGATAAGGCGGCCGCGCCAGCGGCGGCCCTTGCCGCGCTTGGCGGAGGCCGCCAGGACGGCAGCAAGATCGGTATTGGCTGCTGCAGCCTTCCTGCCGGTTCCGGAATCGTCCATAAAACCCTCAAGTCAAAAAAAGAAGCGCCTGCTCCGTTTACCATCTAGATAGTCATAGCGAAGATGAACCGGAAATTAGCGTTGGAGGCGCATTCGCACGGAATGACGAAAAATTGCAATTAAATCTTGGAAATGAAAGTCCGCTTTAGCCGGCATCTTCTTGATACTGGTCGGTCCCCTGCAGCGGATGCAGCCAGCTTTCGCGGCGTTTGATCCACACCTCGTAGAGCGGCTCGATTTCCATCGGCGCATCATCGAGAGATCCAAGCCGGAGCTCCGCCTCCTTCTCGGTAAGACAGAACAGCCGACCGCCGCATGCGGGACAGAAGCTGCGGCCTTCATATATCGCGACCGAACCGGAATGCTCGAATGCCGCGAGGGGCCATACGGCGAACGTGACGAAGGCCGAGCCGCTCTCTTTCCGGCAGTCCGCACAGTGGCATAGCCCGGCACGAAGCGGCTCGCCCTTCACTTCATATCGGACGGCGCC